>CAYJPE010000114.1:0-8912 GCA_964371965.1 uncultured Desulfovibrionaceae bacterium
AGTTTGAGGGGGGAAGGGGAAGCTTTTGGGTTTTGGCAAAAGCTGCCCTTCCCCCCTCAAAAAAAAGAGGCTCAAAAAAATACTGAATCAACATTTCCATTATAAAGCATTACGCTCGCTGTGCTTTTTTCCTCTCAGGCGCCATTAAAACGCTTCCGTCGGGCTCTACCATCGAAAGAGCGCGCACAGGGCAGGCTTCCATACAAGCGGTGATTTTTTTGCCTTCTTTGTGGCGCCAGCCAGCGCACATGTCACAACGCACGGCCACTTCTCGTCGCGCTTTTTGCGCCATCGTCTCATTACCCTCACCGGGCATACCTATGGATTCCAGAGAAATAGCTCCATAAGGACAGACAAATATACACATTTTACACGATGAGCAAAACTGCACGCGCATGGTAATGGTGCCACTTTCCTCTTGCTGCAAAGCACCTGTGGGACACATGGCAACGCATGGGGCAGGCTCGCACTGGTGACAGCGCACAGTTGTTTTGTATGTGTCTGTTTTCACCACATGCACCCGCGAAACAAGTTCGTCGCGGTGCTGCATGGCCTCCTTAAAGCTGAGTCCGTGGTGCGCAGCTATGCAGGCTATTTCGCAACGCCGACATGCACGACACTTATCGGGGATAACTTGTATATGTTCTTGCATTTTCTTTTCCTTGCTTTAACAAAGGTCAATACTGTCCACTGTACATCCGTAGGCATCGTCAAAGTGCACATGAGTTTGTCCGCAGTGAGGGCAGCAAAAGGGGCTTTTGTTCAGCTCAAATGACAGGTCGCAAGCATCGCAATAACATGTGAGCGCACGCCGCCTCACACGCAAGACAGCGCCGCGCACGTGCGTGCTCTCTTCTACCATGAGCGCAAAGCATTCTTGCAAAAAGTGCGTGTCAATGCAGGTGAAAAAGCCTACAGACACACAGACATCTTGTACACGCTCAAAGGCATGCCCTCGAGCGCGAGCCTGCTGTGCTTCTTGCGACACAATGCGAATAATACCTGCCACAAGGCTTGATTCGTGCATACAATACTGCGCTTAGCGCTCTGTACACGACACACAAGGGTCAATGCTATTTGTCACAAGTGCGACATCCGCCACTTGGCAGTTTTTGAGCATGACGCCAAGAGCTTCCCAGTTCATATAAGAAGGCACACGCCATTTAAGCCTGTCTGGTCTGTCCGTTCCATTGGTACGAATATAGTACATGACCTCGCCGCGTGGCGCTTCTGTTCGGGCACACGCTTCTGATTTGGGAATTTCGCGCACGGGTACGGAAAGCTCCCCTTCGGGAAGATGTGCGCACACTTGACGCACTATGCTTATGGACACAAGAAGCTCTCTGAGGCGCACAAGGGAGCGGGCATGGACACAGCAGCCGTCCTCAAGAATGACATCAAAATCCAAGGCATCATAGGCCGCATAGGGTGAGGCTTTGCGCACGTCATTATCAATACCGCTGCCACGAGCCACGGGGCCCACAACGCCAAAGGCAATGGCATCATCGTGTGGCAAAAGGCCAAGGCCGCGAGTGCGGGTTAAAATCATGCTGTCGGTGGCAAAAATGTCGTGAATGTCTCTGCACGACTCTTCAACTACAGCCAACTGCTTGTAAATATAGTGAATCATGGCGGCATCCACATCATACTTGACACCGCCTATGCAGTTGGCGGCAAGGTTCATGCGATTGCCGTAAACAGTTTCCTTCACATCTTGCATGACTTCGCGCACTTCCATAATGTGCATAAAGAGTGACTTAAAGCCGATAATATGCGCTTGAATGGCAAGATTGAATAAGTGCGAGGCCACGCGCTTGATCTCTTCGGCAAGGACGCGCAGATATTTGGCGCGTGGGCTTATGTTCATGCGCAGAACATTTTCTACGGCCATACAATAGGTAAAAGAATGGCTGTTGGAGCACAAAGAGCAGACGCGTTCGGTGAGAGTCACATTTTTAAAAAGATTGCGTTGCGAAGCCATGGCTTCCATACCGCGATGCACATGACCGGATGTGAGCTCGACGGAGGCTATGCGTTCGGCGTCCTCTGCGTCCATGGTGATCTGAAAGTACACGGGCTCTTCGAGTGCCACGTGTACGGGGCCGAGGGGCAAGGTAAATGCATCACTCACAGTACTCATCATACGCCTCCTTCCGTAGCCGGATCCGGCACATGCGCCGGCGTATCCTTCATGATGCGCTCCCAAAGGTCTACAGTACACGCGCCGTTCATCATGATGGAGAGGGGCACGGCTTCGCCCATGATGCCGGAGTCAAGTTCCGGGTCAAGAAAGAGACGGCGCGGATTGGGATGGCCTTGCACAACAATATCATAGAGTTCCATCATTTCTCTTTCGTGCCAATCGGCATTGCGAAAAATGGACGTTATGGACGGTACGATGTGGTGCTCTTCGTCCAACAACACAGTCACATTATAGACAATACCCTGCTTTTCAAAGTGATAACACACTTCGTGCACAGGTTCTTGCAAGTGTTTGCTATTGTACGCAGTCACCATGGCAAGGCGAGTTTTGTGCTGCGCCAACACGCGAGCGGCGTCCACGATATGCTCCGGCAATGCCAGACGGTACCAGTGCGTTGTCGCCACATGCTTGTCAATCCGCACGGAATCGGCCTCTGCAAGTGCCATTAAAGACTCATGCAACAACACGTCATGGACTGCGACCTGCTTTGCGTGTTCCGAATGTTTTGGCATAATATATCCCTATACAAAGATTAATCAGTTTTTTTTACACTATTTTGCAACAGGCGCGCCTCATTGCGGGCGGCGTCCTCTTGTTGACGACATTGCGGGCAAATACGCACAATATGAGCCGCATCAACGTCGTCGTTATGGGCATACAGCTTCTTTGCCAGTTCAATTGGCAAAATTCGCATGGGGGATCCACAAGAAGCGCACGGGGTGTAGGGCATGAATTTTTGTTCATTCCACGTAAACTTTTGCGCCTGCTCATGGGCATTATGCCAGTCATTACTGAGAGTTATAGCCTTTGTGGGGCAGACCTGTCGGCATGAGGCGCACAGGCAGCAACTGTTGTGCCACACTGTAAAGTCATAGCCTGAGGCATCGGCACGGCGATCAATGTGAATGGCGCCTGCCGTACACACAAAGCGGCACGCACCACAGCCCATACAGAGGTGTTCGTCTATTTGTACCTTGCCACGAAATTTGGCGGGCGTGAAGGTTTCGCCTAAAGGAAAAGGGTCGGTGCTTGGCCCTTGTAAAACATTTTTTGCGAGGACTTTCAAAAATTTTTTCATGCGCGGCGTCCTCCTTTAATTGGGGCACATTCTTTTGAGCCAGAGGTCACGCGCCATAACAACACCCTCCAAGATGGATTGAGGGCGCGGCGGGCAGCCGGGCACGTTCACATCAATGGGGATATATCTGTCGATGGGGCCTTCAATGCTGTAGCCCTCGCGAAACACACCGCCAGATATGGGACAAATGCCCACAGCCACAGTGATTTTGGGCTCAGGTATTTCGTCCCACACGCGCAAGACTTTGTCCTTAACGCGCGTTGTCAAGGGGCCTGTAATGAGTACAATATCCGCATGACGAGGGCTACCACAGTATTTGCAGCCAAGACGCTCCACATCATAACGCGGTATGCAGGCCGTTGTGGCAAGTTCCACGTCGCACCCATTGCATGAACCGGCGTTGATACGAAAAAGCCACGGCGAACGCACGGAGAGTTTTTTCAAAAATTCCATATGCCTTTCCTATATAAAGCAGACAAGAAGTAAACTGCACAATGCCAAGAGAAGAGGATATTTGCAAAAAAATCCAAGAGCTTGACCAATGCGGTAACGGGCGCTTGCAGCCTTCACAAGAGTGACAGAGAGTATTAACAAAAGAACGCATTTGACAAGAAACCACACAAGGTTGACAAGCCAAAAGTCACTGACGGTGCCCGAAAAAAAGAGCGTCACCCCAAGGCCAAGCACCACAAATGTTTTGAGCGCTGAAGCAAGCGTGAAGACAGCCAGCGGCGCACCGCCATATTCGAGCAAAGGGCCTTCAAGGATTTCTGTTTCCGCCTCTGCCACATCAAAGGGCGCCACGCCAAGGGTGGCAGGCACATACAATATGTAGGCTATAAGCGCCGGCCACAGCACAGGATTATACGCCAGGGCACCCTGCTCTTGCTGCACGAGCAAGAGGGACGTGAGCGAGAAGTCTGCCCATGCGGGCGTTGCCGCCTGCGCCCCCATATCGCCCAAAAAGACCGCCACGGTTAAGAGTATCATGAGCAAAGGCAGTTCATAGGCCAACATGAGCAGCATCTCCCGCGAAAAGCCCACAGCCCCAAAAGGCGAAGACGAAGCCGAACCACCAAGCATAAGCGCCATGGCAGGCACCGGCAAAAGGTAAAAAATAACGAGTAAGTCTGCAAGATGAGGAAGCCCCTCATACACACCCGCCACAGGAACAAAGGCCGCACAAATAAGCATGCTGCCAAAGGCCAACACAGGCGCCAGCAAAAAGGCCGTGCGCTGCGCCGTGCGCGGAAGCAATGTTTCCTTTGTAAAAAGCTTTGCCACATCCAAAAAAGGTTGGTGCAGCGGCGGCCCCACACGACGCTGTAGTCGCGCCTCCACACGCCTGTCTATGCCTTTATAGAAAAGTCCAACGCTCAAGGCAAAAAGGCCGCCCGGAAAAAGGCACATGTGAACAATGGCCCAAAATGTCTCAATCATGGGATTTCTCCTTCATAAAACGTGCCCGACGCGTGTTCAGTTGTGCATAATAACGCTGCAATGCAGTATACATTCCCTGCAAGCCCCTACACACATCAGCCCGAGTAGGCATACCGCCATACAGGGCACGCGGCGGCATGCGCCGTGAACCTTCTTGGGGCAAAAGGCCGCACATGTGTACATCTGTTTGCCTACTGTTGCGCGTAACGCAAACATTAAGCAGCCACCACATGCCGCCCACAGCCACAAAGACCATGACTGCAAGAACTGTGGCATTCCATGCACCAACGCCAGTTTCTATGCCATAGAGACTCACGTCAAGCGGCGTAAGGCCGTATTCAAGCAATATGGTATTGATGGGCATGAGGAAAATACCGGGGAAGACACCGGTGAGCACGCAGCCAAGCGCCAATATTGTCATTGGAATGCGCATGGAACGACTGAGTTCGTACGTGGCCTCGGGGGGCGTAGGGGACGCTGCCGCGTAATCGGACGGTTGACCCAAGAAGACTGCATGGAGGAACTTGAGAATATAGGCCATGGTGATGACACTGCCAAGTAAGGACATGAGCGCCAAGGCTGTTTCTCCGGACTCCATAAGCGCATGATAGATGAGCCACTTGGAGCTAAAGCCATTACTTGGCGGCACGCCTATCACCGACAAGCCGGCAATGGCAAAAACGGTCATGGTAAAGGGCATTTTGCGCCCAATACCGCCAAGGTCACGCAAGTCTTCCTTATGCGAATACAACATGACAACACCGCAGACAAGGAAGAGTGCATCCTTGAAAAACATATGGTTTGCTACATGCAAGAGGGAACCTGCATAACCAAGGGCTGTTCCCATGCCCACAGCCAGCACCATATAGCCAATTTGACTGACGGTGGAATAAATAAATATGAGCTTCAAGTTTGTGGCTCGAAGCGCTTGCACCGCCGCCCACAAAAGCGTGATACCGCCCACCCACATGACAATATCTTGAAGCGCGCGCGCAAAACCGGCAGGTATGGCACCAAAAAGCACAAGACTGCCGCCAAGAGGCACAAAAAGCTTCACAAGACCGATGATGGCGCTTTTTAAGAGGACAGAAGAAATAAAGCCGGATATCGGCGTGGGCGCCAGCGAGGGATGCATTTGCCAATCAATGCGGAAGGGCAACTGTGCCGCCTTCATAACAAAACCCACGACCAAGAGCACATATGCAAAACCTACGGTTACTCTGTCAAGTTGTGCCACCAGCGGTTGCCATGTGTGATAATCTCCGACGAATGAGAGGGGCAAAGAGCCGCCCACAACGCACACGCCTATAAAGAGGCATGTAGCACCCACAAGGTTAAAGAGAAAATACTTAAAAGCTTCGCGAACACTGCCCTTCGTGCCTTCGTGGGCAAGGGTCATATAAAGCGTCCATGAACTCATTATTTCCCAAAATACGAAGAATGTCAGCAGGTTTTTTGCCGCCGCCATGCCTATGAGCCCGCCACACATACACAAAAATATAGCATAAAAGCGCCACTGTGAATGGCTGTGCGCCATATAGCCCGCCGCATAGACCATGTTGAGCGCGCCCATGAGCGGCACCATCAGGGCAAAGGCGAAGGACAAGGCATCGAGATCCTGCCCCAACAGGAGTACAAGAGCCGCCGTGAGCAGCAGCACTGTTGCCGTAGCAAAGGCCGCACCCTTGGGGTTCTCCTTAAAGAGCACGGGCATGAGCGCCCCCACAAAGGGTATCCATACATAGACAGGCCACGAGATATTCACTATATCCATGGTCACTTCCGCCACAAGTGTCATGCTGAAAAACTGATCCGCAACAGCTGCAGCAAGATGTATGACATATTGGGGGAGAAGACCAATAAGGATCGTAAGTGCGGCAAGAAAACACAGTGCAAGGTGCATATAAAGGGCATATTGCGTCTTTATGGGCGCAAGGGGTGTAAGGTTCGTGCGCTTTTCAAAAACCAAGAGGCGCAAAATACGCACATAATACACGGCGCCCACAAGAGAACCGATAAGCAATAAGCACGCCATAAAAACTTGGCCTTGCTCAATAAGGGCTTGTACCATCAGATACTTACCAAAAAAACCCGCAAAAGGCGGCAAGCCCATTATGGCAATAAGCCCCACAGCCATACACGTCACCGTCCACGGCATATGAGCACCAAGTCCGCGCAAATCCTCAAGCTTTCTGCTGCCCGTGCGCATAATACACACACCCGCCCCAAGAAAGAGCAAATCCTTCATGATGGCATGGTTAAACACATGCACAAGGGCGCCCGTAGTCGCAAGCCACGTGCCAAGTCCCAACACCAAGCAGATTTCGCCCACCTGCCCCAATGTGGAATAGGCCAAAAGCCTCTTTATATCGTCTTGGCGCAAGGCCATCCACTCGCCATAAATAAGCGTGGCCGCGCCCAAAAAACTGACAACAAAGCCGGTATGTGGCATGCTTCCCACGTCCCAATAAGGCAAGAGGAAGGCAACAATGCCAAAAATCCCCATTTTTGTAATGATGCCGGACAATGGCGCAGATACAGACGAAGGCGCCGCAGGGTGCGCATCGGGAAGCCACGAATGCAAGGGCACAATCCCCGCCTTTGCGGCAAAACCGAGCAAAGTCAAGAGTGCCGCCGTACCCAAAAGCACGGGAGACATGCTGCCGACCGTGTGAGATATGGCAAAAACTGCCGTATGCCCGCCGCCAAGCACACACAAGCCCGGCAGCATAAAAAGAGCGCCGCCCGCGCACATGACGTAATACTTTCTTCCCGCTCGCAAAATGGCATCCGCAGCATGCCCACCTTGCTTATGGCACGCATATTTATGCCTGTCATGCACCACAAGAAACCACGAAGCAAATGTCATTAATTCCCAATATCCATAAAAGGACGTCAAATCTGTCGTGGTCACAATGCCCACAAGAGCTGCAAATGTGAGGAGAAGAAAGATGGCATAGCTGCGTTTATGGGCATCACGCCCCATGTAGCCAAGGGAGTACACCCCCACCACAAAGCCCATGCCCGTGACCATGAGGGCAAAAAAATACGCATGAGGCGTCAAAAGCTCCACAGCCGCAAAGTCCGCTTGTGTTGCCAACGACACAAAGGCCATGGCCAAAAAAAGCGTCATGCCCTTAAGTGTCCACGAAGGCCGTATGAGCGCAAGCACTGCCGTTATGCCGGCGCCTGCATAAAGCAGCAAAAAAAGAGGATCGTGAAACACGCTTGCATGGGCAGTGAGGCTCAAGGGTATATCAAGAAATAAGGCCACACGCTCTTGGAAGGGCACACGAAAAATACCCATGAGTGCCACCGCCAAAGCCAAGCCGCACACGCGCACATGAGCCCACACAGACGCCCCCTTGGCAGCCAGCATTGGGGAGGATGGGCAAGGGGCGCCCTGAGGTGATTCTTGCGGCAATTCCAAAAAGAGCGTCCGCACAGCACCAAGGTGCAGCCAAATAAAGACAGTTGTTGAGCAGGCCGCCGCAAGAGCCGCCGCAAGGCCAAGAGTGCCGGAAAGGCTCAAAAGCTGCGTTATGATAAATCGGCCTTCCGGCACAAGAAAGGGCGAGCCACCCACCGCCGCCATAAAGCCCAAGGCACACAAGGCGCGTCCGTAGGACATGGTGGGTATGCAACGCCAAGCCGCAAAGGCCAAAGCACGGGCGCAGAACTGAAAAAGCAAGAAAACAACGACGGCCACAGGCGTCTGCAACGTATGAGGAGCCCAAAGGGCAAGCATGGCAAGACCCACATCTGCCACCGCCCCACTGACCAGAAGTGCAGGGTGGCGGTGACTTTGTCGCGCAGCCTTGATGGTAGCACACACGAGCAAGACCATACCCAATACAAAAAACACAAACATACCTTGCAGCATAGACACACCTTTAATGGCCTGTAGAAAGCCCTATCAGTCTATTAAAAAATCAATCCGCTATCAACTTTTAACTATAATAATTTGAAATTACTTAAAAAACACAAAAAGAATTCTTCAATTGCTTTCCGTCACACTGAGAGTATTTGACATTCTCGCGGCATTGATGTGCGCGTTGGTGCGCACAGTTTCGCAAGTCAATATCCCCCATATCAGGGGAAACACTGATGACGTATTTTTCTTGAGGGGGGAAGGGGATCTTTTGCCAAAACCCAAAAGCTCCC
The DNA here is from genome assembly GCA_964371965.1 of uncultured Desulfovibrionaceae bacterium. Taxonomy (GTDB): domain Bacteria; phylum Desulfobacterota; class Desulfovibrionia; order Desulfovibrionales; family Desulfovibrionaceae; genus CAYJAD01. The sequence goes on from CAYJPE010000114.1 coordinate 8,886, forward strand.
CTTTCCCCCTCAAACTCCCCCCATCCC
>CAYJPE010000115.1:0-8910 GCA_964371965.1 uncultured Desulfovibrionaceae bacterium
TTGGACACCATGTCCTCTATTTTGTCAAAAAGTATCCTTGAACCGGAAGAGCCAAGTTAATTCAAGCGATTTTTGATACTCTTGTGGCAAATGCTGTCTTGATTTTTGTACACGACACAGGAAAACATCTGGAAGATATTAAAATTGCAGTATAATCATCTCAGAAAGTCGAGATTTTAAGGCACTTACAAAAAATGTGAGTGCCTAAATTTTTTTACCTACCCAAAAATACCTACCATATACCTACCTTCTACGGTAAAGACTGGTAAAATGTGGTATAGCAAGCGCACTGTTTGCGCGTAATACAAACACACACAGCACACGCCCCGCCTCGCAAGGTAGGTATGAAAAGTAGGTACGCCACAAAAGAAGGGCATGGCCCATTGCTACGCCCCTTTTTGATGAAGGGCAAAACGCGGGGACTGTCCTTCCTGTGTTTCCCTAAATTGTGCCCTTATCCCTCACAGCCATCTTGTACAAAATATTTTGCTCTGCTGGTGCCACTATGGCGATACTCTCAATGCCCCACTTGTGCCCGTTGAATTGTATTTCATCCACAGTAGACGGCCTCGGAATGCTTCCCTTGCTGTCAGTACCAACACAGTGTCGCTTGCATACAATCCCGCTTGCACTTCATCTGACTTCGGGTTTGTCTTGACGCCGAAAAAATTGCTTTCGGTCTTTGTGGTCTCAGTGCGCCCCGTGTCTGGGTTCTTCCCCGTCGTCACTTCCACAAACACCATTGTTTGCCCCTTCTTGGCAATCAGCTTTCGTGCGCTGCGTATTTGTCGTGAATAATCTGCCATGCGCTCACCCCATGCGTATCAAGATTGAACATGCGCTGGAAGGTTTCAAAACGGATCCGATTATTGCGTCCACTCTTGGTGCTGTGGTGGCATCCGGTGTGGCGAAAAATTCTGTGCTTATGGCGTCTACAGTTTCAACGCGAATTTTCCCCGCTGCCTCTGGGTACAACTCTTCACCCTCAGCAAGCAATATTGCCGCTTCACAAGTGCCATGCTGTACTTGACGGGGAATGACATCATCAAGCGTAGGCAAGCCGCCAATGGTTGCGCGCACTCTAGGCCATGAAAGCGACTGTGTGGCTGTTTTGCGCTGGCCTGTGAAAGGTGCTTCATAGCAGCCCGATGAAAATAACAAAAATCCATACAAACAAGACGCGACTCAAACTTCAAAAAAACGCATTTCTTCGCAAGGAACTCACCTCACGCGCCCCAGAAGGGTATTTAGGGTCGTGCATCAGAAAAACGCATTTTGAACCTGCTATAGAATTGCGGAGTCGAGGCTAAACGACTATACTGTCCCTGCTTATTCAAGGTGCATTGATAATAGGCAGATACTGGCAGAGGGCAGAAGCATCAACGGAGTGATAAAACCTTCCTGCCATTGACGCACACTGTTTAAGAGTTATTTAAGAGCAAGTCACAGTGCGCACGGAGGTATAAGATGAGTGTTTCGTATAAAGACTATTACCAACTTCTAGGGGTAGAACGATCTGCCTCAACAGAAGCAATCGCTAAGGCTTTCAAAAAATTAGCAAGAAAATATCACCCAGATTTAAATCAGGGCGATGCCGCGGCCGAAGAAAAATTTAAAGAAGTCAATGAAGCTTACGAAGTGCTCAAGGATCCAGAAAAGCGCAAGCTCTACGATCAACTGGGGCATAACTGGCAGCATGGTCAACAGTTCCAGGGTGCCCCCGGCTTTGAAGGTTTCAATTTTAATTTCAATGGGCAGAACTTTGGTGGCGGGAACGATTTTTCTGACTTTTTTGAAATGCTCTTTGGACAAGCCGCTCGCTCCGGACGAGGCCAACAATTTGGCCCCGATCCCTTCGGCGCCTTTTCACGAAAGCAGCGTCGAGGGCGCGATGTGGAAGCAGACATTTCTGTCAGCCTTGAAGATGCCCTCAAGGGAGCGCGGCGCACCATTACCGTGCAAGGTCGCAGTTTGGAAGTAAGTATTCCCGCCGGCATAAAAGCTGGTGCCAAGTTGCGCCTGACAGGACAAGGTGACCCAGCACCGGGTGGTGTGCCTGGCGATCTATTTCTGCGCGTGACCTATGCCCAACATCCGCAATTTACAATTGAGGGTTTAAACCTTGAGTACGATGTGCCCCTGACACCGTGGGAAGCAACGCTGGGATCCGATGTGCGTATTCCAACCCTTGACGGTGATATAGAAATGCACATTCCTGCAGGATCATCCTCCGGTAAGCGCTTTCGCCTGCGGGGCAAAGGCATGGGCTCCGGCGCCACACGCGGTGATGTGATGGTGCGCATCATGATAAAAGCACCGCCCGTACTGAACGACGAAGAACGCGTGCTTTGGGAGAAACTCGCTGAAATATCAGCATTCAAAGCACGTGAATAATATATTTGATACTTTGGAGAAATCTATATGGACTTGAATAAATTTACCGAAAAAGCTCGCGAAGCCATTAACGAGGCGCAAAGCCTCGCCGTAGGTATGCAACATGCCGATGTGGATGTTGAACATGTTGCCTTGGCACTCATTCAGCAAGAACAAGGTATCGTTCCACGCATTTTAGAACATATGGGCATACAAGTGCGCGCGCTGGACGTGGCTGTGAACGAGGTTCTGCGCAAGCGCCCTAAGGTGGCGGGCACAAGCGTAGACACGAGTAAAATCATGGTTACTCAGCGTGTGGCAAAAATATTGACCGATGCCGATGCGCAAGCCAAACGTATGAAGGACGACTATGTCAGTGTTGATCACATGTTCGCCATGTTGGCAGACCAGCCCGTCGCCACGCCTCTTGGTGCGCTGTGGCGTGAATATAAAATCACAAAGGCACGCTTTAGTGCCGCGATGGAGGCTCTGCGGGGCGGCGCACGGGTGACCAGTACCAATCCTGAGCACACATTTGAAGCCTTAAGCAAATATGGTCGCGACCTTGTGGAAGCGGCTCGGCTTGGCAAAATGGATCCTGTGATTGGGCGAGATGCAGAGATTCGTCGTGTCATTCGCATACTTTCCCGTAGAACAAAGAATAATCCTGTGCTCATCGGTGAGGCAGGTGTGGGCAAAACAGCCATTGTGGAGGGGCTCGCCTTTCGCATTGTCAACGGCGATGTTCCGGAAGGGCTCAAAGGCAAAGCACTGTATGCCCTTGATATGGGTGCCTTGGTGGCAGGCGCCAAGTATCGCGGCGAATTTGAGGAACGACTCAAGGCTGTGTTGGCAGAAGTAGAAAAGTCAGAAGGCAATATCATTCTCTTCATAGATGAACTACATACCATTGTGGGCGCAGGAAAAACTGAAGGTTCCATGGACGCAGGCAATCTTCTGAAACCCATGCTGGCGCGAGGTGAACTGCACTGCGTAGGCGCCACAACCGTTGATGAATACCGGAAGTATATTGAAAAGGATCCTGCTCTTGAACGGCGCTTTCAACCCGTGCTTGTGGAAGAACCTACAGTGGAAGATACCATATCAATTTTGCGCGGCCTCAAAGAACGCTTTGAAGTACATCACGGTGTGCGCATTTTGGATTCTGCCATTGTAGAAGCTGTCGTCTTGTCGCATAGGTATATCACTGACAGGCAACTCCCCGATAAGGCCATTGACCTTGTGGACGAGGCGGCGGCCATGATTCGCACAGAAATAGATTCCTTGCCTGCCGAACTTGATAATGCCAATCGGAAAGTCATGCAACTGGAAATTGAACGCGAAGCATTACGCCGTGAAACAGATACAATCTCTCAAGAACGACTGCAAAAACTTGAAGACGAACTCAAAGAATTGTCCATTCAACAAGGGCTTTTACGCAAACAATGGGAAACGGAAAAAAGCTCCATCGACGACGTACGAAATATCAAAGAGCATATTGAACAGACACGCTTAGCCATAGAACAGGCGGAACGAGCTTATGATTTGAATAGGGCGGCAGAGTTAAAATATTCCACCTTGCACACGCTAGAAAAACAGCTTACCATGGCAGAGCAAGGAAGTGAGAATACCCAACGTCTTTTAAAGCAAGAAGTGCGCTCGGAAGACGTGGCAGACATTGTCGGCAAATGGACGGGTATCCCCGTGTCGCGCTTGCTTGAATCTGAACGCGAAAAATTGCTGCGTCTTGGCGAGCACTTACACAAACGTGTTGTGGGGCAAGAGGAAGCTGTGCTTGCTGTTGCCGACGCTGTTTTGCGAGCGCGCGCCGGCCTCTCAGACCCCATGCGCCCCACAGGCTCTTTCTTGTTCTTGGGGCCTACGGGCGTTGGCAAGACTGAATTATGCAAAGCCCTTGCAGAAGCGCTTTTTGACAGCGAGGAAAATATGGTACGCCTCGATATGAGCGAATATATGGAAAAGCACTCCGTTTCTCGCCTTATTGGTGCCCCTCCTGGCTATATTGGCTACGATGAGGGTGGTCAATTAACAGGGGCTGTGCGGCGTAAGCCTTATTCCGTCGTGCTTTTTGATGAAATAGAAAAAGCGCACCCCGATGTCTTCAACACCTTGTTGCAATTGCTTGACGACGGGCGCTTAACGGACAATCAGGGCAGAACCGTGGACTTTCGGAACTGCCTCATTATTATGACGTCAAATATAGGCTCGCCACTCATGCTCGAAGGTATCAAAAAAGATGGCATGCTGGACGAAGGTGTGCGCAATGCCGTTATGGCGGAATTACGCACCTATTTTAGACCGGAGTTTCTTAATCGTGTTGACGAAACAGTGCTCTTTACGCCTTTAAGCCTTGGGCATATTACGCGTATAGTGGACTTACAGTTACATCGCTTACGTTCACGACTTGAAGAACGCAAGATCCAGCTGGATATTACGGAACACGCACGAACCTTTGTGGCTGAAGCCGGATATGACCCTGCCTATGGGGCACGACCGCTTAAACGCTATATTCAAAGTTATGTAGAAACACCACTGGCACGAAAACTTATTGAGGGAAAAATTTTGGACGGGGAGACCGTGAGTGTCGATTTGCTAGACGAAGAACTGACATTTAAGCGATACCAAGTACCCAGCGAGCACACTCCAGGCTCTTGGGAACGTCTTTAATATTTTCCACAAAACTTTGTACTAAAAGGAAAATTTATGAAAAAATACCTCATGAGTGCCGCCCTTGTGCTCCTCTTGGGCGGCTGTTTTGGAAGCGAGGATGCAGGTAATGCACAAAACCCACAAAGCGTACTGTCAACAGTGGCAACGGCTTTGAACAATAAGGACGCAAAACTTTTTTTAGAGCAGCTTAACATGCCACGCTATGTGGCAGCTGCCACAGACAGCTTGACCCGCGATAACGAGCCCTTGAATATGCTTGATTCTTTTAGTAAATCTGTGGGCATAGGCAGTATACAAGGTATAGTCGGGGCTGTATCCGGTGTGGAAGGGGATATAGAAGAATATTTTCAACGCCATGTCAGCACGGGAGAAATCGTGCAACAATGTACACGCACGACCACACCTGATTGCCCTTGGGTGCCCACATCGCTGAAGAATGCACGCATTAAAGAACTTTCTTCCACAGCAGCAGTGGCTGGCGTGACGACTCCTACCAATATATTATCATGGCTTGCCCTTGCGAAAGAAGGAGATACGTGGAAAGTGGTTGGCATGGCAGTGCTCGAAAGCGATGCCATTCGTTATGCTCTAGGCTCTCAAACATCACCTCCGACAGACGAAAAGAAAGCCCCGGAGCACAATGAGTCTGCACCGCCACCGCCTCTCCCAAAAACATCATCAACGCCCCAACAAGATGAAGCGGCACCTCCGCCACCAGAAAAACCTGTGCGTTTGTAGCGAGCAAGTATGCAAGGTATTTTTCAACACATTCTGCCCCTTGTCTTGGCCTCTTCTTCGCCACGACGGCAGTATTTTTTACAGGAACTGGGCGTGGACTTCACGATCATCTGTCCGAAAGGTGCGGAACCCTCGCCCATACCCCACGAAGATCCTGCTGATTATGCGGCGCGCGCTGCCCTTGTGAAAGCGCGCACCGCGGCACAACATACAGCAGAAGACACAGTTATAATTGCAGCGGATACCGTTGTCGATGTGGATGGGGAAATTTTAGGAAAACCTACAGACACACACCACGCTTTGCATATGCTGCGCAAACTTTCCGGAAGAAAACACCGTGTGGTAAGCGCAGTATCTGTTATTTTTCCCCATAAAAAAGAGCACAGCTTTTACGATTGCGCCGACGTATTTTTTCATAAGTGGTCGGAATCCATACTTGCAGCCTATGCTGCCCACAAAGAAGGGCGCGACAAGGCAGGTGCTTATGCTATCCAAGGAAAAGGCGCTTTTTTAGTGAATCGTATTGAAGGGTCGTGGACTACCGTTGTAGGTATGCCCCTTTCCCCACTTGTGGAGCTCTTGTTGGCGCACGGTGCCATTACGCTACGAAACCATGAGTGCCCCAAACCACCACACACTTCTCCTATGTAACCGAAAAGCAATACAAGACTGACGTATATATGTTCAAAAAACGTCCGACAAACCGCATTTTCACAGCAAAAATTCATATATATACTCCAGTAAAAATATAAATATATATTATATTTTTTTCTTGCACATCAGGCATAAAAGGTATAATTTTTTTATTTTATTCCTAATTTTATGAGGTACAGTTATGGGACGTTTTTCAGGATTTGACGAAGTGTATTCAGCTCTATACGTGGATTTTGATAATATTTTTACACGTTTTTTGGAGATGGATCCCGAAGTGGCTCGTGCCTTTGGCACCATGCCCCAGCGCTGGATTAAATGGCTAGAAGTGCATGCCTTACGAATGCTCTATGGTGATGGTGTACGCAGACGAATTCTCAAGCGTATTTGTTATATAAATCCACAGCGTTATCACGACTTTCGAACTAATTTCATTCGTGCCGCCTTCCGCGTTGTGGATTGCCCACCCCTAACAAACCAAGGCAAGACGAGCACAGATATTCACTTAGTCATGGATTGTATGGACGATTTGTCTCACTCCACAAGGTTTGAAGAATTTATTATTTTGTCAGGCGACGCAGACTTCACTCCCTTACTCATCCGCTTACAAGAACATGCGCGGCGCACATTAGTTTTGTCGGTGGGGTACTCTTCCCCAGCCTATACGGCGGCGGCTTCATGGCGAATTCGGGAAGATTGGTTTATGCAGCAAGCACTCATGGAAGAGCGCATGCCAGACGGTATGTCGCCTGATATGCAACATACCATCTCGCCTCACCATGCAAACGATGGGGGCAGCAGTGTCCGCATTATCTCAAACCCTAACGATGACGGGGAATCTTGGTAGATTATGCTTTTAGAAGTTGGCCTCATTGTGGCAGGTATCCCCATAGGCTATGCATTACGCAAGCAAGATACAGCAAAAAAATGGGTAAATCACACGCTCTCTTGTGTGATTTATACACTGCTGTTTCTCATAGGTATGACGCTCGGAAGCAATGCTGATCTTTTGGCGCGCCTTACAGAGCTTGGTGTACAAGGGATACTCATAGGCATTTTATGTGCTCTTGGCAGTGCAGTCGCTGCGTGGTTATTCTATGTCATCCTCATGCGGGAGAAAAAAGTATGAAGGGCGCACTCCTCATCCTGCTGTGCTTTTGCGCCGGAGTTTTTGTGGGTAGGTTTGAACTTATGTCGCAAAACCTTGGGCAGGAGTTTTTAGACATTGCTCTATATGCCATGCTCATCCTTGCCGGTACTTGTATGGGTTTTGACACACGCAATTTCCTTATCGTACGAGAGTTTGGCTATAGAATATTGCTCTTGCCCTTTATAATTATGCTAGGCACAGCCATTGGCTCTGCGCTTTCATGGATAGTGCTCACAGCCTTACAGCATGACATTTCTTTGCGGGATACCATGGGCGTTGGCGCAGGTTTTGGCTACTATAGCCTTTCGAGCGTTATTATCACACGCCTTGGCGATGCCCAGCTCGGTTCTGTCGCCCTGCTTGCCAATATTAGTCGGGAGCTTGTCACCTTGCTTTTTGCCCCATTACTTGTACGTTTATGGGGTGGCTTTGCCCCTGTAGCCACAGGTGGCGCCGCGTCCATGGACACATGTATGCCTGTTATTGCTCGTTACGCAGGTGAACGTTATGCCATCATGGGCGTATTTTCGGGCATGCTACTCACAATGCTGGTACCACCGCTTGTGACGGCCATTTTTACATGGTGGTGACAGACCACGGCAACAAAGACATTTGCGCTTTTTAGGGGCTGTTTCTCAAAAATAAAGAGGTCCAGGCAAGGTATTGAATAGCAGCTCCGCGTTCGGACTCCATTTTCCTGTTGCAGGTTCAGTACAAAAATGTTATCCTTTATCAGTGAGCGATGACACGAGAGACAAGGCATGCATGCTTTTTACGCAAATGTGCGCAGACGTCCAATGTTTTTCAAGAAACCAATTTTACGGAACAATCTAAATATCTTAAGGGAAAAATATGTTAAAGAAAAAAGTTTTGTTTGTAGTGCTCGTATGCTTTGGCCTGTTTTTGTTCAGTAACAGTGATTCTAGTGCACAAACAAAGGAAGTGTTTCTTGGTTATGCCGTTCTGAAGTCTGAAGGGATGATAGAACATGCTGTTATGGTGACACCGGGTGACTTCAAACAAGTTCTCTACTTGGGAAAACTAGATGATTTGCCTGAAGACATTGCAGAGTGTTTTGTAAAATCCATAGGTTACGGTTTCGAAGTAGAGATACATGGCCATGCCAAGACAGACGCAGATGGCACGAAGTCTCTTATTCTTAACGAAGAAATCACGTGCGATTATAGAAATTAAGAAAACGAATGCGCTGATTAATTATTTTTTCGTGGGGGGATGCTTTTTAAGAAAAAAGTGGTTCATCCGGATAAAGAGTACTTTGCCTCGTGAATGCCCATAATTCTGAGCTT
>CAYJPE010000116.1:0-8842 GCA_964371965.1 uncultured Desulfovibrionaceae bacterium
GAAGGGGAATCTTTTGGGTTTTGGCAAAAGATCCCCTTCCCCCCTCAAAAAAAAATAAAAAAGAAAAATAAAAAGAAAAAGAAAAATAAAAATAAAAATAAAAATAAAAATAAAAAGAAAAAGAAAAAGAAAATACTTAACTGCCGGCAGTGCCTGTTTCCAAGTGTACCTTTGCCGCGAGTACCGCCGCATCTTCATGGTGCGCGCCTGTATCCACGTCCACCACACCACCGCCAACATTTTCGTCCCAAAGGCTTTCCGTGACTTCCCCTTCTTCCGGTGCTGTTCGTGTCGTCTCTTCCTTTTCATCTGCAAGTGCTTCTGCCGCCTTTGCTTCGGCGCCGTCAAGCACGGTTTCCATGCCGACCTTCGTCTCCGTCAAGACGTCCTTCACGTCCATGCTTTCAAGCTCGCGCGCCTCATCGGCAGTCAGGTCGGTGCCTTCCATGTCAGGGCTTGGCTCCATTTCGCCGCTATTGTCCAGCGCTGCCAAGAGGTCTTCGGGCGCGGCTTCCGACTCCAGATGCGCCTCCACACTGTCTGCCAAGTCGCTCAGTATTTCTTCGCTCGTGAGAGGTGGCAGCATGTCTTCCTCTGCATGAGGGTCCGCATTGGCCTGCGGCGCAGAAAGCGTGGCACTGTCGTGTTCCGTATTTAAAGAAAGCAAGCTCTCATTCATGTTTCCGGTCTGAAAGATGTCGTCCGTGCCGTGTACGGTAATGGCAATGGTGGCTTCGGCAGCGGCACCGTGACTGTCCTCTGTGCGCACATGAAAAAGCTCGTCATGGGCGTCACCTTCGTCAAGTGTCTCCAACTGCGCCTGCTGCTCCGCCGTCGTGCCAAGGGTGTATGTATATTCGCCATTCGCCATCAGCACCAAGGTGCCATACGTGCCTGCAACGGTCACACTCCCGTCCTCCTGCGCTGCCACAGCCGTGTCATTGACAGACACAGTGAGTGCCTGCTCGTGCCCGTCACTGTCCGCATCCTCAATGAGTATGGCACCGCTCAGACTTTGAGCGCCCATGTCCTCCGTCAAACTCGACAGTTCCTGCGACACCTCAATGGACGGTATGTCGTTGGTACCCGTCACAGACACACTCACAGACGTACTCACAAGACCGCCCTTGCCATCCTCGACGGTAATAAAAAAGCTTTCCTCGTATACGGCATCCTGTCGCAAATGATTGGCACCGTCATTATTGAGCGTGTAATTGAAAGTGCCGTCGTCGTGCAAGACAAAAGTACCGTAGGTGCCTTGCAGCATATTTTGAGCACCGTTCACAAGAGTATAGGTAAGGGCGTCGCCGTCCACATCGGACACGCTTATACGCCCCTCGGCAAAGGGCGTGCCTGCCACAAAGATGTCTTCGCCGTCAATGTTGACACCCGCCTCCACAAGGTCAAGGGCAAATGTGGACTGCGCCACATCTAACACTGGGGCGTCATTGCTGCCTGTCACGGTCACGGTGATGTCTTGGGCATAGGTGCCACCGTGGGAATCGTTCACGTTGACGGTGAATATGTCCTGGGCTTGCTCCCCTTGCGCCAGCGCTTCGGTGCTCGCCAGCGCATTATTGAGGGTGTAGACATAGGACCCGTCCTCGTAAAGGGTAAAGGTACCGTATGCGCCCACCATGTCAAAACTGCCGCCGCCTTCAGCACCCACAGTGCCGACGGGGCTAAAGGAAAGCTTGTCGCCGTCCACATCGGAGGCCACAAGAAAACCTTGCGTAAAGGGCAGGCCGCCTTCGCCCAAACCGGCTTCCATAACGGACAACGTCAGTACAGACTGCGCCGCGTTGACCACGGGAGCATCGTTAGTGCCCTCAATGGTGAAGGACAAGGGCGCTTCGCCAAAGGCGCCATGGGTGTCGGTATTGCGCACCACAAAGTCCTCAGTGACGCTCTGCCCTTCGCCCAAAGAGTCAAGACGCGCCTTTTGTGCGGCTGTACTGCCTATGGTATAGCTGTATTCGCCCGTGCCGGCGTCGATGACAAGGGTGCCATAGGTGCCGTCCACAGTCAGGTCTTCGCCGGCGATCGCTTCCGTATTGTTGACGCGGAAGGCTCCGAGCTGGGCATCGGCATCGGGATCATTGACCACAATGGTACCGTTGACGCTTGTGACCATGCCGTCCTCCACAAGCGTGCCCTGCGCGTCCGGCGCCGGCTCCACATGCAAGATGGGCTTGTCATTGGTGCCTGTGACGACGACACGCACTTCCTCTGCCTTCACACTGCCGTCTTTGTAGTGCACATTGATGGTGAAGCTTTCCGTGGCTTGCTCGCCGCGGCTGAGGGCTTGGGTCTCGGCATGGGCATTGTTGAGGATGTACACATAGGTGCCGTTGGGGTTGAGCGTCAGGGTGCCAAAGGTGCCCTTTTCTTCGCCCCCACCCTCTCCCGCGTCATGAGAGCCAAGACTGAGGCTCTGCACCTTACTGTGCGCATTGGCAGGCAAAATATAGCCTTGGGTGAGAGGTATGCCTTCGTCAATGGTGTGCCCATCGTCCAAGACGCCGCCTTCCGTCGCTTCAAGGTCAATGACAAGAGCCTCGCGCCGCACGGTGCACTGCCCATTGCCGTTGCCATTGCCGTACACGTTGATGGTGACGCTTTCCTCGGCAAAGGCACCGTGCGTGTCCGTCACGCGCACGTCAAAGCTTTCGCGCACACTCTCACCTGCGTCCAGCTTCTTGACGCGCTGTTGCTGTTCCTTGGTGACGCCGAGCGTGTATAAATACGCGCCTGTGTCGCCATAAAAGGTGATATTGCCGTACTCGCCTTGTACGGTAATGTTTTCGCCGGCCTGTGCGGCAGATTGCCCGTCCACGCTGATGACCTGCTTGGCGATTCTGTCGCCGTCCGTGTCGCTGTCGGTGGCGGCAAGCACACCGGAAGCCAACATGTCTATGCTGTTTTCTTGCACACGAGTGTCGGTGCTTATGACTGCCAGCTCCGGCTTGTCGTTGGTGCCGCCAATGTGGACGACGATATTTTGTACGGTGACGCCGCCCTCACCGTCACTCACTTGAACACTGAACACGTCTTGCGTTTTGGCACCGGCATTGAGCATTTGCGTGTGCACATCGCCATTGTCCAATGCATACGTATAGCTGCCGTCCGGATTGAGCGTTATGGTGCCGTACACACCGGTGACAGTGCTGCTCTTGTGGGCGCCGTCGTCACTGCTGCCGGCGCCCACAAGGCGAAAGCCCACGTCGCTCCCCTCAACGTCGCTCGCCACAATGACGCCGGAGGCCGTGGGCATTCCGGCAAAGGCGGCGTTGGGATCGCCTTGCGCATCATGCACGCCCTCTTCCGTGACGGTCACTTGTGTGACAGATGCTTCTTTGTTAATGACAGGCGCGTCGTTTTTTCCTGTAATATTGATGGAGAGTTGCTCTTCACTATAGGCACCGTGCTTGTCTGTCGTGCGCACGGTAAAGTCTTCTGTGGCTGTTTCGTCACCCAAGGCCTCCACACGCGCTTGCTGCTCCGCCGTGACACCAAGGGTATATATATACGCGCCGGACGCGCCGTCGATGACGATGTTGCCATACATGCCCTCATGCACCACATCACCGCCGGCGGTGGAAGCAGATGTGCCCGTGTCGCCGCCATGACTGACACTGAGGCTCTGCTCAGAAAGCGCGTTGTCGTCACTGTCTGTGTCGGCAATGGAAATGCGCCCGGAAGCGCGGCGGTCGGGGCTGTTTTCTGCCACATGATTGTCAAATTGCGTCACGCCAATGCTCGGTATGTCATTGGTACCCATGACGTCCACACGTATGACTTGCTGCACGCGTGCGCCTTCGCTGTCCGTCACGCTGACGGTAAAGCTTTCTTGTCGTATATCGCCCGGATTGAGGGCATCAAGCTCGGCATTGTCATTATCAAGCTGATAGCTGTAGCTGCCGTCTTCGTTCAGCGTAAATGTGCCGTACTGGCCTTGCAAAACATTATCCTCGGCGCCCACAAGGCCAAAGGATATGCTGTGGCCTTCGGCATCGCTGGCTTCTATGCGCCCGCCATCACTCACGATGCCGTCCGTTGCCACATTCCCGCCAAGAAGGACACCGGCCTCCGTCACGGACAAGCGCGTGTCGGCGTGTTCAATGTCAGGCGTGTCGTTCTTGCCGCGCACTGTGATGTCAATGCTTTGCTCTGTGTAGGCACCGTGCGCATCTGTCGTGCGAAATGTAAAGCTTTCCTTGGGCTTATCACCGTCCACGAGCACGTCCACCCGCGCTTGCTGCTCTTCGGTGACGCCGATGGTATACGTGTAGCGCCCTGTTTGTCCGTTCAACACAAGGGTGCCGTATTCCCCCTCCACGGTCACATTGCCGCCGGCTGTCGTTGCTGCTATGCCGTTGATACTCAATGTTTGTTCTGACAAAGCATCGCCGTCCGTATCGGGATCAGCCACATCGACCATGCCCCACGCCCTCTTATTGCCCGTGTCCTCCTTCACCACACTGTCGCGGGCGTCAATACTGATGATGGGCTGGTCATTGGTGCCTTGCACGTCCACGCGCACGGTCTGCTGCACTTGTGCGCCTTCGCTGTCCGTAATGACAATGGTAAATTCTTCTTCGGCACTTTGTCCATTATTTAAGGTACTTGTTTCTTGATTATCATTATCAAGTTCATAGATATAGCTTCCGTCTTCATGCACGGTAAACGTGCCGTACTCGCCCTGCATGGTATTACTGCTGCTGTCATCCGCCCCAACAAGGCCATAGCTGAGCTGCTGCCCTTCTCTATCGCTCACCTCCATGCGCCCGCCGTCAGTGTCGCTGCCGTCTGTACGTGTGTTGCCGCCTGCAATGACGCCCGCCTCTGTGACGGACAGCTGTGTGTCTGCTTGCTCGATAACGGGCGTATCGTTGGTGCCGCGCACTGTCATGTCGATGCTTTGCTCTGTGTAGGCACCGTGCGCATCTGTTGTGCGAATCGTAAAGTGTTCCTTGGGTGTATCGCCATCGGCGAGCACATCAACACGCGCTTGCTGTTCTTCGGTGACGCCGAGGGTGTAGGTGTATTCGCCTGTGTGTCCGTCGATAACAAGGGTGCCGTATTCCCCTTCCACGGTCACAGTGCCGCCGGCCTCTGTGGCGGAGATGCGCGCATTGCCTGCATGGCTGACGCTCAGTGTTTGCTCAGACAAGGGCGTGTCGTCGGCATCGGGATCATGCACATGCACAATGCCCTGTGCCGTCATATTGTCCGTATCTTCTTGCACAGTGCTGTCGTAGGCTTCAATATCGATGAAGGGTTGGTCATTGGTGCCTGTGACGGTGAGGCTTATGTCTTGCGTGACGGTGCCACCCTTGCCGTCGTCAATGATGATGGTGACCCTATCTTCTCGAATATCCCCGGCATTTAAGGCATTGGTGGCGGCATTGTCGTTGTGGAGCACATAGGTATAGCTGCCGTCCTCGTTGAGGGTGAAGGTGCCGTATTCGGTGGTATAGGTGTTTCCCTCATGTGCGTCTTCATTATAGATACGAAATGTCACCGCGTCGCCTTCCGCATCACTCACAACAAGCTGACCGAACATCTCAGGCACGCCCTCTGTGGCCTCATTGCCGCCTTGCAGAACACCTTGCTCCACAAGGTCCAAGGCCACGACACTGTTTTCAAGGGAGACACGCGGCGCATCATTCGTCCCTTCAACGGTAACGGTGATCGTGTCTTCGTGGGCGGCATTGTGGGCGTCCGTTGTGCGCACAAGAAAGACGTCTTCCACGCTTTCGCCCTCGTCAAGGGCGTCCACGCGGGCTTGCTGTTCGTCCGTGACGCCGAGGGTATATGTATATTCGCCTGTGCTGCCATCGAGTTCAAATGTGCCGTACTGCCCTTCATACGACACATTATCGCCCGCGCGCGACGCACTGCTGTCATTGACGCTAAGGCGCTGTTCGTTCAGGCTGTCGCCGTCGGCATCGGGGTCAAGAACAGTCACATTTCCCTTTGCGCTGTTCACGTCGGCATCTTCTTTGAGTGTTGCTTGCGTGAGTGAAAGACTCAAGTGCGGCGCATCGTTCGTGCCGCTGACGCTCACGGTCACATCTTGCTCAACGCTGCCGCCGCTCCCGTCGCTCACGCGTACGGTAAATGTTTCTGTGACCACGTGTGCTTGGTTGAGCGCATTGGTGTCGGGGTTCTCATTATCGAGCGTGTAGGTGTAGGAGCCGTCTTTATTGAGCGTAAAGGTGCCGTATTGGCCTGTGATTGTGGAGGCGGTATCATGACTTGCGTCACTGCTTGCAGAAACGAGGCTGTAGCGCAACGTGTCATTGTCCACATCCGTCGCCACAAGCGTGCCGCTGGCTGTGGGCGTGCCGTCAGTCTGTGTTGTGCCGTCCGGCAAAATACCTGCTTCTACAACGGAGAGCGTGAGGGTGGAGGCTTGTGTATCAATGGTGGGGGCTGAGTTAGGGACAGTGTCGGGATCTGCTGCATGAGAAGGCACGCTTGTATCGGCGACGCTTGGCCCCGGCGGTCGTGCGGCTTGGGCGTTCGATTCCGGCACTTGCTCAGCTGCCGTGATGTCTTCAGCGGTATCGTCAGCAGTATCGTTGGCGCTTGCGGCACTCAGGTCTTGGGCATACGTCTCGTGTTCGTCATCATATTCTTGGTCAAGGCGCCCAATGCGATGAATACCGTCCAGCAATTCACCGTGATGAAAATGCCCCTCTCGATAGGCGTCCGTCACATTTTCCCCCGCAGCGGGCATAAGTTCTTCGTTGAAGGCAGCAAAAAACTCCTTGCCGGGAACGACAGCGTCTTCCACAATAAAATCCGGCAGCGTTGCTTCGTCGTGGTGTATGTAGAAGTTGTTTATGCGAATACTTGAAACGATGTCGCGCTCCTCGCCCTCTGCTCCTGCTTCAAAGGAAAAAACAAGATCGTCATTCTCGCGCGTGAGAAGGACATTTTCCGGTGAAAAGTCAAGGTTGATCGATGTTATGCTTTGCGGATTGATGGTTGTATTTGTGCCGTCTGCGGGTTGCTGAAGTTGTATATTGCTCATGGTTTTTCTTCCTTTGTTGTGAATACTGACTATTTATTTTTATTTATTTTTATTTTTATTTTTTTCTTGAGGGGGGAAGGGGATCTTTCCCCTTAGGAAGGGACAGGTGCCAAAACCCAAAAGATTCACCCTAAAGGGCACACGCCCCTTCCCCCCTCAAAACGCTTTAACTCTTCCACCTTGCAACACAAGGTATCGTGAAAAATGTTACATGCGTTTGGCGTATGAGTCAAGATGATGCCGTCACAAGATGTTCAAAAATCCCCTCTACGGCATCAGAAAAAAAGCGTTTTTTCTCTTGACTTTGTATTCTGCATTCTGTATACAGGATACAGAACATCATGTTCTGCATTGGGCGACTCAGGAATACATAACGGAATCACAATACTTTTAAGGATAAAGCATATGTTTGACAAAAATTTGGGAACAGACGGATTTTTTGGGCAATATGGGGGTCAATTCATACCGGAACAATTAAAAGGTGTCATGCAAGAAGTCGAGGCGGCATTTTTGAAATATAAGGATGATCCTGATTTTTTGGCGGAGCGTCGGCATTACATGCAGCACTATCAAGGGCGAGAAACGCCGATATTTTTTTGTGAGCGTTTGACAAAGTTGTGTACACCTGAAAACACGGCAAGAAGGGGGGCGCAAATTTGGTTGAAGCGCGAAGACTTGAACCACCTTGGTGCGCATAAAGTGAACAACACTGTGGGGCAAATTCTTCTTGCACGCCGCATGGGCAAAAAGCGCGTTATCGCAGAAACAGGTGCCGGGCAGCATGGCGTGGCTACGGCGGCTACGGCGGCCTTAATGGGGATGGAGTGTACCGTCTACATGGGGCAAAAGGATATTGAGCGTCAAAGGCTCAATGTTTTTCGTATGGAAATGATGGGCGCCAAGGTTGTGCCCGCTACCATGGGCTATCAAGGTCTGAAGGAAGCGGTGGACATGGCTATCGGTGACCTTGTGGAAAACGTAGGCGATACATTTTATTTGCTGGGTTCCGCCGTAGGGCCGCATCCTTATCCGCTTATGGTAGGTTCATTTCAAGCCATTGTGAGCGAGGAGTCACGGCGTCAAATGCTTGAAACAACAGGAAAACTTCCATCGGCTGTGCTCGCCTGTGTTGGTGGCGGTTCCAATGCCGTGGGTGCCTTTACACATTATCTCAATGATGCAGAAGTGCGCCTTGTGGCCGTTGAGCCCGGTGGCACAGGCAATGCCTACGGGCAGCACGCAGCCTCTTTGTCTCTTGGTAAACCTGCTGTCATACACGGGTACAAAGCCTACGTTCTCAGCGATGCAGATGGAGAGCCGGCGCAAGTGCATTCCGTATCTGCCGGTTTGGATTATCCCGGTGTGAGTCCTTTTCTTTCGTATTTAAAGGACGTGGGGCGTCTTGAGTGTCGTGTGGCGACGGATAAAGAAGCGCTCGATGCCTTCTTTCTTTTGTCGCGTTCTGAGGGGATTTTACCGGCTTTGGAATCTGCGCATGCGCTTGCCGCAGCGCTTAAGCTCGCGCCGCAACTTTCTTGTGACGAGACGCTTCTTGTAAACCTTTCCGGACGTGGCGACAAGGATGTGGCGCAGGTGGAAAATATGGTGGCGCAAGGTGTGTACACAGCACCGGCCTAAGTAGCGTGTATGCCTTTGTCCGCTTTTGGACGATTTCACGATATTGTTACTTTTTGTACGCAATAAGCAGGCGTACGATGTGAGATGTTGACTTGTCATTGACAAGTTTTGATTTTCTCTGTATTTGGTAAAAATTGTTTTTGTTGTTCTTAGGGGCTGTTT
>CAYJPE010000117.1:0-8807 GCA_964371965.1 uncultured Desulfovibrionaceae bacterium
TCAGTACATTCTTGATGATAAGAAGGCTGGTGGTTCACTGTATAAGCATTTGCGCTGCCAACGAGTAAAGAAGCGACGATACGGCAAGCCCGACAAGCGAGGACAAATTAAGGACAGGCGTAGCATTGATGAACGACCAGCCATTGTTGATGAGCGTGGCCGTTTGGGTGATTGGGAGGCTGACTTGGTTCTTGGCGGTCAAGGAGGTAATGTATTTGTGACACTGGCAGAGCGTAAGACAAGAGTCTATCTAGTTGAAAAGGTAAAGGATAAATCAGTGACTGCGGTTACACAGGGCATATTGAATGTGCTGACTCCAGTCAAGGATTATGTGCATACCATTACTTTTGACAATGGTAAGGAGTTTGCGTACCACGTAGAAATTGGCAAACAACTTGAAGCAGATGCATACTTTGCCCATCCGTATCACTCTTGGGAGCGCGGCCTCAATGAAAACTCCAATGGTCTGCTGAGGCAATATTTCCCTAAAGGAGTGAGTTTAGAGGCGGTTACACGGGATGATGCTGTGAACGCCATGCTGAAGCTGAACCATCGGCCGAGGAAATGCCTTGACTACAGAACGCCATATCAGGCATTTCTGGATGAGGCAGAAAAGGTTGCACTTTCAACTTGAATGTAAGATTATATTTTAACTAGGGCTTGTCTCTAAGGAAACAGTGATGTAATCGCTTATGCGTTCAAAGCAGTTGTTTGTTGCCAACCTTCGTGCGGCTCATCAATTTTGAGCAAGAGCGACACCTCCGTTGCCATTAAAATATCCCCCACGTCCTTAAAAAAAATTATTCACCATCTCTTTCCTCAAACTTTAGTGTCTCAAGCACATTATGCGCCTGCATTTCTTCGGCATCAAGCTCAAGGGCATGTAGGGCATATTCTTTCGCCTTATCAAAGTTTTTCCATAAATAATACATATGAGCCATGCGAGCATAGGTACGCGGATGACCTCCAAAATGACGCAATGCCAGTCGAAAGACACGTTCTGCCTTGGCGTATTCTTCAGCAATAATAAAGGCATCTATAGCTTTCGTGTAATTTTCCATGTTTTTGGGCGTCACTTCAACGGCTTTCATATAGACGGTACCGGCGCTGTGAAAAATGTTGGCTTCAAAGAGTATGTGTCCTATATGCTCAAGAATGGGGCCTTTGTCGGCATATTCCGCCGCCGCGCGCTCCAAGAAACCGCGCCCCATGCCCATTTCGCCACGCTCAATGGCCTGTTGTCCTTTGTCAAGAAGGCTTTGGAGGCGTTCTTTGCGTTGCATATTTTGTGTGCGCACGTGTTGTGACGCTTCAGGCGACATATGACGCAACATTTGAGCAAATTCTCGCAAAACAACGATGAGAGCTCTTTCTTTGCCGTCTTTATACGTGAACTGTGGTGGAACGTCTTGGGCATTCAAAAGAGAGAGCACTTGTGGATGACTTATGACACGGCGTAAAAAAGTATTTATTTGTCGTGCAAAATCCTTGCGTTGTTGCCCGTTTTGCAGGGAAATCACATCACGCAAAGCCAGGGCAAGGCTTTCGAGCGCTTGAGGAATATCTTGCCTTTGTGTATAGCCCAAGGCACGGGCAAAATGTTCTCGAATATGTTTTGGAAGTAGCATATGACCAAACTCCGGGTATAAATATATTAGGCTGTTGTTGTGTGTTGCCAGCATTCTAAAGCGCTTTGACGTGCCTCATTAAGCACGTCAAGGGCGGCATCCGGCATGAGATAACGCACGCATTTTCCCTGAAGCCACCGTTTTCGAATAAATGACGCACTGATGTCAAGGCGGGGGAGAGGCAAATAGAGTAAGGCGTGTGCGTTTACCCATGTTGCTGTATGTCCGTCGGCAGAAATGTGCGCTTCAGGCCAATATTTTTGGACGGTCTCCTTGAAAAAAAACTCCTCATTCCCAGCCCGTGGTACCATGGCAATATGTGCCAAGGAGGGTAGCTCCGTACCGCGATGCCAGTGGGGCAATGCGCAAAAATCCTCACCACCAACCACAAAGAGTAATGGTGTGTGTGGCGCCGCATCATTATATGCTTTTAATGTATCCCATGTATAGGAAGGCCCCTGACGTGCGCTTTCAAGGGGATTTATATGAAGATGCTCCATGCCGTGCAAGCTGGCTTCCAACATGGACAGGCGTACATCAAAGGGCAGGATGTCTTGTGCAAGCTTATGTGGTGGTTCTGCACTGGGGATAAAATCCACCCTTTGAACGGGTATGCTTTCCAGAATTTCAATGGCAAGACGAATATGTCCAATATGGATGGGGTTGAAGCTCCCACCCAATAAAACAAGGGGCTTTGCGGCAGAAAATATACGTGTCAACGCGTTCACGATGGATCCCCATTTTTTTTGCCACGGCTTGGAGGGATGAGAATATAATGTTGGCGCAATCTTTCTGCATCGCTTTTTGCCACAAATATGGGGTGTTTTTGTGTATCAAGTTCGGTGGCGTACATGGCGGTGGCAATGGTGCCCGGTGTGGGAATAAAACATTGCACTTGCTGAGGTTTCCAGTTGCGCTTTTTGAGCCATGCGGCGAGTTCTTGCATATCTTCATGGGTGCAGCCGGGGAAGGCACTCATAAGATAGGGCACCACATATTGCTCGCGCCCGGCTTTACGGCTTTGCATCTGAAAATCGTGCAAAAAATGCTCAAATACGTCAATGGAAGGTTTGCGCATGGCATAAAGCACGTCATTTACGCAATGCTCCGGCGCAATCTTGAGCTGACCACCTGTAAATTCCCGCGTATAGGCAAGAATGGCTTCGGGTTCCTTGGCGGCAATATCAGCACGGATACCACTTGCCACGCGCACATGACGCACACCTTCCATGCTCTTTATGCGCCGTAAAAGGGCAATATGTTGCTTTTGTGGAGTGTGAAAGTGTGGGCATACGGAAGGGTGACAACATGAAGCACGGCGACAGGGCTTTTGTGATGTGCATGTGCCTTGCCACATATTGGCAGTCGGGCCACCCACGTCTGATATACTCCCGGAAAAAATACCTTGTCGTTTTTTGATGTTTTTACTTTTACCTTGATGGGTAAGGCTTTTCACTTCTTTGAGTAGAGAATTTTCAGAGCGCGAGCTTATATGTCTTCCTTGGTGCAGTGCCAAAGAACAAAAGGCACAGCCACCACCGCAGCCTCTGTGGCTGGTAATGCTTGTGCGCAGCATCTCCTCTGCGGGTATGGGAGCAGTATAGGACGGGTGCGCCGTTCTTTGAAAGGGGAGTGCGTACAGAGTATCCATATCTTTTTCTGAAAGAGGCGCCGCAGGTGGTGCCAGCACAAGCGCCCTTGTGCCGTAAAGCTGTGCGGCATAGGCCGAGTTTTCCGATACCTCCTGTATGACACTTGCGCGTATGCCTTCGTGCATGTGCCTTTCAAGAGCGACGGTGGCATCCATGAGCAATGTTTTGTCTTGCAACATGGCTTCATGGCTTGGCAGCATAAGGGTGTTTTCAGGTATATTTTCCATTTTTGTGAGCCATGCAGTGCCGGGAATGTGCGTCAATGCTTCACCCTGTTTACAGCGCTGTGCAATTTCGAGAACCGCTCTTTCTCCCATGCCATACACAAGGACGTCGGCCTTGGCGTCCAAGAGAATGGAGCGTCGTAAGCTGTCTGTCCAAAAGTCATAATGGGTAATGCGTCGCAATGAGGCTTCTATGCCTCCAAGTATAAGTGGCAGTCCGGGAAAAGCCTGTCGCGCAAGATTGGCGTAAACGACGGTGGCTCTATTGGGACGTGCACCGGCTTTACCGCCGGGGGTATAGGCGTCATCGTGACGTTTTTTGCGAAAAGCGGTATAATGCGCAAGAAGAGAGTCCAAGGCACCGGCAGTGATACCGGCATAAAGGCGTGGCTTACCCATGCGCACAATATCCTCTGTTGTGCGCCATTGTGGCTGGGCGCAAATACCCACCCGAAAACCGTGAGCGAAGAGCCAACGCCCCAAAAGAGCCACCCCAAAAGCCGGATGATCCACATAGGCATCGCCCGTAATGAAGAGTATGTCCAGCTCGTTCCAGCCAAGAGTGTGCATTTCTTCTCGTGTTGTGGGGAGGAAGGGGGGATGTTTCTCCATAAAATATCTTTTTTATATGTACTGTGTTTTTGGATAAGAAGAATTGGGAAGATTTCACAGCAAAGTATGCGAAATCTTCCTCAGAAATAAGCGTCGCGGATGAGTATAGACACTTCTCATTCGCGAATGAGGGCATATCGCTATTGCCCGGGAGGCGGCATAATCAACATATTGCCACCGGGATGATTCATGCCGGGAGGATTGCCGTCACCCATGTTCATGCCGGGTTTTCTTTCCCCGCCCATGCCTCCTCCGCTGCCTTTCATACTGCGCATATGCTCTTCACTGAACTTGATCCATTCTTTCAAGTCAATCCCCGCATCTTGGTTTTCATCAATGATAGAAAATACAGTATCCTTCATTTGCGGATAAAAAACTTTAAATTCTTCAATAGATATCATGTCATTGGCACTGGTATCAATGGCATCGAAACGCACCTCGGCAGCCTTTTGCATGGCAGCCTGTTGATCGCTATTTGCCACGGCGCTGTGCGTTACTGTGGACAAAAGCATGGCCGCGCATAAGCATACAATAGTATATTTTTTCATAACTACCTCAAATTTCATATGTTATGTAGCAAGTGCTTGTGAGGGCTCATAAGGGACTGTTTTCAGTGTGAACCCACAAAGGCGTAAGGATTCTTCGCAACGCTTCGCTCGTTTTCATGGAGAGCGAAGCAGCCCACGCCCTTGCACACGATACTACCTGAATATTGTCACGCCGTCAAACACGGTGTATGGCGTATGTTCAACTCATGATGTTCCAGAATAACAGATTTCAAGAGCAATGCATATAAGACAGACACACGTAATGTGGCTTTTTATTGCTCACTCAGGAGAGGGTATTTTTTCAACGAGCTCCTAACAGGCTGTTGAAAAACTCCTTTTTTGACAGTCCGTTCAAAAAGTATGAGATGCAAGGAAGCGCTTGTACTGTGCGGGGCACAGTGAAAAAAGTCAAGGCGCGCGAACCGACCCAAAAGGCGTCGAAGGCGTAGCCGTTATACGAGGAACGAGTGTTACGGCTATCGAGAGCAACGCGTATGAGAAATACATAAGCGGTTTGACTTTTTATCCCCGCTCCGAAGGGGACGCCGCAGAGTGCACTTTTTCAACGGGCTGCTAAGCTCTTTACATATGCTTTCAGGGGTAAGAGTGGTCATGAGGAGCGAGCTTTCCGTGGCGCCTGTATGTTCCTCATGCTGTGTCCTTTCACTGGCAATGCACATCTCGTGCTCGTCAAGGCTATGCCAATAAAGATACCATGTGCCACCGGAACCAGTATCATGTCGTCCATCAACGAGGGGAAGCACAGAAAACCCCGTGGGTTTTAAAGTAAATCCAAGTCCTGTGGCTTTCATGACACTTTCCTTTGCCGTCCAAAGTTTATAAAAAGCGTCGTTTCCATGCAGGGTGAGGTAGTGTGCCTCTTCTTGCGTACAGCATTTTTTGAGGATACTGACATCGTAAGGTGCAATATGCTCCACGTCAATGCCAACGGCATAGGGAGCGCATACAAGGGCAACATAATGGTGACTATGGGAAATACTGAAGAACTGACCCTTTGGAATGAAGGGTTTGCCATATGGCCCAAGCATGATGTGCTGTGAACTTCCGTAACCGAGGGCATAGTCCACCAGCAAACCCGCAACAAGACAGCGCATTTTATCCAGAGGCTGCCTGTAGCGTTCCATTTTTTGTCTGCGCTGTGGGCAAAGATATTCTATGCCATAATATCTATCCCATAGGCGGATGTCTGAAATGTATATACGCATAGCATTGTGGTGTCTTGTGCTATTCGCGTACCTGCCCATCGCCAAGCACAACAAATTTTGTTGTTGTCAGTTCTTCCACACCCATGGGGCCATAGGAGTGCAGCTTTGTGGTCGAAATGCCAATTTCTGCGCCAAGTCCAAGTTGTCCTCCGTCGTTAAATCGTGTGGAGACATTGACGCCAATCATGGAGGCGTCCACTTCTCGCATGAAGCGCATAGTATTGTTATGGTCGTTTGAGCATATGATTTCTGTGTGTTGGGAGCCATATTGAGCAATGTGTTGTATAGCATCATCTATACTGTCTACCACGCATACGGCGAGGATGAGCGCGTGGAATTCTTGACCCAAGTCACTTGGCTGTTGTGGGACAGCGTCTTCGCCCAGTAAGGGAAGAGAGCGGGGGCAGGCGCGAAGCTCCACATGTGCTGCTTTAATGCTGTGTGCCAGCATGGGCAGCAATGTATGTGCAATGTCCTTGTGTACGAGAAGGCATTCCAAGGCATTGCACACGCCCGGGCGCTGCGCCTTGGCATTAAGAACAATGTTACACGCTTTGACAAGATCTGCCGAAGCGTCCACAAAGGCGTGACAAACACCCATAAAATGTTTGAGCACGGGCATGGTGGCGGCTTCTGAGACGGCTCGAACAAGCTGCGCACCACCACGAGGAATGATGACGTCAATGTATTTGTCCAATTTGCACAAAATACCTACGGCTTCGCGTTCTGTCATGGGCAGCAGTTGCACGGCTTCTTGAGTTAAGTTTGTTTCGCGCAAGGCTTTTTTGAGTAAGTTTGCCAAGCAGGCGTTGGAATGGCTGGCCTCGGAACCACCTCGCAATATGACAGCATTGCTGGCTTTGAGGCAGAGAATGGCCGCATCTATGGTTACATTGGGACGAGCCTCATAAATCATGGCAATAACGCCAAGGGGAATGCGCATGCGCCCCACGAAGATGCCATTGGGTTGTTGCCATTGTTTGATGGTGGTGCCGATGGGATCTGGCAGCGCGGCAACGTGCTTGCAGGCCACAATCATGTCATTGATGATGGACTGTGTGATGGTGAGGCGGTCAAGGCGGGCACTGTCCATATTTTTTGCTTTGGCGGCTTCCAAATCCTTGGCATTTGCTTTCAGTATTTCCGAGCGTTTTTCGTCTAAAAGCTGAGCAAGTATGTGTAAGGTTTGTACCTTAGTTGCGGCGTTTGCTCGTATTAACTGACGAGAAGCATGCTTGGCACGCGCTCCCGTATCACGTAAAGTCTGTTCTAATAAGCTGTAATCCATAAAATCCTCAATCTAGAGAAACTGTTCTGACTGCGAAAGAGTACTGCCCTAAAGAGCTGCATCAAGTAAAAGATTGTCTCTATGAATAGCTTCATTATGAGAGGTGCTGCCGAGCTTTTCAATCATTTCATGATGATTGAGCTCCCAAGACAGTCCCATGACACGCTGTACTTCTGCCGAGGAATAATTACTTAACCCTACGCCAATATTGCGCTTATCGTCATGTGTTACAATGCGTACCAATGCACCGCGAGAGAATGTGCCTTCTACGGCGCGAATGCCCACCGGTAAGAGGCTGCTGCCATTTTTTTCAAGTGCCGTGGCGGCGCCGGCATCAACAAAAATGCTTCCTGCAGGGGTGGATTGATAGGCGAGCCAAAATTTTCGACGAGATATGCTATGAGCTTTGGCGGGTATCCATGTCCCGTATGTTTCGTGAGTGATAGCTGTATCGTTGTGTGTGCTTTTTATTTTAAATATTTTCCGTAAGATATTATCTTCTCGTCCGGGTAAAATGAGCGTAGGAACACCGAGATGCGCAACTCGTCTTGCTGCCAAGAGTTTTGAGTACATACCACCTGTGCCCACACTTGTTTTGCCACCGCAAAGCTGGTCTAAGTTCACGTCGTGAATGTAAGGTATGCAAGGCAGAATTGTTCCATCGTGGTGTTCAAGAGGATTTTTGTCTAACACACCTGGGGCAGAGGTAAGATTTATGATGACTTGTGCTTCGACAAGGTTGACAAGCAGACTTGCCAAGCAGTCGTTGTCGCCAAACTTGAGCTCGTGTACGGATACTGTGTCATTTTCATTGACAATAGGCACAATGTCCCATGAAAGGAGGGTGGCAAAGGTGTTGCGCGCGTTCAAAAAGCGCTGACGGGAGCGCACATCATCGCGGGTAAGGAGAATTTGTGCCGTGCCAAGGCCATGTTGCGCAAATGCCGTTGTATAGTGTTGCATGAGATGGCCTTGACCAATGGCCGCCGCCGCTTGTTTGTCCGCAAGGGAACATGTGTCCTGCTCTCGTTTTGTGGGGCAAAGCGTACGCATGACTGCCCGACCTGCGGCCACGGCACCAGACGAAACGAGGACAATGCGCCTTTTTTGCGTCTTTGATGTGGGAAGAGTGTGTAAAAAGGCAATTTGATCTGCAATGCTTTGAAGAATCTTTGCATCGAGGCCGTGTTCATTGGTCAGTACGGCACTGCCAACTTTAATCACGATACATTGAGCATTGTGCAAGATTTCTTGCTGATCTTGAATCCATTGCATATCTTATTCATTACCTATGGAAGTATCGGGTGAATGCCTTTTTGTCCTTTTTTAGAGCAGGTTGAAAGGGTAAAGCGATTCACGCGGTGCTTTTCTATAGTATTCACATGCATCAGTCTGCTCTCAAATGCCGAACATACAGGTCGTTAAAAAATGGTGAGGTAGCAAAAAACACAAAAAGCCAGTAAAATCATGTGTATGCACAATGTAGCTTGTGAGGTTTTTGCCGAAAATGCAGTAGATGACCGTTTTTCGAGAGTCTCCGAATGCACCCTTTGCAGACATATAACCAAATGCTGTCGACACAATGTCATGTTTACATATAAAGGTCAATCGCAATATGTCGATGAGTCA
>CAYJPE010000118.1:0-8709 GCA_964371965.1 uncultured Desulfovibrionaceae bacterium
GAAGAGGGGAAACTCCTTAAAGTTTTCTTCCTAAAAAAAGTTTCCCCCCACATGCCTTTAAAATTCATAACGGAATGATCCCATGACCATGTGACTTGTCGTATGCTCCGACAACTGCACATTATAGTTCACGTCAAAGGAAAAAGCCCCATTACTTATGCCAAGCCCAAGACCACCGTCAAAAGCAAAACCGTCCACCGTCTGCATCTTCAAATCAAGCGCGCCCAACTGCCCATAATTCGGCACAGACGCGCTCGTCTTCGCATCAAAATCCCCGGCAACAGCCACAATGCCAAAGTCAACACGCGGCGTCACAGACCAGCCACTCTCCGTCTCAATTTCGCTGCTCAACGTCACGCCAATGGGGAACGACCACGTATTCTGCTGACTCGAATCCACGCTGAACACAGTACCCGCTCCCTTACTGTCCACATCATGCCCATCAACGGTGACGGACGTATAACGAATACCAATGTGCGGTATAATGTCCATGACTTCCGTCTCAAACGTGTATTCGGCACGAAGCCCCACAGTCCACGCAGAACTGGTAAAGTCAGACTCCAAACCGCCAAGAGCCGCGTAGGCACCGCCATATGTGGACGCCGCAGAGACGGCACTGTCCATGTCCTGCTCCGTATCATTCCACACACCACTGTAACCCACGTCAAAAAGCAGGCCAAAGTTGTTCTGATGATAGCCAAGATACCCGGTCAAGCCCCAGAAGTCGAAGTTATTGGTGCTGTCCGCAATGTCGCCAGTGGTCGACGTATTGCCACCGCCCACGTTAAACGCAACGCCCAGCGTGAAAGCCTCCGCAAATGTCACGTCCGCACCAAGCATAATGCCCGCAAGGTCCGTGTTGTAGCCGCTGTCAAACGTGCCTGTGCCGAAACCGTAGGCGCTCGTATGCTTGTATAAGGGAGACAGCCACACACTCATGCCCATAGTGTCAGTAGCGCTTCCATTACCGGCAGCAAGGCCGATGGAAGCAGTTGCGGCATCATCAAAGGGGAGCGTCACAACTTCCACAGACTGCCCATCGCCAGCAGAACCGCCCCCGCCAAAACGCGCCAGCAGTGCGTCCGTAGTGATGAGCGACACGTCCCGCGTGGTGCCAAAAGCTCCCGCTCCAGCGGCAATCTGTGCGGCACCCTCGATGAGTTCACCCAATTTTGCACCGCCATCGCCATTATCACCATAAGTACGCATGACGCTGTCCAAAAAGCGAATACCGCCATTGTCCAGTACGGCAGGATCATAACCACTCACAAGCACAAGGTTATACAGGTTGAACAGCATGGTCTCAAGACTCCACGCCGTCTTGGGATAGATACGCGAATTTTCCTCATCATAAGGCGGCGGCGCACTGATGATTTTTAGCTGATAATTGCTGCCATTGGTGCCCATAAGCTCCACGTCCAAAAAGCCATTGGTGGCAAAGATCTGGTCTTCGTCCCACACGGTCGTACCCGTAAAATCCTTGGCCACGTTGACAACCATGTCCTTAAGGGCACCGTCAAGCACCAAGACAGAGCTATCATCCACCACCAAGGCACCGACTTTATTCCCTATGAGCGCATAGTCCCCTGTGCCTTCTGTCGTCGCGGTGAATTTGGGCGCGTCAAGGAATAAGGCCGAATTGGCGGCAAAGAACACAGAACCCGGGGCAAGTACCGTCGTTCGTCCCGCAACACCGGTGGCACCGGATGTGGCGTACTTGGGCACAAGGCTTAAAGGCGCGTTGTCAGTATCGGCAAACAGAGAGAAACCGCCGGCATTGGCCTTTTCAAGACGCGTGAGGGTACCGTCCACAATGATGACGCCGGAATTTGTGGCATTGTTTAAATTCACGGGCGCACCCACAAAGAGCGCCGCCGTGGTGCCATTGGGTCCCCATGCGTGTGCGGGGACAACGCTGCCAAAGCGCGTCTGCCAATTCATGGCGGTATCACCGTCTATGGCATATGTGGCAAAGGAATTACGCCCAACGGCAAGGGTGTATTTGGGATTGTAGGTGGCCCCCGGTGTCATGTCGTAAAAAATAATTTGCGACGCCTTGTCAACAGTATTTCCGGACGCTGTCCACGCAGGGTCACCAAGGAACCCACCGGTGGCAGTAACTGAGTTCATAAGTAGCAGCCAAGCCTGCACGTCTTTAGCGCCTATAGCCCAGCTACCACTACCACTCACCGGCACATCCATGATGACTACAGTTTGGTCGGCGGCGGCGGCGGTGCTGTCAGTCGTAGCAGCGGTGGTGAATCGACCGTCATTTGTGAAGTTCAGTGATTCTATGCTCACAAGACCTGTGGCTGTGGTGGTGCTCCCCGACTGGAGGATTATAGGCCCTGGGGTGTTGAAGTAGACATTAGTCAGCCCTGTCTGCCCCGCAGACGTATAGCTTGCTATCTCTATCGTGGGCAGTCCTAGCTCGTTAAAGTCGCTCTCAATCTGCGTGTCCGGTGACAGCATGCCAAATGTGAGTCGTATAGACCTTTGCCAGCCCGATGTGTTGCTGCCCGTATGCCCACCAGTAATAATCGTAGTCGCACCGGAGGCATTCGTCACTGGGTCAGCAACCACACCTTGATTTAATAAGGTCAGCGTACCGCCGCTCTCCACCTTAACAGGGCCTTGCGCCAACTGTGCGCCACTCGCGGCATTGGCACCCAGCGTCAGGGTGGCGCCCCTCTGCACGGTGGACGTCCCCGTACCTGTCAGCGACAGCACATTCACGTTGGTGCCCGGCCCGCGTAGATTTCCGGCCGCAAGGGTCGCGTCGGGATTATACACTTGCAAGCCCGGGGTGATGTCCGCAAGGCTCGCATCGCTGTCCCACTGTGTGACAATGTAATTCTCAAACACAATGGCCCCCGGGCTGCTATTCCCGCCTGTGAGCAAGGCATTTCTGGCAGCCACGTTTATGATGTTCATGCTCGTCAAATGCATGTTCGTGCTGTCCACAGCCACACCTGCGGTGCTCGGTATCAGGCCCACAAGGCGCAAGACGCTTGACGAGCCCATGTCCACTGTGGTTTGAACTCCGGCGCCGGACGTGTAGATTTTCGCACTGGTAACAATAGGCGCACTGACAGGCTGAGGCGGTGTAAGGTCAGTTGATGTGTCAACACTGGTATCCGTACTCCCACTGACAGTAGTACTCGCAGTATTACTGGAACTCCCACTGGCAGTAGAACTCCCACCGGAACTCGCAGTGGCACTCAACACCATACCCGTGATAAAGTTCCCTGTTTGTGCCCGCAGCATACCTTCGTTCCCAAGGGCGAGCGTACTACTGCCACTGATACTCAACGAGTTCTGAGACACGTCAAAGGAGCCGTTCACGCGTACACTAGCGTCCTCAATAGTCACACTGTTGTCAATGGTCCAGTAGGCCCCTTCTGCCACGGTGAGTATTCCCCCGTCCGGCACCCTAAGCTCTGCGCCCACGTGTGCGGGCGTGCCGGCGCTTTGCCAAGAGTCGCTGTCGGGTGTGCTAAAGGATGTGCTAAAGGGCGCACCAAGGGTGAGGTGAGCCGCAACTATTCCGCCAACACCGGACACAGCGGTGTCACCTTCCACACCTGTGAGTGTGAACGGGTTGTCAATAGTGAGAGTTGTATCACTCATGCCCTTCACCACCAATCGCGCTGCGCTGAAGCCTGCATGGGACGCAATAAGGCGTCTGAGAGTGCCGTCGCCACGGAGCGTCAAGGTATCCACAACACCTATGTTGCCACGGGCATTCGCGATGTCGATATTATTATCATTACGATTAGCCTGCGTGAGCGTCAGGTTGTTGAAGATGAGGCGCCCGCCACCAGAACTTACCACGCCGCCTGACGCACGGGCCGCCTCTTCTGTTTTATGAAAATATTCTTCCCCAAGGGTGACGTCAGTATTTGTGTAGAGGGTGGCACCACTGTAGACTGATAAGACACCGCCGCCGCTGAAATCCACATTCACGGAGCCTGTGCCGGTATTGGTGTCCGGCGCATACCACTCACCGCGCTCCACACGCAGCAGGCTGCCACCGTTGACGTTCATGTTCGCGCCAATGGTCCCGCCAAAACCGCCGAGCTCGTTGGTTTCGTCCCCCAACAGAAATGTGCTGCCACTGTTCACGTTGATGGCACTTGCTTGCACGTCAACAATGTCTCCGGCAATGCGTTCACCGTCCAGCACAACACTCTCGCCCAGCACTTGTACAACGGTGCCCTCACCTTCCATGGTGAGCGTGCCCGTGGCGCTTTGGGTGACAAGGGTTTCTTGGCCTGTGGGCAGTGCGCTTTCCGAGTGAGCTTCGTAGTCACTGCCGCCCACAATGAGCACGTTTGTGACGATGGTACCGTCAACGTTAAGAGGCGCGTCAGTGCTTGTACCGCTGGGATTGATGTTGAGCGTGTTTGCGCGGAGTGTTCCGCCATTATCTATGACGACTTGACCTTCTTTGAGGTCGTCAAAATCTGTGTCGCCATCTTCATTAGTATCGGTCCATTCCGGCAGTAGGTTGTCGGTGGTGATGTAGACGTTGTTGAGGCGTATTTCGGCGTCGGCGGCGTCGGCAATATACTTGCCTTGGAGGCTGCCGCCTGTGAGGGTGGCGTTTTGTGCGTCTAGTATCCCGTCAATATAAAATTGGGCATTGGGGCCGTCTTGAAATGTGCCTGTGGCGCCGTTCGTGCCGACAACAGTGAGGGTATCGCCGGGAGCGATGGACACATACCCGCCTTCGGACGCGTTGTCCCCCCCACCTCCTACTGTGAGGGTCGCTGTGGTGAGGTGTATGTTGTTCCCGTCATCTTCTCCATTGACTGTCTCCCCCACATAGAGGGACGCCGTGCCGCCCGACGATTCAAGAGCGTTACTTGTCGCGGTTCCGACCTGACCATTTGCCACAATGATACTCTCGGCTGTTATGCCGTCCATGGTCACAAGGAGTGTGGCATTACCGCCCGTGCCGCCTTTGCTCGAGTTCGCTTCACCTCCCTGTCCACCTTGCACAGTGATGTCTTGAAGCGTGCTTGCCCCGCCTGAGAGCCCATCAAGCTCCAAGGCCGCCTCACCGCCGGCGCCGCCTTGAGCGTTATTGGCAGCTTGACCGCCTGAACCGCCAATAACACTGACAGTGCCATTGTTGCCAAGGTGCACTTGAGATGAAGAGTCCGCGTAGGTTTCGAGGGGTCGCTCCAGCGTGCCTGTGGACTTGCCGGCAGTTGTGTTCTCTCCATCGCCACCCTGTATGATGAGATTGTCACGGACGGTGAGGTTGCCGAACGTGGTTTCTGGGGCCGCGTTGTTGTCTCCGTCCCCAGTGCCTCTAAGGGTGAGGTTGTTCACGCTGATAATACCTATTTTGTTCACGAAAGCACCGTCCCCAACGATCAGGCTTTCTTGTCTGATCTCGACGGGCTGCAAGTCAATGTCCAGCTTACCCTTGACAGAGAGGGTGCCTGCGCCGCTGATGACTACCGCATTGGCTGCCGAAGGCTTTATGTCCATGCCCGCATTGGCAGTAAAGGTGCCGTTGTTCAGCACCGTGCCCTTATTGAGCATCGTGGTGCCGTTAACTGTGAACTGCCCGCCATTATCAATGGTGAGTGTGTTGGCCGCTGTGTCAGCGCCGTTGAGCGTGAATGTCTCTTGTACCGTATGGACACTGCCCCTGCCGCTTACATGGAAGGTGGCGTTGTCGTCCTCGTCGTTGTTGTTGGCGTCACCACCTATAACAAGATGCCCCAACGTTTCCGTCTGGTCTGTGACGACGACGTTCGTGCCGTCCGTGAGGGTGAGTGTGTGTGCGTTAATGCTCGCGGGGATTGCGCCATTGCCGGAGAGGTTGACGGTGAGGCCGGAGAGTGTGAGGCCGGCGGGGCTGTTGTTGGTGCTGTTCATGATTTTTAGCGTCGCACCGTGAATATTGAGGAAGTTATAGGCTAGGTCGTCAGGGTCTTCATTGATAAATCGGAACCCATTGCCCTCATTATTCACGTCAAAGGTATATGTGGTGCCACCCGTGATGGTGAGGCTGTCTTTGTTCGTGCTGCTCACCCCTCCGAACTCGACGGTAAGGGCGCCGATATTGGTGGCAGTGACTGTGGCATTGCCGCTGACAATGAGGTTTTCGGGGACTGTCCATGCGGTAGTTTCGGACTGGTCGCTTCCGGACAATGGTGCTGCGACTGCGGCGTCCACGCTGCTCATGACAAGTAGGCCGGTCATGACGGTGGCTGCGGCGCCCTTGGCTGTTTTTGCCATAAGTGCCGCAAAGGTATTGAGAAAGTGACACTTTTTAAGGACGGCCTTGTATCTGTTGATGAGATTGCCTATGGCGTTTTTTGAGAGCATAACGTGTTCCCCTTAGTATTGGAAGTCAGTATTTCGGTCTGTTTCAGTATGAAAAGCACTACTCTAAGATATCTGTATATGAAAGTGTCACAAGACATTTTGTGCATAGAAGATACAAGGAAACAGAAAAAGCTTCAAGATAAATATGGGTAGAATGTCAGCACAGAGACTTGACAATGTTTGTGGGTGTGGTTATTGTGGTTGGAACAGGTGGGCAGGAAGTTTTCTAGGGCTTCCTGCCCGTGGGCAATCCCCCTGTACTGCATTTAATGCTTTACAAGTTTCAAGCCCGGTATGGAGGGTCAGTCCTGCCGGGCTTGAAACTTGTGGTTATTTGTTAATCCACTTAAGAATCATGCCAACGACAACACCTGCTACGATTGTAGACAGGGTGTTGAGCAGAATATACTCCATAAGCATATCCTCCTTGCTTAAAACTCGGAGGACTGCCCACGCACTGTGTACGCGCTCTTGCCTTAAAAGGCAATAAAAATACCGTGAAAATGCCTATATGAAGGCTTGACAATGTTTGTGGGTGTGGGTATGTGATGAGGAACAGGTGGGCAGGAGGTTTGTGTATAGCCCCCTGCCCTTGGGCAATCCCCCTGTAATTTATAATCTAAGTTACAAGTTTCAAGCCCGGTATGGAGTTGTAGTCCTGCCGGGCTTGAAACTTGTGGTTATTTGTTAATCCACAGAATCATGCCGACCTTGAGTTCATGCAAGCTATGGACACCTGCTACGATTGTAGACAGGGTATCGAGCAGAATATATTCCATAACAGGCCGTTGAAAAAGCGCAATCTGCGGCGTCAACGAAAAAATCCTGACATCTTATGTATGTCTAGTACACCGCGATGCCAGGATTTTTTCGTTTCCTTGCATCTCACCTTTTTTGAACGGCCTGTGAATTTGGAGTTTTTCAACAGGCTGATGGAGGTTGCATGCGTTCTTTTCGACTTGTCTGCCACGAGCAGCATATGCCCCTTGTGGAAGCTTTACTTCGAGCAGAGGGTTTTCGCTTTGAGCCTGAGCCTTTTTCCCGATGGTGTCGCAAACTCACAGCGGAGCCCATGCCCCTTGGTGCCAGCATAGCGGCCACATTTGGCTGTATTTATATTCAAGACCGTTCTTCCATGCTGCCGCCATTGGCGCTGCTTGACGCGCTTGCCCCGTCCGGCGATGGGGACAGGGTGTGCGTGCTTGATATGTGCGCAAGCCCTGGCAGTAAAACAGGTTTTTTGGCGCAGCTTGTGGGGTCACAAGGCTTTATTCTTGGCAACGAGCCCTCAAAAAACCGCCTTGCCACCTTGCGCGCCAATATGCACAATTTGGGTTTCCTCCATGTGGCCACATGTTCCTACGAAGGTGAAAAGCTCCCTCTGCTCCCCAACAGTTGGCAGCACATACAGCTCGACCCCCCTTGCTCGGGCTGGGGTACAGAAGAAAAAAATCCCCATGTGCGCACGCTGTGGCACGGCGAAAAAGTGCAGCCCCTCATTCATATCCAAAGAACTTTACTCAAAAAAGCGTGGGAGCTCCTCGCCCCGGGCGGCACCGTCGTCTATTCCACATGTACAACCAATGTGGAAGAAAATGAGCAGCAAGTTCACTATGCGCTCGACAGTTTGGGCTTTGAGCTCATACCGCTGCGGCCTTTTGATGGTTTCGTATGGGAACAGCCGCATATGGGCATGGACGGGACACTGCGCGTAGACGGTGCGCGCTCCTCTGCCCAAGGCTTTTACATAGCCGCTTTGCGCAAAGCATACGCGAACACCTCCGCACACGAACACGCACAAGCTGCACCAGTGCCAACAGCGCTGTTTTCACCGCATTCAGGAGGCATAGTTGACCATGTCTCGTCCCTTTTCGACACCTCTCATTGCGTGGATGTGCAAGCACTCACAGAAGGTCATGTGATGGCTTTTGGCAAGGCCGCCCGCTTTGTGCCGCACCTCGCCTGCACCCTCATCCCCCAAAGCATGCAATGGCAGGCCGCCCTACTAGGCAAATACACCGACGGCGGCAAGCATGCGCACGAAAACATACGCCTTTCTGCACGCTGCAAAATTCTTATGCCCCACGTTGCACCACAACATGCCCTTGTGCTTGAACGCATTGAGGATATCCATAAGCTGCTCCAAGGACAAAATGTACTCACAGGACTAAACGGACGCGAAACAGGCCTGTATTTTGGCACGCAACACGGTATGGAGCAAGGCACACTGCCGCTCGGACGCGTCACTCTCAAAAAAGGACGCGCCTTACTCGCATAGCTGACCCTTGAAACAGTTATTTTTATTTTTTTTATTTTTTTCTTGAGGGGGGAAGGGGATCTTTCCCCTTAGGAAGGGACAGG
>CAYJPE010000119.1:0-8636 GCA_964371965.1 uncultured Desulfovibrionaceae bacterium
TGCAACTGTGCCATGCGGTCGGCTCTTTGAAAAAACTATAGGTTCGGAAGCTATCGAATGGTGTCCCTATTGCTGACCCGCCAACTGACAAAGCATCTGAAAATCATGCACAACGACTCTTTTACTTGTAAATGTCGTTATAATATGCGTTGATTGCAGCTCTTTTATGGCGCGTGCCAAGGTTGCTCTATGAACGCCAAATAAATTGGCCACGTTCTGCTGTGTCATACCTAAAGGAAATTCCAACGCCCCTCCATTTTTTTTAATAAGGCCAAGAATAAAGCGAGCCAAAAGCACCGCAGGCGCCTCCACGCCCATCTCTGACAAATAGGCATAATGAATAAGCATTTTGGTGCCCATCGATGAGAGGAGATTCATAATAAGCTTTGGATACTTTGTCACAAATGCTTCGTCATGGAGCAGTTTTTTGTCAAACATGACAACGTCAGAGGGGGCAACACAACAAAATTGACAAAATGGTTTGTATGAGGAGAGAGAACGCGCTTCATTAAATATACAGCCGGGTTTTATAAACAATGCCACACGCTCAAGACCATCTACGGTACAGTAAGAAATGATGACTTTGCCCTTGGTCAAATAGTAAAAACAATTGGACTCCATATGTGGAATAATGGTGTTTTTGGGATAAAAGGCATTGCGTCCTAAGTGGAGAACTGTACTCCATGGAAGATTCTTGTTTTCAATTTCCGCGATGGAACTTATTTTCGCCATTTTATAGGCATCTGCTTCATACTTCATACTACCCCCGAAGAAGCTTTAAGACACTGCAATAAGCCGTGTAAAAAAGCACTCTGCTGCGTCAACAAAAAAATCCAGACATTTTATATATCTCTAATACACGATAACATTAGAAATTTACTGTCATTACGGTCACTTTTGTAAAACGTCCTGCGAAGTTTGACTGAAAGCTTGTCCGTACATACGTGGAGCATGGGTCGTGGACAAGGAAAAAAGATTTTGACGACAGCCCTTAAGACTTCTGCAAAGCCTGCGCATACGGAAAAGATACGTGTCATCAGCAAGCAACAGCAGCAGTAGCATCGCAAAAAGGAGGAGAGAAAAAATGACGCAAGGTATGGCGATGGTGTCTTTG
Source organism: uncultured Desulfovibrionaceae bacterium (assembly GCA_964371965.1). Taxonomy (GTDB): domain Bacteria; phylum Desulfobacterota; class Desulfovibrionia; order Desulfovibrionales; family Desulfovibrionaceae; genus CAYJAD01. The sequence goes on from CAYJPE010000119.1 coordinate 1,115, forward strand.
AAAAGCTGATTGTATAGATTCTTTATACTTTCAAAGCACAAATAAGGCTTCAAGTGCAGCAAAAAGTGCTTTCTATAACATTGTCTCTCAAATATTAAATCGTCATCACTATACGCATATCATATGATTTTGGCAAGGATATTTCTGTTTTTTTTAGTTTCCGCGAATACAATATAATGAATCAATGGCGCATGAGCACAGCCCCATATGGCAGCTTGTTGAAAAACGCCACATCTGACAGTCCGTTAAAAAGCTGCGAAGGGGGCGCCGCAGAGTGCATGTTTTTGACAAAGCATACACCTTATTGAACCATCTTCCGTATCAAAAAAAGGAGAAAATGCAGGCAAAATATAGGTGACAAAGAAAACTTTCTGGAGTAGGGTGCCCGCTAGAAAGCATGAGGCTCCACTCTGCTTTTTGCATATGAATACGTTTCACTATCGTGAATTTTAAGAGATTGCGTATCAGGAAATTGCATATCAGGCGAAAATATAAAATTGAAAATCATCCGTTGTAGCCACAGTTTAGGACATGCTATGAAGAAACAATTCAATCGCTTTTCTCTTTGGATTGCTAAATGTTATGCAAAAATGGGGCTTGGCATGCGCACCAAGCTTATATTACTTTTTGTTATCATTAAGGTGGTACCCCTCGTACTCATTGCCTTTGTGGCATGGGATCAAGCACTGAATCTCGGTAATGACATGCGCTCACGCTCGGAGGGTATGGCAAAAAAAGCCATCAGCCAATTAGACTCTGCGGGAAAAATCGCTGTCAATGACTCCGTAAGCGCCTTAGACACTCGAGCCACCGAAGAAATTGAAAGAATGACCACCGATGCGGCAAGTCGCGTAGCAGATTTCCTCTACAGTCGTGACGGCGACATTCGCTTTGCTGCCGCCCTGCCTCGGAACGAAAAACTCTATGGCGACTTCATAAATAACAGGTTGGGACGCCTCGTACTCCAAAGTGAGTGGGTGCTCTCAGAAGACAAAAAAACGTGGATTTCCACCAAAGAGCATACAGCTTACAGAGCAATTGTTTCCTCTTCAAAAGAAAATGACATACGCTTTCAATATCGCCCGCCAGAGCAATTTGAATACGTATCCAAACCTCTTTTTTTGGAGATGACCTTTGTAGATACGAAGGGTCAAGAAAAAATTAAGGTTACAAGTAAAAATCGTGCTGGGCTGTCGCTCATGGACGCATCGCTGAAGGATGTTTCCGACAAGCGCAATACATTTTGCAAAGCGGAAGACTATTTTACGCACCTCAAGGCGCTCAAGCCTGGCGAAATCTACGTTTCTGACGTCATAGGCGAATATGTGGGCACAAAGATTATTGGTGTCTACAATCCAGAAAATGCAGAAAAAAAAGGCATTCCTTTCGAACCGGAGAAAGCCGCATTTGCCGGGCCAGAAAATCCCAACGGCAAACGCTTTCAGGGCATTGTGCGCTGGGCGACGCCCGTTGTGGAAAATGGTGATATTGTAGGCTATGTGACACTTGCTCTTAACCATGACCATATCATGGAGCTCGTCAATCATATGGTGCCTAGCGATGAACGTTATACGGAGCTTTCTGATCCTATACGTGGCAATTACATGTTCATTTGGGATCACAAAGGTCGTAGCATAGTACATCCTCGCCACCATTCCATAGCAGGCTATGATGGACAAACGGGCGCACCGCAGGTTCCCTTTCTCGACATGCCTACCTATGAAGCTTGGCAAGAAAGCGGCGATTCATATGTGGACTTTATTCAAGATCAGCCCACATTTACCAATCAAAGCCGCGAAATCAAGCCGGCTCTTCCCTTGCTTAAGCAAGGTCTTGTGGGGCTTGATTGTCGCTATTTAAACTTTGCCCCCCAGTGTACTGGCTGGTATGATGTGGCAAAGGATGGCGGTTCGGGCTCATTTCTTATACTGTGGAGTGGCTTGTGGAAACTCACGACAGTTGCGGCAATCCCCTATTATACGGGGCAATATGCGGATAATTTACACGGCTTTGGCATCGTCACCGTGACCACAGGTGTTGATGATTTTCACATGCCTGCCATCGCAAGCCAAGAAAAGATTTTGACGCTCATCGAAGAAACAGACAAAGAGCTTGAAGCTATTTCGCAAGAAACGCTGGTGGCCATCAAGACAAATTTGTGGAATACAGCTTTGAGCCTGTCCGTCTCTACCTTGGTTATGACTATTGTGGTTATCCTTGTTGCCATATGGATGGCCTCAAATATCACACAAAAAATCACCCGCCTTATTGCAGGTATTTCGCGCTTTCGTTCAGGAGAGCGTCAGTTTCGCTTCAACTCTCAGGTGCACGATGAAATGGGCGTGCTCTCCGATTCCTTGGATGATTTGTCACAAAGTATTGTGGACAGTGTCACAGAACCCATGACCATCACCGACCTTGACGGCATTGTCATCTATATGAACGATGCAAGTCTTGCACTGCACAAAAAAGAGCTCTCTGAAGTTGAAGGGAAAAAGTACGATGATATCAGTATCTTTAAGGAAGAAGTCTCACCCATAACCATCTTTTTGCAAGGCGGCGAAACAGGTGTCTTTTATCACAAAACATCGCAGGCCTATTATAGGGTGCGGTGCTCCTATTGCACAAATGCCAATGGAGAGCATACCGGAGTCATTTTAGAGTCTCACAATGTCACAAACCTTATCATCGAACAAGAACGCATTGAGCGCGAACGAGCCTTGCTTGATACCGTCATTTCAGCCTCACCGGATCTCATTTGGCTTAAGAACCTTGACGGTGTCTATCTTTCGGTCAATCCGCGTTTTGCTGCCTTCATAGGAAAAAGTCCCGACGATATTCAAGGTAAGCCCGACTATGCCGTCTTGCCGGATCCCTTATACGGACGAGCTTCCATGAATGCCAAGGACGTTATTGCCACAGGCGAAACACACCGCACAGAAGAATGCCTCTGCTTTGCCGATGGGCACGAAGAAATTCTGGATATTGTGCGTGAGCCGGTCTTTAACAGCGACGGTGTCTTGCGTGCCATATTGGGTGTGGGGCGTGACGTCACCCAACGTGTTGTCATTGAAAAAGAATTGCGCAAAACACAGCGTGAACTCATGCAGGCTGTAGACAGCGCCAATATGGCCAGCAAGGCGAAGAGCGAATTTTTGGCACGTATGAGCCACGAAATCCGCACGCCCATGAATGCCATCATCGGCATGACCAATATCACCAAGCGCAAGGTACACGATGCCCGCGAGGCTGTTCACGCAGGCAAGCTCCCCGACCCGCAAAACCCGTGTAATTTTGAAGAACTGCTCTCGAATATCAAACACATCGAAACATCATCAACCCACTTGCTTGGCCTGCTCAATGATATTTTGGATATTTCTAAAATTGAAGCGGGTAAAATCGAATTAGATGAAGTCAGTTTTGAAATCAACAAAATGGTCAATGATGTGGCTGACATCATTCGCCCTCGATGTGAAAGCCGCAATATTAGCTTTCATGTATTGTTGGAAAATTTTGACAGAGGTCATTTTATTTCGGACGAATTGCGTTTGCGCCAAGTGCTCATAAACTTGCTCGGCAATGCAGTAAAATTTACGCCGGAAGATGGCAGCATAATCTTTACCGCACGGCAAGAAAGTTATGAAAATGGAAAGTGCCTTGTGTATTTCTCCGTCAAGGATACCGGCATCGGCATTGCTGCAGATGTTTTGAAAACGCTTTTTGCACCTTTTGAACAAGGCAGTGGTCACATCACGCGCAACTACGGCGGCACGGGGCTTGGGCTTTCCATAAGTCGCAACATTGCCTTGCTCCTTGGCAGCGACATTCAGGTGGAAAGTGTTGAGGGCGAGGGCAGCGAATTCTTTTTTAAACTATGGCTTTTGGAAGACAAGGACATGAGCAGTCATGTGAGTGATGATACCATTCATATAACACCCGGCAAGCGCGTCTTGCTTGTGGATGATGTGGACATTAACCGCATGATTGCCGCCGAGTTGCTTGCTCCTTATGAGTTTGAGATTGACGAAGCAGATGACGGAACCACCGCTCTTGAGATATTCGAGGCATCTCCCGAAGGGTATTATGATATTATTTTTATGGACATTCAAATGCCCATAATGAATGGATTTGAGGCTGCACAAACACTCCGAAACTTAACACGCAAGGATGCCGGCGTAGTGCCCATTGTGGCCATGACGGCCAATGCCTTCCAAGAAGATATTGACATGGCTGTTGCTCATGGTATGAATGCCCATGTGGCAAAGCCCATTGATATGGAAAAGCTTATACATGTCTTAAAAATGTTTCTTGGACAAAAAAACACACCTCTTGCATAAATGGAAGAAAGCATGGCAACGACTTTAGGACCCGGACAGCGCATTGAGGCGCACTGCACACGATGTCAAGACAGAACTGGACATGTTATTGTCGCTATGGTGGGCGAGGCCATTGTAAAGGTGGAATGTTGCGCCTGCAAGAGTGTTCATAAGTATTATCCGCCGCGTCTCCCCAAGGGGCAGGGCAAGGCAGAGCGCGTGACGCGTGCTGTCCGCACAGGGGCAAGCCGCAAGGACGCCATGGCTGCCCCACAAAGTAGCACTAGCAGCCCAAAACGCCTCACCAGCAAAGCACTGGCAGAGGCCAATGCCGTGGAAAAAGCCTGGCGCCAAGAGATGGAAAGACCTTCCGCCCCTGAGGCGCGTCCTTATGCCATGGGCATGCTTTTGCAAGCGCAAGATGTGATTAAGCACGCCCACTTTGGCTTGGGTGTTGTGGTGGAAACCGTGGCGCCGGATAAAGCGAAAATTCTTTTTCGCGACGGCACGCGCGTGCTACGATGTACGCTTGCATAAACATGTTGTTACGAGCTCTTGAGTGTGATACCTTATGCCCTTGGCAAGCTGTCAGGGAAGCACCGACTTCATGCTTTTTTGCTCTTTAACGACGTCAGACTCATTGCGTGAATCCCTTATATATGTCAAATATATCGTGGGATTCTCAAAATACGTCTTCCTTGTTAGAGAATAAAAAATTTCTTAAATCAGCGATTCCTCGGTTTTGGAATGTGACTCGGCCTGAGTATGACCCATCAAGCACACATGCCAAAACACAACGTATATTTTTATACATTAAACCGGCAACAAATGTCCTTCTCTCATCAAGAGAGCATATAACTTTAAGTGGTATTTTTATGAAAAAAAGATTTTCTGTATTGCCAACAGAACAAAAACTGGCACGCTTACGTACCTTTTTGGAAGAACATAAAGCAAAAGATGTTGTCGAGTTACGACTGACACATCAAAACGCCTTTGCAGAAGCCATGCTTGTAGTCACCGCATCCTCTGTACGGCATGCCCAAAGCCTTGCAGAAAATGTGAATATCTTTTGCAAGCAAGAAAAATTTGAGTTTTTTGGTTCGGAAGGCAAGGAACACGGACAGTGGATTCTTATGGATTTGAATGATATTGTCATCAGTATTTTTCAAGAATCTACCCGTGAAGTGTATAAACTTGAGTCCTTATGGGCAGAATTGCCGACACCAGAAGAACGTACACAAGAGCATACCCAAGAATATATATGAGGAGAAAAAGGAGCCTTTATGTCCCTCACCCCCACACTACTATTGATACTCGATGGATGGGGTCTTGCCCCCGCAAGTCCCAGCAATGCCCCAAGCGTTGCCAACACACCCCACCTCGACAGCCTTTTTCGCACATGCCCTCACAGTGAACTACAGGCATCGGGTCGCGCCGTTGGGCTTCCCGATGGGTATATTGGCAATTCGGAAGTAGGGCACCTCAACATTGGTGCCGGCTCCATTGTTTATCAAGACATGACACGCATCGACATGGCCATGGAAACAGGCGAGCTGGATACCAATGCCGTCTACAATGACGTGATACAAAAAACACAGACCGTAGGTGGGCGCCTGCACTTGGCGGGTCTCGTGTCCGACGGCGGCGTACACAGTCACTGCAATCACCTCAAAGCCCTGACGCGCATTGCCGTGTTGGCAGGTTTGCGCGTACACATCCATTGTTTTATGGATGGACGTGACACGTCACCCCAAAGCGGCCTTGCTTATGTGCAAGACCTTGAGTGTTTTTTGACGGATTTACACGCAAGTCCGCAGGCACAGGGGACGGGCAGCGCATCTATAGCCACGGTATGCGGTCGCTTTTATGCCATGGATCGTGACACGCGTTGGGATCGTGTGGCTGCTGCATGGGATATGCTTGTGCACGGGCAAGGGCAGGGCACAACACATGCGTCGGCTTCGCAGGCCATTCAGGCATCATACGATGTGGGTCTCACCGACGAATTCATCAAGCCCACCATCATTGATCCGCTCGGCACATGGAAAAACAATGACGGTATCTTCTTTTTTAACTTCCGTGCGGATCGCATGCGTGAATTGGTGCAGGCGCTCACGTTTGCAGATTTTGACGGCTTTGAGCGCGGTGCGGCGCCCAATTTGGCGGCATGTGCGTCCATGACAGCCTACGATTCCGCCTTTACCCTGCCTGTGGCCTTTCCCAAGGAAAGCTTGCGTTGGGGGCTTGGCGAGCTTGTGTCATCATGGGGGTATAAACAATTGCGCTTGGCAGAAACGGAAAAGTATGCCCATGTGACGTATTTCTTCAATGGCGGACGCGAGCAACCTTTTGAGGGCGAAGACCGTATCCTGGTCCCATCTCCGCGCCACGTAGCCACCTACGACTTGGCGCCCTCCATGAGTTGTCATGAAGTGACGGATCATTGCGTAGAAGCCTTACAGAGCGCAAAGTATGCACTCATCGTCTGCAATCTTGCCAATGGTGATATGGTGGGGCACACAGGTGTGTTGCCGGCGGCCATTGAGGCTTGTGAGGCGGTGGACGCGTGCGTTGGGCGCATGCTTGAAGCCGTGCGTGCCGTCCATGGGCGTATGTGTATCATAGCGGATCATGGCAACTGTGAGGTTATGCGCAGTGCCTCAGGGGAAGCACAAACAGCGCACACAACCAATCCCGTACCCTGTATCCTCGTGCAAGATGAGGCATGCCGCGCACTCCATAATGGCGTTCTTGCAGATGTGGCACCAACACTCATTGGCCTTTGGCAAAAGGAAAAACCGGCAAGCATGCAAGGTAAAAATCTTGCGGAGCCGTGCGCATGAAGTCAAAAAAACCTGTACAACCGGTAAGCCCGGATGCCATGGAAATGCTCTTTTTTTATGCGTGTCCATTTTGCAAACGCCATGTGCCACTCATTGCCCCCACACAGCCCACCATGGTCTCGTGCGAAAATTGCCACCAAGCCTTTCCCATCATTCCTGTGGATGAAAGAAGCCTGCATTTTGTACGCATCATGCTCGCCAATGGAAAAGCGGCTGTGGATCCTGATTTTGCATAGGCTTTGTCTTACTTTGACGATTTTGAAGGGCATGTGTGTGGAAAACTTTTTTGAGCAAAAAAGCTTCCTCCACATGGCTTCTTCAAAAAACACTGAGTTCAGTGCGAGCCTGACTGCAATGTATATA
>CAYJPE010000120.1:0-3724 GCA_964371965.1 uncultured Desulfovibrionaceae bacterium
CCACATGCCTTTAAAAAAAGCTTTTAGATAATACACGCTCCTAGGCATCTTTCACAATGCCTGTGTCCATCCAGTAGCCTTCATCACGCTTCATGGTTTGCAAGCGTATGACAACGTCCTTGATGTTGACATCATTGCCCTTGTCATCAACAATGTATTCAATATCAAACTCGCCCTCATCCTTTTCTATGGATTCATCTTGCGTATGATTTGACGTTGAAAGAGTGACGCCCAAGGTGTAGGGCAGGCGTCCCGAAGCGCGTGCCCGTGCATCTTCTGAGCTAAAGTCAATGATATGATAGCGTGTGGTTGGCCAGCGTTCGGCATTGGCTTGGCGGTAACCGATGGGCAAGTGCGTGCTAAAGGCTACTTTTCGCGGCGGAATAGGCTCGTTCTTGGTGCTTTTTACATCAACTTCAAACCAGATTTTTGCATTGCGCAATTGACCGGAAAGATCCAGTTCGCCCACATAGCGTGCGATGGATTCGAGTTGAAGTTTGTTCGCATCAAACGAAAAACCTTCAAGATGTCCTTCAGCCAATGCGCATAAAATAGCGCCAACAACAACCGTCGTCTTTGGGTCTGTAATGCGCCCATGGGCATCGGCAAAGGGATACCAGCTCCCCACATGGTATTGACGCATGGGGATTATACGGTCCGGCGGTACGGGCAATTTTGCCAGCACCGGTGCAACAATACCGCTCCACGCGCTCGGTCTGCCCGTGAGAAGCAAAATGTCACAATCAAGCAGATTGACGACTTCGCACAAATCAGCCAAGTGCTGTCCCAATGTCGTGCAAATAATTTGTTCAACGGCAGAAGGGTTGATACGAAGCTCTACGTCCATGAGGGAGAAGTCTTCGGAAGCAGCCGATTGAGGTATATATGCGCGGACAACATCCTCCACAGCCTTAATAATATGCGGTTGCGGATGGGGGTGGTAGAAGTGCGCCGGAATGTCAATGCCTTCAAGAAAAGCAAAAGGCTCGGTGGGGTGCTCGGTGTCGCTTTCTTGCGTATTGGGCACATTCTTTGTGTGTGGGGGTTTTTTGAAAAAATCCCTCAAGCGACATGTGAAGCTTGTGTAAGGTTTTTGTATGGCCTTTGCTTCAATGCTGCGTTGATAGAGCATTTCGCACAGGCCAAGCATGCCAAGGGCTATGGGCACGGTCACTTGGCGAACAAGGCGTGCGCGCAAGTTTCTGCGCTCTTGTGAATCGCCGCTTATATCGCGACCAAAGAGTTGCCCCACAAGGGCGCGCGAATCGGCAATGCCTACCTTGCGAAAAGCCTCAATGAGGTTGGGAATAACTTGCATGGAAACAATTTCACGCAAGACTTCATCTCCGGCAGAGTTAAAGCCGTCGCGAAATTCCATATGCGGGATGATACGCGCCGTGTCACCTTCAGAACTTGCAAGCTCAAAGGAGACAATGGAAAGATCCATGGTGCCGCCGCCTGTGTCAATGGAGGCTATGCGCATGCAAGGCTTGTTGTCATATTTTGCCCGCGGCTTCCCGAGCAGCGTGAAAAGATGGTGCGCATCTCCATGATACTTGACGGACAGCTCGTTATAAATGAAGACAATTTGTGAGCAGCTTGCTTCATCCCAGTCGCAGCGCACTTGTGGGCTTATGCGATAGTTACTGGATGGGGGGTGCGGTGTTTTTTCCCTGTCCACATACCATTCTGACCAATCAAGGGCTTCCCACACCACACGCACCGCCCACGACACCCATCGACGAAAAATTTCTTTTTCTGCCACGGGCATGGCTGTGGGAACAGTGAAGAGGATGCGCCGCAAACGTCGCGGTATATTGGGGAGCTCGCGGCGTGCTCGTGTGGCGGGCGCGTTGATGGTCACAAGGGCGTGCGTTATGATTTCTCCCATCATGAACAGCATGAGGGAAGAGCGCGTGAAAAAAGATTCGAAGGCCGGTTCTTTTTTTTGCGTGCGCAAATTTTTTGAACGTCGAAAACGCACATCGTCAAAGCAGATGAGGGGCGTACCCTCAGTATTGACTTGCTTGGCAAAAAGCCCGCTTGCCACCATGGGTTCCTTGGTGCCTCCGGTATTAAAGCGCCAAGACTGTTTGCGTGTTCTTTCGTCCCACAAGTAGCGCTTGGGGCTCGACATGCCGGTGACGCCTTCTGCACACACGGCGCGCGTGGCAAGGCGTGCTGCCTCAGGCCCCACACGTACGGCCGAAGGCCATGCAAAGGCCGGCTTACGGCGTCCGGAACGACGACTCAAGGCATCGTTCCCGAAGGACGCTTGCACAAATTCCACGCGCGTCTCAAAGGGATCGCTGTAAATATTTTCCGGAGCACTTATGTCGCGCAGTTCCAACAAATAGCTGTCATTCAAACTTGTGGGTTTTTGCGAAATTGTTTCCACAAGAATGCCCGTGGTGCGCGAATTGCCTATGTCTAAAATAAGATCAACCTCAACGGGTTGTTCCCGTTCCGGATTGATAACGTGGATACTTGTATTGTGCAAAGCCACGCGTATAAGCTCAAGCCATGTGAGGTACGCAGCCAAGTGTTCAAGAACATTTTCGTTATTGTCCTTCCAAGATCCACGCCCCTGAAATATGGAACTACGGTAGGTGTCATAAATATTGGCAAGCCACTCATCTACCCATACCGCATTGAGAAACCACGCATTGTCACGCACGTGATGCGCCAGAGCAAAGTGACCGTGCGCAGACACGTCTTCGGGAGAAAGGGCGTGATAAAACTCACCTTCTTGAGGGTGTGGCTCCACAATGGTATCAAACATGAGTGTGATTTTTATGGTGCCTGTTTCATCCTCCACCACACGCGCCCGAGACCAGTTGGAGGGGCCGCATTCAAAACGTTCACCGCCGTCTTGCCATTTTTGTTCACGCGTGCGTAAAATGGGAATGGGTATCCAAGCATTTTTCCAAACATCAATGACATTTTGAATGTTTATGGAATAGTCCGGTTCACAAGGTTCGTATGTGAGCTGGTCAACAAAACCTGTCTCGTCTCTTTCAAGGCAACGCAGGTGATGGTCATAACGCCCCGCGGTACTTTGCGCCTCCTTTCTTTCTTCCTTGAAAGAACGAATTAAGCGCGGCAAGTCAGACTTGTGCAAGGTATAGTCCAAAAATTGTGGGCAGCCACCCGGAATAAGTGTCACTGTACTATGTTTCTTTTCCATAAATTATTTCCTATAAAATTTGGCATCCCATTCATGCCTTCTGCCATTATTGGTAGAAACGCCTTTGCAAAGTGTAGAAGAGTCTGAACCTGTGCAATACACCGTTTCGGGCATATAGTGAGATCCATCGGGGCAACGCGCGGGAAAGCTTTTCATTTCTAGGTTTCCGCCATTGTTGAATCGTGCTTCCACACCGCCTGTGCATATCTTACCATTTTGTTCACGTATAATCTGACGTCCTTGTCCTCTGTTGTCAAAGCAATACTCTGCCACCAAGGGCTCATTGTTCTTCGTACTGAAAAGGTCTGTAACGCTGCGCCAGCACCCTTCAAGGAAGCTTAAGTCATTGTCGTTGCGTGCTTCATCCGGAATACTCAAAGGATCGTCTTTCTTTGGTGCCGGTTCCGGTTTTTTCTCGGGCTTTTGCTCGGGTTTTTTCTCAGGCTTTTGCTCCGGTTTTTTCTCAGGCTCCGGTTCCGGCTTTTCCTCCGGCACAAGCAAAGGTGGCTCGGTAGCAGGCTCTTCCTCCGGCACAAG
>CAYJPE010000120.1:3824-8608 GCA_964371965.1 uncultured Desulfovibrionaceae bacterium
AAAGGTGGCTCGGTAGCAGGCTCTTCCTCCGGCACAAGCAAAGGCGGCTCGGTAGCAGGCTCTTCCTCCGGCACAAGCAAAGGCGGCTCGGTAGCAGGCTCTTCTTCCGGCATAATCAAAGGCGGCTCGGTAGCGGGCTCTTCTGGTACCACAGGTTCTGGCACCACAGGTTCCGGCTCTACAGGAGGCGCAATGGGCAGAGTTTCTTCCTGCGGTGGCTTACAAAAAGCTGCTTTTTCTTGTAATTGTTTGAGTAAGGCATCCAAATCAACGAGGAGACCTTGTTCCTTGCTTTTTTCTTCTTCAATTTCCTCAGTCATGTCAACAACGGGAGGTTCCGGCGCACATGCAGCGGGAAAAGGAAGTCGGAAAAAGCCAAGGGAGCTCAGGATTGCCCCCAAAAGGAGGAGGAACAAAAGAAAGGGGAGAAGCCATGCAAGAAAAGGGAAAGCGCTCGCCGCCACAGGTGCCGCCGCTGCCACAGGTGCTGCCGCTGCCACAGGTGCTGCCGCTTCTGCCGCAAGAGGCGCCGCCGCCGCTTCTTCAGGTCGTGCCACCACGCTTGTCGCTGCCACAGCAACGGCTGCCGCAGGGACGAAACCTGCGCGGAACAAATCTTCCGGCAGTGCACCCACAGTACCCGAAGCAAAGCCCCAATTGACAACCACAGGATACCCGCCCACAAGCCAAATATCGTTCTCATCGGGATGTTGCAGGGCAAGCTTGAGGATTTCTCCGCTCAGAATGTTTTGATTGTCGTCGCTTTGAATGAGGCTTTCCGCCTTTAAACCAATATCATGAGCCAAGGTGTGAATATGGTTCATGACCGCATCGCGTTGGTCTTGGGGAAGAGAAGTGAAGGCAATGGGGTTTGACCCCCCCAATGCTTCGCTGGCGTACCAATCAACGGATTCAAAATTTGCGTCATGTACCGGCTCTGCCAACAGGGTCACGTGCTGTGCCCCTATGGACTGTAAAAGCCCCTGTACTTGGTGGAAGCAGTCAGTGACGAATATGCCTTGAATAGCCAGCGGGCGCATGACGCTCCGCGATGTTGTTGTAATGAAGGTGCCTGCCATGACTTACGTTCTCCCTTCTGTTGTCGCGAGCATAGTGTTCGCATTCTTGTCACTGGTCGTATTTTTATCGGGTGTTTGCACGGTAGGTGGCGGGGCAAGAGTAAAGGGCACATTGTGCTGTTGTAAAAAGGTGATCACCGCTTTACTCACAATGGCAAGGTTTGATTGTCTGTAGGATTCATCGTCCATGTGAATATACGTATTCACGCCCACAACCTCACCACGCGTGTTGACCAAGGGGCCTCCACTGTTCCCGTGGGACACCACCGCCGTATGGAATATGAGGGGAGGAGAATCTCCTTGGATAACGCTCACAGCCCCTTCAGAATAGACAACTTCCGGCGCATTGCGTATTTCCCCTCCAAGGAGCGATTGGTAGTTTGGGTCAACTTCTGAGACGGCACCCGGGAAGCCCCACGAGCTGACTCTTTGCGTTCTGGCAACGTCAAGTGCAAAGGAAAGGGGAGGCACACTTGTCACCTGTGTTTGCAAGACGGCAAAGTCCTCTTCCTCAATGTTACTTATGGCAATAACCTTGGCTTTGGCAGCTGTGCCTTGAAATTTTCCTGCTATATAGAGCTCATTGTTTCTATTGCCTGCCACGTGTTGATTGGTGAATATAATGCCGGGAGCAATAAAGAAGCCTGTTCCCGTGCTTGTGGCGGTACCTCTTCCGTCCGTCACAATAACAAGCACCGTGGCAAGTTCCAACTTTTGCGCAATGTTTAAGGCATCGGCAGTAAGGGGTTCGGCGGTGCCGGAATTAAGGAGGGGTGGCGGCGGCGGCGCTTCGGCTTCCGTGTGTGGTTGCGTACCTTGTCCGTGAGGGGGTGCTTGCACAGGAGCCGTGCGCGTGTTTGGCACGAGAGGGAGAGCCATCCCGTTTTGCACAAGAAATTCATGAATCGTACAAGGGTCTTGCAAAAGGAGCGCGCGCAATTCTTCCGCCTTGGCGATAAGTTGCGCATTTTTTTCACGCTGCTCTTCCACAAGAGCCTCTTGCGCGCGTTTTTCATTTTCTACCGTCGCCTCGGCAAGAAGTTTTTGCGTATGCCATGTGTGCCAAAAAAGCCACGCAAGAAGGATGATTGTCGACACGAAAAAGAACAGGCTCCAAAACCAAGGGGTGGCATACCACGGTGCTGGAGGAACAGGGGCAGCCTTATCAACAGTATCAGTGTCTTGTGTGTGCGCATCGGGCGAATGTGCTTCGCTGGAAGAAGGTTCTGCAGGCGCATCGCTCGCGGGGGATTGCGTTGGGGCGGCATCTTCTTGAGAACCGTTAAGATGTGATGCGCCATGTGTATCTTCGGTGGCCTCATTATGGGGCGAGGTAGTATTTTCGTGATCGGTGGTATCCGGTTGTTGTTTTTGTGACATAGTATACCCTTGCAACGTTTCTTACAGAATTATTATCGTATGCCTTGTGTACATAAAATATCTTCACGGGGAATGAAGATACGTCGTTCCTCATTCCCCGCAATACTCGGCGCTGTCTCTTATACGTTCTTTTGCGTTGTGCCCCTGCTCCGAAGGGGTCAAACGGTCTTTTTTGCTCAAGTGACGTATGTCTGTATGCGCGCCTTTTACAAAAAAACGCGTTTTCCTTGGCAAAAATACACAATTCTTCTTTTGAAACAGCCCTTGGCAGCTCGTTGAAAAAATCCATTGTTGACAGTCTGTGCTCACAGTGCTTCCCTAACAAAATGCTTCTTTACGAAATGCTTCTTTAACAAAATGCCTTTTTTGCAAAGGTCGCAAAGGTAGCAAGGAAGCGAAAAAAGTCAAGAGCCGCAGCCTGAGCCAAGAGCCGCCCCGCAGGGGGACGTGGCAGAGGACACTTTTCAACGAGCTCCCAAGGAGTGATTTCACGTGGTGCTTTCATGCTTCTTGTCGTATAAGGGCACCACTTGAATGTTCTTGGAATGTTTTGGGAATGCTTTGGGAATGCTTTGGGAATGTTCTTGAAATGCACTGGGCATATTCTTGGAACGTTCTTGGAGCCTTTCCTTTTTTGCCATACGCGTGGTGTTTTTGCAACAAGGAACATATGTTGCCATCAGCGCGTGCCTCTCGTTTGTGTGTGACAGAGCGCGTATTACGTATATATTTTTCCAAAATCACTGGCTTGCAAAGCGGCATCGAGAATACGATCATTGTTTGCAATTTGTGCTTCTATGTCCTTATGTGTTGCTTGAAGTTCGCTGCGCGAACGTTGCCATTGTTGCGTACTGCTTGTGGCTTTTTGTACATCAGCGCGCGAAGGCTTGCTTTGTGCGGCTTGTTGTTGTGTTGTTTGTGCTTGTTGCGCTTGAGGTTTTTTCACTTCAGCGGACATAATTTCTTGATATTGCGAATCTTTTTCTGCCATATTGCTATAGGTCGTTTGTAAAATGCGTGAGGTTTCTTCAAGGCCTGCACGAATTTCTTCATAGCGGTTTGTCAGTTCAATTTTGCTTATATTTCCGGCTTGAGCGTTGGCAAGAATGGCTTTGAATTCTTGATCGTAGCACTTTGCTGCAAGTTGCGCGGCGGCATTGGCGCGGCTCATCTGCGCTGTTTCCGTATCAAGCTGTGAAGCATATTGGCGGAAAAATTCGGCATCTCTTTGTTTTTGTTGTGATGTGCCATAAGCATGCCCGGCAACACCGCCTGATACGCCACCCACAGCGCCGCCGATGACGGCACCTTCCACGCTTCCTGTTGTCAGCCCGCCTATGAGGGCGCCAAGCACGGCTCCAACAGCCGCGCCGCCTGCGGTGGATTCGGCAACAGAGTTTTCTTCCGCACGTAATTGTTCAACAGGTCTGTAGCACGTGGGATAGTAATGTACATTTGTCGTTTGCGCACCATACTTACTGGCACACCCGGAGAGCGGGAGCATTGCCAGCATAAAAAAAAGACACACTATGCGTTTTGAAAATTGAAACATCTTGTTACCTCACAGGTTTAAGGTATAAACATTCATAAGACCGAACATTTTAAAAAAACCTCAACGCGTGGTATTGTGACATAGTGTTGAACATGATTTTGTGATTGCCACAAGTACCTCGGGTGATATTAAACTAAGCTGCGCCCAGAGGCAAGTTTTGTTTTTATGTATTTGAGCTCACAGTTAAAAGGAGTCATGGCGTGTTTTGTTTTTTCTGTTTTAATAAACTGTGATTATTGAAAGTATTCTTTTTATGTGTTTGCGGTGTTTTTTTTGTTTGCGGTGTTTTTTTTGTTTGTGCTTTTGTATGTTTGTGTGTGCTGTGCGTGTTTGTACGATTTTGGACGATTTCACGATATTCATCTTTTTCCCTCTCACGTCGTTAAAAGCTTTTTTTCTTATGCGCACGTACTCAAGTACGCTTACGCAGAAAAAAAACTTTTGCCTCGTGAGAGGAAAAAATCTGAGAATATACGCGAAATCGTCCAAAAAAGTCACATTCATACTTTTTGTACGCACTTCGTGCTTAACAAAAAGCGAACCCTACGGGTAAGAGCGGTACGGATACACCAAACAGGCCGTGCCGATTCTCTCAAACATTAAAGTAAAGATTTCGTTATGGCACGGCGTTACGGCTAAAAAGTTGTGTGTTTGCGGTGTTTTTTTTGTTTGCGGTGTTTTTTTTGTTTGTGCTTTTGTATGTTTGTGTGTGCTGTGCGTGTTTGTACGATTTTGGACGATTTCACGATATTCATCTTTTTCCCTCTCACGTC
>CAYJPE010000121.1:0-8572 GCA_964371965.1 uncultured Desulfovibrionaceae bacterium
ACCGATTGGGATGAAGATGATTTTGAAGATGAAGATGATTTTGAAGATGAAGATGTATTCTGGGATCTAGAAATAATCAAACATTTTGCACAAGATGCACCACCTTCTGACATAAAAACTCGCTATTATGCCATCCTTGGAATTATAGAAGGTTTTTGCTCGCAGCATCTTAACGAAGACTGTGCGAAAATAAGTAAAACTCTTCTGCAAGATGCTTTCAAAAAACATCTTCCCCTTGATCGTAGCCTTGCAAAAAGCTGGGCAGCAGGTGTACTCCACGCCATTGCTTATATAAATTTCTTCGATGACCCAGGTATAGACTCCCCCGACATGCAACTCAATTCTATCGCAAAGCAGCTCGGCGTAGGTGTCAGTACCATGGAGGCAAAAAGCCGCACTTTGAGAGAGGATCTGAAGTTGTCAAACGTCTCTATGGATTATCTTTTGCCAGCAGTGGTAGGAACCGAACTCAACAATGTCAATGTCAATGTCAAAAGTTTTTTTGACATCGTGAGCAGCCAATTGAAAGATGCGGACAACCCAGAAGAATCACTCATGAAGATGCGGGATACACTTTTCAACCTCATGGGGATTTCTGAAGAGGACAAAAACACGCTCTTAAACTCAGCTGACGAGATTGCTGCAACGCGCAAGAAAAAGATATCTCACAAATCGTCAACATCGCATAAAAAAAAGAAGTAACACGAAGCAGACATTACTGATTTTATCGAAGGGTATAAGAGCCTGTTGAAAAATTCTCTTTTAGGCACTGTCGTCAAATGCGCCTTTCGTCCTTATCGAAGCGGCTCTGCGCCAGACCTTACTTGCTTTTTCGGTCAAATACCATAAGAGTATATTCCCTCAAAGCAAGCGCGTCTTTCTTGATATAGCACGAAAAATCGCTATGTGACGACAGCGTTTAGGCAGACTGTTCAAAAATAGTAAAATGCGAAAAACGTCAAGATACGCAGACCAACCCATGGGGTACCAAAGGGATACTAAAGGCGTAACCCTTGCACGACACGAGGAACGAGCGTGACGGATATTGAGATCAACGCGTATAAGACATAACATACGCTGTGAGACTTTTTATCCCCATTTCGAAGGGAACGACGCAATGTACCTTTTTTCAACAGCCTCATAGCACGTACAGTGTGGATTGCAGAGAGTGCTTGATTGCGTAAAGACAGATTTTTTTGCTTTCTTGCAAAGTATTCATTCTAACGAGGAAGGGTAACCATGTCAGCATTGCATTACAAGCGTGTTTTGTTAAAGCTCAGCGGTGAAGCATTGGCCGGCGAACAAAAAACGGGCATTCACCCTGAAACAGTGTCAAAAATTTGCGCAGAAGTAGGAAGTGTGCTCTCACTGGGTCTTGAAGTGGCGCTTGTGATTGGCGGTGGCAATATTTTTCGCGGTCTTTCTGCTTCAGCAGAGGGTATGGAACGCTCCTCCGCTGATTATATGGGCATGCTTGCCACCGTGCTCAATGCCCTGGCCGTTCAAAATACTTTAGAAAATCAAGGTTTCCCTACTCGCGTCCTTTCGGCTATCACTATGCAAGAGGTATGTGAATCATACATTCGTCGCCGCGCTTTGCGCCATTTGGAAAAAGGTCGCGTCGTTATTTGCGCGGCCGGTACCGGTAACCCTTATTTTACAACGGATACGGCAGCAGCCTTGCGAGGAATGGAACTGCAATGCGATGCCATTATTAAGGCCACAAAAGTGGATGGCGTTTACGATAAAGATCCTGTCAAATATAGCGATGCCGTCAAATATTCCCGCGTGAGCTATGACGAAGCACTGGCAAAGCATTTGGGTGTTATGGATGCCACGGCCATTGCTTTGGCTCAAGAAAATGATGTTCCCATTATTGTATGCAGTATGTTTGGTGGTGCCATTGAGCGTGTGGTGCGCGGCGAAAATGTAGGCACGACCGTATGTAATATGAAATAAAATTTATTTTTGCTCATTTTATGTGACAAAGGAGATACCATGGATCAAGATACCATTCTTTTAGAAACAGAAGAACGTATGGAAAAAACTGTGAATAGCATGGATAAAGATTTTGCCAAATTGCGCACAGGCAGAGCCAGTACGTCTCTTGTAGATGATATTAAGGTAGACTATTATGGGAGCCCCACGCCCATCAATCAATTGGCGTCGGTATCTATTCCGGACAGCCGTACCATCACCATTCAACCTTGGGATAAGGGCGGTTTTGGCGCCGTAGAAAAAGCCATTCTCAAATCTGATCTTGGTCTTACACCTATCAACGACGGGAAAATTATCCGCATTTCCATTCCGGCTCTTACAGAAGAACGCCGTAAAGAGCTCGTGAAAGTTTCGCGCAAATACAATGAAGAAGCTAAGGTGGCTGTGCGCAATGTACGTCGAGATGCCAACGAGCAATTAAAAAAACTTGAAAAGGATAAAAACATCTCGGAAGATGAACTCAAAAAAGCCATGGATGCCGTACAAAAGCTGACGGACAAGTTTGTGGCGGACGCCGATAAAAAATGCCAGGCAAAAGAAAAAGAAATCATGGATATATAACGTAAAAGCAACTCTTTTTGCTTCATTAGCAGTGGCAGAAAGAGTTTTCTGTTGTCGTAAAATGCGATCAAAGCCATCGCATCATGAACACAGAGTTGGAAGGTATCATACGAGCATGTCTGAAGAATTACCACAGCATATTGCCATAATCATGGACGGCAATGGTCGCTGGGCGCAAAAACGCGGTCTTGTGCGCACAGAAGGTCATAGGGCCGGCGCCCGTGCGGTACGACGCATTGTCACGCAATGTCGTAAAATTGGCATAAAACACTTAACCCTCTACACATTTTCACAAGAAAATTGGAAGCGGCCACAAGAAGAAGTATCTACCCTTTTCGCCTTGCTCGTCGAATTCTTAACTCAAGAAGTACCGCTCATGGTCGAGCAGTCCATAACTCTGCATGTGCTTGGTGATCAAGCAGCACTTCCCTTGGTCGTGCGCAAAGCATTACACCACGCCATTGAACGTACGGCAATGCCAGCAAGTGGCTCTGCCCAAATGCACTTGCATCTTGCCTTGAACTATAGTGGTCGCCACGAAATATTGCGAGCGGCAAGAAAGCTTATAGAAGAGGGCGTACGCGCCGAAGACGTCACAGAACAAACTTTCAAGAATCGTCTGTATACCAAGGGCTTGCCTGATCCCGATCTCGTTATCCGAACAAGCGGAGAAGTACGCATAAGCAACTATCTGCTCTTTCAATGTGCTTATAGTGAATTTTATTTCTGCCCCACTTTGTGGCCGGATTTTACGGAAGAAGATCTCTCTGCGGCACTTGAAAGTTATGCACATCGTAACCGCCGCTACGGTAAAACACAGGAACAGGTTATATGAAGAAAAAATTTCCCTTTTGTATAAAGCGCATTATTACAGGCCTTGCTTTTGCGTCTGTGGTGGGCTATGCTTTGCATGTTCAGGGCTGGTTTCAGCTCATGGTTATTTTATTGGTAAGCGCCACAGGATTATGGGAATTTTATTCTCTTTTTTGGGGTAAAAGGGGGCGGATTCCCACACGAATCTGCGGTATTCTTTTAGGTTGGGGCATGCTCTGTCTTACATGGATGCAAAGGCCTCAAGATGCCTTGGTCTTCTTGGGAGCAGGTTTTATTTTAACGGCACTGAGCTTCCTCTTTCGTATTGATATTATTGATGAAGATGAAAATTTTGCCCCCGGAAGTATTTTTCTTGTGGGGCTTGCTTATGTTCCCCTCTTACTCTTACCTACTACATATTTAACGTCTGTAAAATTGTTCTTCGTGCTGGCTGTGATTATTGCTGCCGATGTGTGTGCGTACTTCATAGGTGTACGTTATGGACGACATAAATTATGGCAGCGCGTCAGCCCCAATAAAAGCTCTGAAGGTTCGCTCGGATCCCTTGTTGGCTCTGTGAGCGTGAGTATCATTTTGGGAGTATGGTTAGGTTCGGCGCCGTGGTGGACTTTTGCTTTGCTAGGTATCCTCTTAAACGCATTTGCGCAGCTCGGAGACCTGTTCGAATCGGCACTCAAGCGTGCTGTATCCGTCAAAGATTCCAGCTCCTTACTTCCTGGGCACGGTGGCTGTCTCGATAGGATTGACAGCGTGTTGTTTGCGGTGCCTGTTTTCGCTGTGGTTGATCAATGGTATAAATTTTTCTAACAGGACTTGAGCACGTGATAACATCTCCCCTTGCATATTTTTTTGAAGGATACCTTCAAGCATGAATACCGCAATACATACTTGGCCTTCACGCGAAGGGAATATTTGTTATATTTCTGCCCCTCCTCCAGAACATTGGATACAGGAAAAACGTTCTCTCGTTGTTCTTGGCAGTACTGGCTCCATTGGGGTCAATGCCTTGCGAATAGCGCAAAAAAACCCCGGAAGCTTTCATATACTGGCTCTTGCTGGTGCGCGGAATATGCAATTGCTGGCAGAGCAAGCCTTACAGTGGCGCCCCCCTTATCTTGGCGTTTTTGATATAGCATCACGCGATCTTGTGCATAAGCTCTTGCCACGCAGCTACAAACCAGAAATTCTCTACGGAGCGCAAGGCTATATGAATCTTGCGCGTCTTGAAGTTGCCAATACGGTTCTGTCGGCACAAGTAGGGGCAGCGGGGCTTCGCGGTACAGTAGCAGCGGCACTTGCCGGCAAAGTTATTTGCCTTGCCAATAAAGAATCGCTCGTACTTGCGGGTGATCTTATTCGACGTATTTGCGTGCACACAGGTGCCAGTATTTTGCCCGTCGATTCAGAACACAATGCTCTGTTTCAACTTCTCGCGGGGAAAGAATCACATCACATAAAAAATCTCATTTTAACCGCATCAGGCGGTCCTTTTCGTGCTTTCTCGCGCGAACAGCTTCAACTCGTCACCAAGGAACAAGCCCTTTGCCATCCCAACTGGAGCATGGGGGCAAAAATCACCATTGATTCTGCGACACTTATGAACAAAGGCTTAGAACTCATAGAAGCCTATCACCTCTATAATATCACCCCTAACAAACTGGGAGTTCTTGTGCATCCGCAGTCCATCGTCCACGCCCTTGTCGAATGTACCGACAATGCATTGCTGGCACATATGGGCACGGCTGATATGCGTATGCCCATTGCCAACTGCCTTTTATGGCCACATGTGGAGAATGTGGGCGTGGCGCCATTGGACCTTATAAAGGCCGCTTCTCTCACTTTCACAGAACCAAACGTCCAGTTATTTCGATGCCTTGCATTAGCACAGAACGCACTCAAAGCCGATACAGCACAAACAAACAACACACAATATGGTTTGCACTGTGTTGTATTAAACGCAGCCAATGAAGAGGCCGTCAATCAATTTTTGGAAGGGCGCATCGCCTTTATGGACATTCCAACGCTTATTGAAATAACCATGAAGCACTGTACGAGCGGCATGCACCAAGAAGAAATTATCATACCCACACAGGGGCATACCTCGTTTGAGTCGGATATTGAAGATATTGTGCACAATATTTTGCAACATGATGCCAGAGCGCGACAAAACGTTCGTCGTCTCGTCTCTGCGCCCGAGTAAAATATCGTGCAAACATTCTTCACTGCACAAGCTTTTTCAGTTTTTTTGCATAGCGTTCTGCTTCGCTATAAATACAACCACAATATGCCTGACGATAGAGGCCAAACTCTTTTGATACGTCAACGCCTTTTTGCCACTCATCGCTAAAATCTTCATACATAAATTGCACCTTATGTGCCTGCGCCGCCTTGTTCCCTGCTTTTTGAATGCGCGAATGGTCTTGATACCGAGAATAGCACAGTGATGATGTAAAGTGTGCAAAGCCCTTTTGCTGCGCACATTCAGCGCATTTTTCCAGTCGATTCGCATAGCACCACTGACAACGAGCAGGCGTAGTATCATGAAAACCCGCCACACCCGCAAGCCATGTGCGTATATCCCACGCGTCATCACACCATATCATGGGGAGTGCGAGTTTATCAGCACACAGCTGCATGGACTCACGTCTGCGCAAATATTCACTTAAGGGATGAATGTTCGGATTCATAAAAATGCCTGTCACGTCATGTCCCTTGTCGCGAAGGCGCAATACAGGTACGATGGCACAAGGGCCACAGCACACATGCAGGAGTATTTTTTTGGGGGAATGTGAAGAAAACATATATTTATTCTTGTTAAACTGTCAAAACCCTGCATTTACATGTACTGTCGATGCAGGGTCTCACATATTGGACACGAGTTGTGAAAAAGTTTATTTGAATTGCAAGATATTTTGCAAAAGCCCAATGAGGTCGTAGCGCAAATCTTCGTCTTGAATGGCAAAATAAACGTTAGCCGTTAAATATTCTGCCCAATCGCCCGCATCAAAGCGCTTTCCGGACATTTTAACCGCCAACATACCCTTATTCTTTGCAAGAGCCTGCAAGGCATCTGTCAGTTGTATCTCTCCACCATGCCCTGGAGTCACTTTTTCAAGGTAATCAAAAATATCTGGCGTGAGTACATAACGTCCCACAATGGCAAGGCGCGAAGGGGCATCTTCCGTTCGTGGTTTTTCCACCATATCATTAATTTTGAAAACACCGGGAGAAATTTCCGTTCCGTCAATGATCCCATAACGAGAAACTTTATCTTGTGGAACTTCCATAACACCAATAACGGGAAGATTTTCAGCTTGAGCCACCGACATGAGTTGTTTTATGCCGGGAGTACCACCAAACATCAGGTCATCGCCCACCATGATGGCAAAGGGTTCACCGCGCACAAGTTCCTTGGCACAAAGCACCGCGTGCCCAAGGCCCAATTGCTTTTTTTGGCGCACAGACATAATATTGACCATTTCGGCCACTTCACGTACCATTTCGAGTTTGTCATGCTTGCCGGCACGTTGCAGTACGTCTTCCAGTTGTAGGTTATAGTCAAAATGATCTTCTATGACGCTCTTATCGCGGTTTGTCACAAAGATCACATCAGAAATCTTCGACTTTATGGCCTCTTCTACAACATATTGTATGACGGGTTTGTTGTAAATGGGAAGCATTTCCTTGGGAATGTTTTTGCTGGCAGGTAAGGATCTGGTTCCCCAACCTGCAACTGGAATCACAACTTTACGAAGATTTTGCATGAAAAATCCTTTGGGTTCAAAACCCTCTGTATAAAATGGTTATTGCAACGCGTTTTGCACCGTTTCCGCTAAAAGTTCTGCGTAAGAACGTACTTTAACAATATCTTCACCTTCTACCATCACGCGGCACAGCGCTTCTGTTCCAGAATAACGCAAGAGCACGCGGCCTCGATGTTGCAACTCTTTTTCTACACGTTTCAAAGCTTCACCTATGGCGGGGACATCATCAAAAGGACGTTTATTCTTTACCCGCACATTGATAAGTTCTTGAGGAAATGGTGTAAGCAAGTTTGCCAACTCAGAAAGTGAGCGCTCCTTCTCCTGAATATAGCGCAAAATCTGCAAAGCGGCAAGTAATCCGTCACCAGTTGTGCTATATTGTCGAAAAATAATATGCCCGGATTGTTCACCGCCGAGCATCGCCCCTGAATTGCGCATATTTTCCATAACATATCTATCGCCCACGGGAGTACGCACGAGCACACCTCCCCTTTCCTGCATAAAAATTTCTAAGGCCATATTGCTCATGACCGTCGACACTAGCATGTTTTGTGGCAATTCTGCGCGCTCCATCATGGCCTGCGCACAAAGCGCCATAATTTGGTCACCGTCCAAAACCATACCCTTTTCGTCAACAACCATGAGCCTATCCGCATCACCATCAAGGGCAAGGCCAATATCAGCACGTACTTCACGAACTTTTTCTGCCACTCTTTGAGGATACAGCGAGCCGCATTGCTCATTGATATTCGTACCATTAGGTGCCGTACTCAAAGGCACAACTTCGGCGCCAAGCTCTTGTAAGGCCAAGGGCGCAACTTTATACGCTGCACCGTTGGCACAATCGAGCACAATGCGCAAACCCTCTAATGTTAAATGCGTTGGAAAACAGCTCTTCGTATACACAATGTATCGCCCGCCGGCATCCGTAATTTTCGTTGCTCTTCCAACGTTATGATCTTCAGGATACGCCCATGTTTCCGTTTCGAGCACCATACGGCTGATGGCATCTTCCACATCATCCGGCAATTTAAATCCTTCAGCATCAAAAAACTTAATACCATTATCGTAATAAGGATTATGGGAGGCAGAGATGACAATACCAAGGTCTGCCCGCATGCTGCGCGTTAAAAAAGAAATGGCCGGTGTTGGCAAGGGGCCAGTGAGAATAACGTGCATCCCTGCGGCACACAGGCCCGCCGTCAGCGCGGTTTCAAATACATAACCCGAAAGGCGGGTATCCTTGCCAATGACAACCTTATGCTTGTGCTGTCCACGGCGAAAATACGTGCCTGCCGCAAGACCAAGGCGCAAAGCAACATCCGCTGTCATGGGATGAATATTCACCCTGCCGCGAATGCCGTCAGTACCAAAAAGACGCGATGTCATATACACTCCATATACATTGGGCAAAC
>CAYJPE010000122.1:0-8546 GCA_964371965.1 uncultured Desulfovibrionaceae bacterium
ACGCGTTTTCCTTGGCAAAAACACAAAATCTTTTTATTTAGAAACAGCCCCTAGAATGGACTTTTTCAACAGGCTGTTAGAGCTTGTCGTCACATTGCGATTTTTTGCGTTCTATCTAAGGAAGGCAAGCTTACTTTGAAGGAATAGGCTCTTCTGGTATTTAACTGAAAAAGCACGCGAAGCCTGACGCGGCCCCCCCCTGCGATAAAGGCGAAAAGACGTATTTGACGACAGCCCCCAGAAAAAAGCAAGGCAATATTCACCCAGTTGTCTTAAGCAGACGAGCATACTTCATAAATATATAAAATCAAATTGTTATTCTTATAATTTAGTATCTTACAAAGATTTTATTTATCGAATATTTATGAAGATATGCTTATAAGCCGCAAGAACGACTAAATACTGTCTAAGTATGCATGATTACACAAATATTTTTGTACATATTCCGTAACGCCGGTTTCCAAATCATAAGTACTTGCAGGACAATCATGCTTCAAAAGCCTTTCTACTTGTGCCTGTGTAAAGTTTTGATATTTGCCGCGCAAATGCTCCGGCATATCAATATATTCCACATTGACAGGTAAAGACATGGCAGAAAAAATAGCTGCCGCCAGATCATTCCAGGTACGTGCCTTGCCCGTTCCAACGTTGTAGATGCCATTCACATGTGTGTTGAGCAAGAGCCAAGCAAGCATCTTTGTACAATCTTTAATGTATACAAAGTCTCGCATTTGACCACCATCCGGGTACAAAGGTGAATCCGAGCGAAAAAGACGTAGTGACCCCGTCTGCAAAATCTCGTCATACGCCTTACACACCACGCTGCGCATATCACCTTTATGATATTCATTAGGCCCATAAACATTAAAAAATTTTAAGCTTACCACCCTGTCATACACATGGTTACGCCATAGCCACAAATCAAAAAGATGTTTAGAGTACCCATACATATTCATGGGGCGCCAACGGGGCATAAGCACAATATCATCATCAAAGCCACGGCTTCCGTCTCCATACGTGGCCGCCGATGAGGCATTCACAAAGCGAACACCCGATTTTAATGCTGCCTGACACAAGTCACGGGTGTAGGCAAAGTTATTATGCATCAAAAACTCAGCGTCCGTTTCTGTCGTGGACGAACACGCGCCTAAGTGAACAATACCATCCACCGCATTATCAAGTTTTCCCTTACGCACCCTCTCTATAAACACGTCGCGATGGATATATTCTTCGTACTGTAAGCCTACAAGGTTTTTCCATTTTTCAGAATGTCCCAAATTATCCACAACATGTATCTGTGTAATGCCCTGTCTGTTTAATTCCCAAATAAGGGCACTGCCCATAAATCCTGCGCCGCCTGTGATAATATACATATGACACCTCCTTCACGTTAAAAGAAACATACAATATTTTGCAAAACTTTTCCAGTACCTCTTTTACGGCAGAAATGGCAAAGGCCACTCTCCACAATGCGTAGCACGATTTTTAAAAATTGACACGCCTTCTTTTTTTTCCTATGCTTTGCTTGCTTGCGCCTGTAACAATTTCATCAAAGGAAAAATACATGAAAAAAGCGCCTTACATATTCATTATGCCACTTATCTTCCTCAGCATAGCATTTCACCTGTACGCTCCTCCTTCTGTATGGGCAGCCGAAGGCTTTGGCGATGACACCCTCGTCATGGGCTGGAGCAGTCACGTAGGGCCCGTCAACGCCCATGGCTATGGCGCCAATATGATGTTTGCTCAAGCTTTCGTCTACGAACCTCTTGTACAATATGCAGAAGGGGGCACCATCGTTCCTTGCCTTGCCACATCATGGGAGATTTCCCCAGACGGCACAGTGTACACCTTTCATCTGCGAAAAGATGTCCTTTTTAGCGACGGCACGCCCTTCAATGCTGCTGCTGTTGTCAAAAACTTTGATGCCATTTTCACACGAAGAGACGAACATGCGTGGTTCACACTCATGAACCTCGTCGACTCTTATGAAGCACCAGACACACATACGGTGCGCCTCATACTCACAAGACCCTATGCCGCGACCTTACAAGAGCTTACCTTTGTACGCCCTGTGCGCTTCATGTCACCTGCCGCCCTTACAGAATCGGGAGAATTCACCAAAGCCGTGGGAACAGGGCCGTGGGTCTTTGTGGAAAGCCGCAAGGGAGAGTATGATGTTTTTAAACGCAACGAGCACTATTGGGGCACAAAACCGCCCATACAAAGCCTTGTGGTCAAAGTCATTCCTCATCCGGAAGCGCGAGCTGTAGCTCTGGAGACAAATGCCGTTGACATACTTGTGTCCGCCATGGGTGATCACGGCTCTGCAGAAGTAAGTCCCCATGCCTATGCCCAACTCTCCAACGACGATGCCTACACAGCCTTAGAGTCTGCCGCACGGCACACACGGGTTCTTGCCCTCCACACCAACCGTCACCCCACCAACGACCCGGCAGTCCGCCAAGCCATTGTACGTGCCATTGACCGTAAGGCCATCCTCAAAGGCGTGCTTCTAGAACAAGAATTACCGGCAGAGAGCCTCATGCCCGCTGACGTTCCTTTTTGCGACATTGCACTCACCCCCTATCCTCATAATCCTCAAGAGGCGGTGACACTGCTTGAGGCGGCAGGCTGGCACCTTTCACCGGATTCAGCAATCCGTGCAAAAGACGGCATGCCATTGGAAATTACGCTGAAATTTGTGGCAAACGAACAAAGCATGCGGGCCATTGGGGAAGTGGTGCAAAGCAACTTACGTGATATTGGCATACATGTGCGCCTTGTGGGCGAAGAGCACGTCGCTTTTTTGCGCTCTCAAGCAGAAGGAAGTTTTGATATGATATTTTCCACCTCGCTGGGAGCCCCTTATGCGCCTTTTTCCTACCTTACCATGATGCTTGTGCCCGATCACGCGGACTTTGCGGCGCAACAAGGTCTCAAAAATAAAGTAGCACTCCATGCAGCCATCGATACCGCCCTTTCCACCACGGACGAACAGCAATTACGAGCCGCCTTTTCACGCATTTGGCGCATATTACATGATGAAGTTGTCTACGTCCCCTTAAGCAGACCTGTTGATAAAGCCTTATATAAAAAAGACCGTATCACAGATTTCTCTTTTGGGCCCGTGTCGTACGAATTGAATTTTGCCACCACACGCAGGCCCTAGCTGCCATGATACGCTACGCCCTGCGCCGCCTTTTTCTCTTAGTCCCCGTGCTTGTCGGTGTTTCCTTCTTTATCTTTTTTTTGTTACGTTTAGGAGACACTGACCCGGCACGAGCGTACTTGCGCCTTTCTGGCCTGCCGCCCACGCAAGAGCTTCTTGAAAGTACCCGGGAAAGTCTCGGACTCAATGCCCCTCTATGGGAGCAATACGCCACATGGCTCTGGAAAGCAGTGCACGGCGATATGGGTGCTTCCTATGTGACAGGCAAGCCAGCCCTTGGCGAAGTGCTGTACTATGTTCCTGCAACATTGGAATTGGCACTGGGCGCCATGTTCCTCACATTGCTTGTGGGCATCCCCCTCGGCTTTGTGGGAGCCTTATACAAAGATCGATGGCCGGATCATCTCATCCGTTTTTTTGCCTTTGGCGCCGTGTCCATGCCTTCTTTTTGGCTAGGTTTTTTGCTTATTTTGTTTTTTTCTCAATACTTGCACATACTACCGCCCATGGGGCGAACAGGCTTTGCCTCCGCCATCATGCCCACCATTACGCTCGCCCTCATGTGTATTGGTATCCACGCGCGCCTTATCCGCGCCGCTGTCCTTGAACATATACACAGCCGAAGCATGATATATGCTCAGGCACGGGGCGTTCGAGGGTGGAAACTCTGGTTGCACAGTGGGCGCACCATCTGTATACCCGTGCTCACTGCCACAAGCATGCACTTTGGTGAAATGCTTGGAGGCACTGTTCTTGTGGAAAGTATTTTTAATTGGCCGGGCGTGGGTCGATTTCTCATTTCAGCGCTCAATAATCACGACTATCCTGTCATTCAATGCTTCACTCTTGTTATGACCTGCATTGTGGTATTGCTCAATGGCGTGGTAGACATCCTCGCTGCTCTGGCAGATCCACGCATCCGCATGAGTAAAGACATGCAGACGAACACGCACGCAGGAGCGTGATACAATGACAAGCAGACACGTAAAAATTTTTCTGGCACTTGGCATACTCATCCCTCTTTTGCTCTGTGCCTTGCTTGGGTCGGCGCTTGTGCCCCACGATGGTGCTCGTGTCAATATGGACAAAACACTGTTATCACCCAGTGCAGAACACTGGTTGGGCACAGACCACTTGGGGCGGGACGTGCTCTCTCGCCTTGTGACAGCCGCACGCCCTTCCCTTTTGTCGGTGTGCTGTATTTTGGCGCTGACACTCGGCTTGAGCCTTGTCATAGGCAGTATATGCGGTTACGTGGGAGGGAAACTTGACACCTGTATCATGCGCATATGTGATGGAATGATGGTATTTCCCACCATGATACTGGCACTTTTCTTTATTGGCATACTCGGTGTCGGTTTTGAAAACGTGATTTTGGCCATTGTTTTAACCCATGTGGCTTGGTATACACGCATGGTACGCGGCTATGTATTACATCTGCGTCACAAAGAATACATACTTGCCGCACGTGCCATGGGTGTTGGGAGAAGACGTATCCTTCTCAGGCACATTTTCCCTACCGTCTTGGTGCAAATGCTCGTGCTTGTGAGCTTGGACGTGGGTCATATGCTCTTGCACGTTGCAGGCCTTTCTTTCTTGGGTCTTGGCATTCAACCCCCCACAGCCGAATGGGGGCTTATGCTCTCAGAGGCACGTCATGTCTTGCGCGTCGCACCCGCACTTATGTTCTACCCGGGCCTCATGATTTTTTTAACAACAGCCGCCTGCAACCTCCTTGGCGAATCCTTACAAGAATATCTCGACCCACACTTACGCCATACAGAACATACAAGTGAGCAACAATAATGGACGTCTTGCGCATAAAAAACCTCTCAGTATGTGAAAAAAATACACAACAACACTCCAAAAACACAGATATACTCCGCGTCTCCTTTTCCCTATCTCAAGGAGAAACACTGGCTTTGGTGGGGAAAAATGGTGCCGGAAAATCCCTCACGCTGATGGCTTTGATGAACCTTTTGCCACACAACCTTGCTTGGAAAGCCGATGAATGTTTTATGGCAGGAGGCAGACCAAGCCTGATGATGCAAAATGCCGCCGACTGCTTTGATCCTCTCTTCACCATACGCCATACATTTTGGGAAAGCCTCCCCGCCGTCCGCAAAAGTGTACAAGAGCACTTCATGCGAACACTGCTCGATGAAGTGGAGCTTGAATACAATGTCTTATCACTCTACCCCTTTGAACTCAGCGGCGGCATGCTCCACAAACTCATGCTTGCCATCGCCCTTGCGCCACTTTTTTGGAAAAAAGAAGAAAAAGAACGCGTGCAATCATCGCATATACTCTTGGCTGACGAAGCTCTCTCAGGCCTTGACGCTCCCTCAAAACGTCATTTTTTGCAACGCATACAGGCTTTGCAAAAAAAATATGGCTTTGCTATGCTCTTCATTGACCATCATCTTGCCGCGGTGGAGGCTGTTGCACATCATATTCTTGTGCTCGAGCACGGTCGCGTTGTAGAATACGGCACAACACAGGCCTTGTTACACAAAGCACAACACCACTGTACACAAGCGCTCATACAGGCTGCACAACAGCATCTGCCACCCCCCCTCACGAATGCACAATACGCATCTGGCAGAGAGCGTGACACGCCCGTGCTCCAGTGCCAATCTGTGAGCAAGCGCTATCCGACACGTCGCAAGCAATGCACAGGGCAGGTGAAAGACCCATGCAAAAAACAGTTTAAAGACCAGTTTAAAAATTGGTTCAAAGGCTACGTCACAAGCAACAGCAGCCTCCCCGTCCTGAACAATGTCTCACTGCAACTCAAGAAAGGTGAATTTTTGGGGCTTGTCGGCGCCAACGGTGCAGGCAAGAGCACACTTTTACACATACTCCTCGGACTTGAAAACTTCACCAAAGGGAGTGTACATCTTTTAGGAAAAAATATGGCGCAGCTTTCTTCACATAAAGGCTGGCAACGACATATACAACCAGTGTTTCAACACTCACGCATGGCGGTGAACGGGCGCTTACGTATACACCGTATTCTGACGGAGCCTTTACACGCACATGGTATGACCACCAACATGCACGCACGTGTGGATGAACTCCTCGAGCTTGTGGGTTTGGCACCTTACTACGCGCAGGCTTTTCCCGGGCAATTAAGTGGCGGTCAATTACAAAGAGTTTGCTTTGCACGCGCCCTAGCACTGCATCCTCAAATATTGCTTCTTGATGAAGCTTTTACTGATATGGATACGGAAACACGCTTGCACATGGAATCTCTCTTGCTCCACTTGCAAAGCACCCAGCACCTTTCCTGTATTATGATTTCCCATCATATGCCCACCCTTTTACGCATGTGTCACACCCTTGCAGTCTTACACGAAGGGCACATTGTTGATACATTTCCTTCGCATACATATACCGCTCCTCACAGGCACGTTGCTTTTTCGCGCATACGCGACGCGGCACATCTGACTCTCGCATAGTGAAGGACACACTGATGGATTATTTTTCTTGAGGGGGGAAGGGGATCTTTCCCCTTGGGAAGGGACAGGTGCCAAAACCCAAAAGCTTCCCCTTCCCCCCCTCAAACTCCCCCCCATCCCTTCAAAACGCTTTAACTATTCCTCTTTTCAATACACTGAAAAGAGGAATCCTCAATCACTGAGAAGCGAAGTCTGACGCAGAGGCCGCTTCACTAGGTGCTGTCGTCAAATTGTGAATTTTTGTGTTATATCAAGCCCATTGAAACAAAGCCAAGCTTGCTTTGAAGGAATATACTCTTATGGTATTTGACTGAAAAAGCAAGCGAAGTCTAACGCAGAGATACGCAAAAAGGCGTATTTGACGACAGCGCCTAAGTTTTTCTTATTGCCAACAAAGACCTGTCTTCACCTTTATCAAAAAGCGTTTTTCGCAAGATATTTTATCAGTTCAGTCGTATAACAACCTATCATTATGATTGTCAGGCACAATCCATATATTTGCGATGCGCTTGTGAAAAGACGATCATTCACCGTTTCGTTCCTCCTGCAGACTGCCAAAACTTCTCACTCATTGTCATCTGTTTTCGTTGCGCCAACCTTTTCCCCTTCATCATTTATCTGTAATTCTATTTTTGTATTTATCCTAACATTTTATATAAATGAATACAAACAATCGTCTAGTAGTAATTTTTTTTTATAAATTAACTGATATTATATTGCAAAACTATATTCGCTATGGTATTACTTTCCTAACAAATATTTTTTGAAAATGTTCAGAATTTATCTTGCCCCACCCCAATAATATGGTAAGGTACAAATAAGATTCCCAGAATCAATACCTTATCAATAACGTAAGGAGTTATATAATGAATAAAATGACACAAAGAGCCCCCCATTGTAAAATGCCCATGCTTGATAATATGCATGACAATATAAGCATCCAAAAAAGTCGTTCTTCATCCGGTGCTGAGCGAAAAAAAGATTTTTATACCAACCCTATCTGGATTGTCGACACCTCCAGAGAGTGGGAAAGCGTTTTGCACGAGGGAACGTATTTAACCTTCAAAGCCAAAGAATTGATACCGCCTGTACACAATGGCGAAAAAGGATTTTACTACCTCAAATATGGTAAAGTGCGCGTTGTACACAAATTGGAACAGGATGAAACACAAGACAAGGAGGTCACTCTCTACCATTTAGGAGAGGGCACGCTCATGCACGATACGACATTTCACGACTATGACACCCCATATGCCATCCATGCCATTACTCCGGTAGAAGCATACTTTTTTGCCGAATCACGCATATTGAACGTACACTTTGCTGAGGAATACCCACACTTACTCTTGGGCCTTGTTCGAGCACAAGCTTTAAAAAACCTCTATTTCATGCGCAGAATTATTAACATTGCCGGCGGCAACGCCTTTGCCAATACATGCAAACTCATGTTGGAACTGTCTCGCAGTTACGGAAATGCTTTAGAAGTCCCCCTTGGTGTCACCCACGAAGAAATTGCATCTCTTTTGTGCGTACGTCGTAGTTGGCTTGGCAAAATATTGCGTAAATTGAAGGACGACGGAGTTATCAGCAGATGCACAAAGTCTCGCCTTGTCATCACAGACTTGAACAAATTGGCCGAATATGCCACGATGGGTGCAGCACAGTTCAACAATAACGTTGATAAAAACACCACGTAAACAAATACTTGCGCGCGCCTTTGCAACATAACTCAAGAGGAAGTCTCACGAGCGTGTAGCAAGGGCGCGTTTTTTGCATCTGCACCGTCACACAATGTACTTCTTCCCTTTCCATGCCTTTTCAAGCGCACAGCCCCATGCGAGAAAGCAAAATCACTTTTTAGGCGCTGTCGTCAAATGCGCCCTTTCGCCCTTATCGAAGCGGGCTCTGCGTCA
>CAYJPE010000123.1:0-8491 GCA_964371965.1 uncultured Desulfovibrionaceae bacterium
GTTTTGGCAAAAGATCCCCTTCCCCCCTCAAGAACAAAATTCATCAGTATTTCCCTAAAATTGTATAGGATGAAGAGCATATGAGAAATTTTCTAAAAACGCGACGCTCGGTGCGCGTATTTACGCCAGAAAAAGTGCGCGAAGAGACACAAAAACACATCTTGCAAGCGGGTATGCTGGCACCCACAGGCATGGGCACAAAAAGCATCGAATACATCGTCACTGAAGACGAAACGAAGATACGCGAGCTTGTGGACGTAAAAATGCATCACAGCACAAAACCTTTGAAAACTGCCACTCTTGCCATCATTGTGCTTGGCAACAGCGATATGACGGACACATGGGTGGAAGATGCCTCCCTCGCCGCCATATTCATGCAGCTGGAAGTGACCGCCCAAGGCCTTGGCTCCACATGGATTCAGGTGCATAAAAGGCGCAATGAGGCAGGGCAAGAGTCCGTCGAATTTTTGCGCGAACGCTTCCACTTTCCGCCGCATATGAAGCCCCTGTGCGTCCTCGCCATAGGGCACAAGGCAGAAGACCCACGCCATTATACGGACGATGATTGTGATTTTTCCAAAGTCTCCTATGAAAAATACGGTGCATAGCCCATGTGTACACAAAATATGCGGAGGCACAATATATGATTGCCCATATTGAAGGAAACGTGGGGCAACAATTTGCCCAATCATGCGTCATAATGACACAAGGGGGCATTGGCTATGCCGTGGCACTGCCGCTGCATACGCTTAGCCGCTTGCCGGAACAAGGCGCACACGTCTCCTTTTTTACAAGCCTCCAAGTCCGCGAAGACGCTTTGGAACTCTATGGCTTTGAAACATTTGACGAGCGCCAAACCTTTGAAGTACTCATCAGTATTTCAAAGGTGGGCGCAAGGACGGCGCTGGCCATTTTGTCATTATACCGCCCCGACGATTTGCGACGACTTGTGCTGGAAGAAGACATGGTCGGCCTCACTCGCGTGTCCGGTATCGGAAAAAAAACAGCGCAACATATTTTTTTGGAGCTGAAATATAAGCTTAAGCTGGACAATGTGCCCCATACGCTCATGGGCGGTGCACAGCCTTCTGCGGGCAACGTCTTTCGTGATGTGCAAGACGGTCTTGCCAATCTTGGCTATGCAGAGGAAGAAACGGCGCCTCTTATCCGTAATATTTTAGAAGCGGAACCGGACCTTGACGTGTCGGCAGCGTTGCGGGCAAGCCTCAAGGCTCTTGCGCAAAGGAAGGCACATGGATAACAAAAACTCACGCCCTGCCACTTCACTGGCTCATGCATCAGAACCATTGCTTGAGCCTTCGCCAGCCTTAGCGCGAGAATATATACCACCGCCAAGTACCGGTGGCGAAGAGTCCGTGCGCCCGCACAATCTTGATGACTTTATCGGTC
Organism: uncultured Desulfovibrionaceae bacterium; assembly: GCA_964371965.1. Classification (GTDB taxonomy): domain Bacteria; phylum Desulfobacterota; class Desulfovibrionia; order Desulfovibrionales; family Desulfovibrionaceae; genus CAYJAD01. The sequence goes on from CAYJPE010000123.1 coordinate 1,411, forward strand.
AAGAAGAATTACGCGCCAATTTGCGCATTTACTTGGGCGCGGCCTTAGAAAGAGGCAAAGCCCTTGACCACACGCTTTTTTGCGGCAATCCCGGCCTAGGCAAAACGACGCTTGCACAAATTATGGCCGCAGAACTGGGCGTCAATATCGTCTGTACGTCCGGCCCCGTGCTTGAGCGTAGCGGTGATCTTGCCGCTATTCTTACAAATCTCTCCCGTCATGACATGTTATTTGTGGACGAAATCCACCGCATGCCCATCGCCGTGGAAGAAGTGCTCTATCCTGCCATGGAAGACTTTAAGCTTGACCTTGTCATTGGGCAGGGGCCTGCGGCACGCACAGTCAAAATTGACCTTGAGCCATTCACACTCGTGGGCGCCACCACACGCATGGGCTTGTTGTCGTCGCCCCTGCGCGACCGTTTTGGCATTGTGGCGCGTTTGGAATTTTATACTCCCGAAGAGCTGTCGCGCATTGTCACACGGGCGGCACGTATTCTTGGTGTGGCCATAGACGCCGACGGCGCACGAGAAATAGGCCGTCGCGCCCGCGGCACACCGCGCATTGCCAACAGGCTCTTACGCCGCGTTCGCGACTTTGCCCTCATGCACAATGAACGTATTATTACCGAAAAACAGGCCGCAGGCGCCATGGAACGCATGGACGTGGACGCCGTGGGGCTGGATCAAATGGACAGAAAATTGCTTGAAGTGCTTATCAATGTCTATGACGGCGGCCCCGTGGGCATAAAAACACTGGCAGTTGCCTGTTCGGAAGATGTGCGCACAGTGGAAGATATTTATGAACCCTTTCTTATTCAGTGCGGCTTTTTAAAAAGAACACCACGCGGACGCATGGCAACCATGAAGGCACGCGAACACTTAAAACTGCTTATGGCGCAAGACGAGAACTGAGTAAAAACTATGTTTCATTATGCAAAGAAAAGCATACAAAGAGAGAACATTATCAATGCCTTTTGGGCATGGGTAGGATCGTCTTTATGTATTTTATGTATCGTTCTTATTGACAGCATGTATACAGACAGCGGCGAGGTCAACGTGCTCATGGCATCGCTTGGTGCTTCCTGCGTGCTGATTTTTGGCGCTCCCGCAAGCCCTCTTGCCCAGCCGCGCAATGTCTTGGGCGGGCACTTTATTTCGGCCATTGCGGGGGTCACGTGCCAGCTTTTCTTGGGACAGTGGCCCACATTGGCTGTGTGTACGTCGGTCTCATTGGCCATTTTTTTGATGACGACCACAAAGACTGTACACCCGCCGGGCGGCGCATCTGCTCTCTATGCCGTGATTGGGGGTGAGAGCATTCATAAGTTGGGCTACACCTACGCAGTCTCCCCCTGCCTTCTTGGAGCCGGCATATGCGTGTGCATTGGAGCTCTTATCAGCCTGTTATCAAAGAGAAATATATATCCACACAAAGGATCATGACAGTATACTTTTGACAGTCCTTTGAAAAAACTGTCTTCACAAAGGTGCGCAAAGCAATGTGTGTATATCCGAACTTCTATGGCTCACCTTCAATCAGTTGTACACCTTCAAATTGCTGACTGAACTGTGAAAGTGCTTGGCGTGCGGATGTGCTGTTTGTGTATGGCCCCACAAGGACATGCCATACGCCTTCCGCGGCGTTTTTATGGGAACGGGCTTCAATACCCATCTCTTCAAGGCCAGTATCTTCAAGACGTGCGGCCAGTAGTGAGGCAAACTTTTTTACTTCAAAACGCTCAAGTTGTATATAGAATGTACCTATCTCATGCTCCGGCAGCGTTTGGGCAACGGTACTTTCAACGCCTGCGATGATATCCTCTGCGCTTAAGCTTTCTGATACGCCGTCGTAATCGCGGGGATCAAAGTTTTCTGGATAGTCACCGTCAAAGGCATCTTCGATTTCTTCGGCGCGTTCAAAAAAATCTTCCACATCGTCATAACTTTGTTGCATGCTTGTTTGGGCGGCGGCGATGTTTGAGGGGAGGGTGCTTTGGGCGATGGGGGGGGGAGTGCTTGTGGTGGGGGAGAGGTCGATGCTTGTGATGTCGCCTTCCATAATCTCTTCGACTACGGGAGCCAATACGGGAGCCAATACGGGAGCCAATTCTTGCGTTTGTATATCACTCTCCGGCGCCGCTGTATTCACACTGACCACGCGCACATGTGCCGTGCCACTGTCAATCATATCGAGTCTTTGGGCAGCTCTTTTAGACACATCGATAATGCGATCACCCGAGAAGGGCCCCCTATCGTTAATGCGTAAAGTTACGGACTTGCCATTGCCCAAATTTGTCACATGCACTGTTGTGCCAAGAGGCAAGAGCTTGTGCGCCGCTGTGAGCGCATTTTGATTGTAGGTTTCTCCGTTGGCTGTCGTATTGCCATGAAAGCCGGGGCCATACCATGACGCCTCGCCCTCTTCCACAAAACCATGTGCCGATTGCAAAGGATAATACTTTTTTCCCCTCACCGTATAGGGCTTTGTGCCTGTCACGGTGCTCGTGGGCGTTTTGACACATGCGCTTAAGAGTGTGCACACCATAAGGCACAAAAGAGCCGGCAAACAATATATCTTCCAAAAAACGCGCACGCGCATCATATTTCCTCCGCTTGAAACGGTGCATATTGTAGAGTTTCTTGAATATCTTTGTCCGAAGCGCCCTTCTTTAGGGCAATTTTCACAAGAGCATGGGCGCGCTTATGGCGACCGCTGACAAAAAAAGAACGCGCGGCGTGCAAAAAAAGGGCGCTCTTTTCTTCTCCATAAAGGCCATGCAGCAACTCATACCATTGAGTACCAAGGGCGTTGCGAACAAGGTTGCGCTTCGTCACAAGAAGACGAGCCAGATGGTCATTTTCGCCATGGTCAGCCTTATTGTGAGCAAGGAGAACACGCACCAGAAGCACACGTATTTGTTCAAAAACACTGAGAATGCGCACAAGTTCACGAGATATACTTTCGTGGGTTTGCTGCGTTAAAGGATAGAGCGTATCCACAAGCTGCGCCTGAGCCAAAGCCTGTTCTGACTCCTGCGCCAAGGCGTGATTTGTCAGCTGATGATTCACAAGAGCCTGTATTTGCACGAGTCTATTAGTGTAGTGTTGGCGCTGAAAGGCGTCTTCCCGTAACTTGACACATTCATGAAAAGCATAGCCTATACACCAGTCAAGGCTGTCTTCAATGGTACGTTTGCTTGCAGATGTGTGTGGCTGGGTATGCCAAGGCGATATGGACGGCGAAGCAGTCGATGCTTTGAGCGCAGCAACTGGCGTGCGCATGGAAGCTCGAAAAAGATGATGAGATATATCTTTAAAAAGCCAAAAAATACCCTTGCGCATGGGTTCTCCCAGCAGTTCGTGAAGCACAGCATAAGACACGGTACCGGACTGAGCAAAGCGTGAGGCTTGTTCTGTCAGCACATATTGTACGCGGCAAAAATAATATGTGAGGTCGCGGAGCAAAAATTTTCTTTTGTCCGCGCCGCCAGTACACGAGCGGGGCGTGAATGGTGTCTCTGCGTACGGTTGCGCGTGCTCATTATGCCCTTGACGAGTATTGTGTTGCGTCTTCACTGACCGTCCTCCGCCAAAAGGGCACGCGCCACGTTCTCATCATAGAGGGTCAATGGATCCGTTTCCTTGCCCATTTCTTTATACATATGTGCTGCCTGCTGAATAATATGTGTGGGAATCCAGCCGTGCTTTTCCCACACGACAGGATGTTCTGCCTCCCAAAGGCGAAATTCGATGGCATTATCACGCCCTCGACGCACATAAACACGCACCTTTTTTTCTCCGGGCTGTGGATGGTAGTACAGTCCTTTGTCGTCCTTCATGCAGTGCCTCCAAATATACCAAATTGTATGTCACGTACTGAATATTGCCCTTCTTGGCCTATGAGGTCAAGAATTCATTTTTGGAAAAATTCATCGTACAAGAGATTGCATTTTGGAAAAATTTCTGCTAGCGATAGTCTGGGTCGTAAAATGTTATTTGCGGTAATGTGTCTTGGATTCATTTTGCCGCATGACCCGGTGCGTCGTAATATGAATCGAGAATATCATGAAAGAATTTGCCTCAAAAAGAAAAAAACTTACTGCCTGCCCCAAAAAGCTTACCCACATTTCTCTCGAAGATCATGAACATCTCAAGGCAGAATTGGATGAAATGCGTTGCAAGCTCTCCTTTTACGAGGCTCTCGTGGACGCCATACCTATGCCTGTTTTTGTCAAAAATGATGCGGCGGAATTTTGTATTATAAATAAGGCCTATGAAAATTTTTTTGGTGTCAAAAAAGAAAAAATGTACGGCTCTTCCGTTTTGGACGCCATACATTTAAGCGAAGAGGATCGCGCACGCTATCATAAAGAAGACCTTGATATTATAGATAATACATCAGAACTTCATTACGAAGCCGACTATATCGTTCCCCAAGGAAATGTCACGGCCATGTACTGGAGCAAGGGTTTTGTAGCACAGGCCTTTGGGAGCAACGACATTGAAAAGGGACTTGTGGGCGTTATTGTAGACGTGACGCACATGAAAAATCTTGAAGAAGGTATTGCCGATGCGGTCAAAACCTTGCAAGAAGCAGAAAGTGCCACCATGCTCGCCAACGACAAAATGCGACTCATCTTAGAAACCATGCCGCTTTCTGTGCAAATATGGTCAGACGATCACAAACTTCTTATGTGCAGCCAAGAGCTGGTGCGCATTTCCGGCTGTGCTTCACAACAGGAATACATAGAAAAATTTCACTTATTACACCCAGAATATCAAAAAAACGGCCTGAAATCTGCGGATTTAATCCCGCAATATATTAATGAAGCCTTTGAGAAAGGCTCTTTGCGTACAGAATGGACCTATAAATCGCTCAACGGAGAACTCATACCCCATGACCTTACTCTGCGGCGCGAAACCCTGCACAACGAAACATTTTTACTCATATTCTTAAAGGATTTGCGCGAGCACTACCAACAGTTACAAGTTTTGCGCGAAGCTGACGCCTACACAAAGCTCATGCTCGACTTTAACCCCTATGGCACCTTGCTCTGGGACGGCGAATTGAACCTTATAAGTTGCAACAAGGCTTTGGCTGTAACCTTTGGCCTTGAAAATGCGAAAGATTTTACTCAAAATTTTGCACAGCTTGTTCCGGAATATCAACCGGACGGTACGAACTCGCTCGAAAAAATGTACGCTGAATTGCGCACATGCCTTGCCGAAGGCTATAGCCAATGCCCATGGACAGGGCAAGACATGTCGGGCGTACCAATCCCCACAGAAGTCAGCATAGTGCGCCTTAAATATCGTGGAGAGTACGTCATAGCTGGCTATGTGAAGGATTTGCGAGAAGTTGAGGCCACTCGCAAAAAAGCTCGTGAGGCTGAAGAACGTGCCCAAGTACTCCTCAACGGCAGTCCCATCGGTATCAACATTTTGGCACCTAACTTTACGCTCATTGATTGCAACGATGAAATTGTGCGCATAACCGATTGCCATAGCAAAGAACACTATAGTGAACATTTTAGCGAATTTTTCCCAGAAACGCAAGAAAGTGGAGAGAACACAAAGCTTTTTGTGCAAAATTTCTTTCAAGAGGCGCTACAGCATGGAGAAAGCCGCTTTGAAATTTTGGCGCGCTCTGCCACCGGCGCAGATTTACCATTAGATATCAAACTCATGCGCACTGTTCTTGATGGTGAAAACGTTGTTATTGCCTATTCGCATGATTTACGCGAAAGCAAAGCCATGCTCCAAGAAGTACAGCAATCAAAAGAGCTTGCAGAAAAAAGCGCCAGCGCAAAAAGTGAATTCTTGGCCAATATGAGCCATGAAATACGCACGCCCATGAACGGCATTCTCGGGCTTTTGCACATTCTTTCCGACACAAACCTTGACACATCACAAAGGGATTATTTAGAAAAAGCCCTCTTTTCGACCAACGAGCTCCTGCGCATCATCAACGATATTTTGGACTTTTCAAAAATTGAAGCAGGCAAGCTGGAAATGGAATACATTCCCTTCACCATACACGATATTTGCGCGGAATTGCAAAGTCTTGTGGGGCATACCTTACACGCAAAATCCCTTATATGCGACCTTAACGAAGGCGAAAACGCCACAACACTTCTTTTGGGCGACCCTTTACGCTTAAAACAAGTGCTCCTCAACCTCTTGGGCAATGCCATTAAGTTTACGTCTGAAGGCACCATTTCTCTCCACGTTATCACACTTTCTCACACCGAAAAAGAATTACAGTGTCAATTCATGGTCAAGGATACAGGTATCGGTTTGACGGCAGAGCAAGTGAACGGTCTTTTCTCCGCTTTCAGTCAAGCAGATACATCGGTGACGCGTAAATATGGCGGAACAGGCTTGGGACTTGCCATTTCAAAGCGCATTGTGGAAATGATGCGCGGAAAAATTTGGGTGGAAAGCGTCTATGGGCAAGGATCCACCTTCTATTTCACTTGCACTTTCGCCACAACGGCACAGGAAAAAACGGCAGAAGCCCATCTCGTGAATGACGCTGTGAACTACCATGTGGGCGGACATATATTGCTTGTGGAAGATAATCAAATAAACCAACTTATTGCAGAAGAATTGCTTAAAAGCGTCGGTTATACGGTAGACATTGCCAACAATGGACAGGAAGCGCTCGATATGCTCGACAGAAACAATAATTGTGACTCCGGCCACACTCCCTATGTTGCCGTTCTTATGGACATTCAAATGCCAATCATGGATGGTCTCACGGCAACACAGCGCATACGTGAAATACCACAGTTTGCCACACTGCCAGTCATTGCCATGTCGGCTCATGCCATGAGTGGTGACAAGGAAAAAAGCCTCAAGCATGGCATGAATGATCATATCACAAAACCCATTGCGCCAAATATATTATATCACTCCCTCAATTACTGGTTGAAGGATCGTCAGAATTATTGTGACGATGCATCAGAAATCTTTTAAAACTCTCATCTATTTTCAAGTATAATTTTCATTTCTTTTTCTTTTTTTTTGTGGGGGAGGAAGGGGAAAACTTTTGCTGGCGCCAAAAAGTTTTCCCCTTC
>CAYJPE010000124.1:0-8397 GCA_964371965.1 uncultured Desulfovibrionaceae bacterium
GATTAAATAAAAATATATATAAAATTTACTATAAAATAATTCTGAAAAAGAACTTTTCCTATCTCAGTGATTGAGGATTCCTCTTTTCAATTTATTGAAAAAAGGAATAATTAAAGCGTTTTGAGGGGATAGGGGAGTTTGAGGGGGGAAGGGGCGTGTGCCCTTTAGGGTGAAACTTTTGGGTTTTGGCAAAAGTTCCCCTTCCCCCCTCAAAAAAAATAAGTAATCAATATGTCTTTATTTTTGTTCCCTGCTCTTGGCGTGATGACTGTGAGGAGGCTGGAGTTTATTTTCTACATCGCTCTCAATGGTGAGTCGAAAGCTGTTGACAACTTTATCAATACGCACCATACCCGTGGCAGCATTGCGCATTGGTTTCACATGTTTGACATAAGCACAAACAATATCGGCGTGAGGGCTGTCTTTTTGCCAGCTTTTTACGGCTGCCAAGGACGCTGCCTCGTGCAGGGTTCGCGTTGGGATATCTTGTCCGCTAAAATGGCGGCGAATGATGCAATGGGAACCGGGACCACCTTCTACGTGCAGCCAGAGGTCTTGCGCATGTGCCCCCCGCAGCACGGCACCGTTGCCCTTGGCGTCTTTTCCGCGCCAAATAATGAAGCCGTCGGAGCTGCAAAAAGCTTGTACGCCTCGCGGCAGTGTCGGTTGATGGAGAGTTGCGCGCTGTTCTTTGTGCGTGTGCGAAGCAGCGGGCGCAGTGGGCGTGCCTGCGCCGGCATGCAGAGCGTGCGCACGATCTTGTGTCATCGCACGCTGTTGCTCAAGTGTGTCACGGCGTTTTTGCAAAAAATCAAGGCCTCGCTTGCCGCGTCCCGCTTGATGAAAAAAGGCTTGCATATTGTCACGCAGGGTGAGGCGAGGGTCAAGTGTTATGCGTTGTGTTTTTTGCGTGGTCTCGTCCATCGTTTCTATGTCTATGTGTGGCAATTTTGTATCGGGCGGAAATTGCCATAAAATGCCCTGAATGCGTAAAGCGTGCTCGTGGAGAGCTTGCATATTGTTGAGTCGTTCTTCTTCCAATTCCAATTTTTGCAGTAATTTTGTGAGTCGCGTGATTTCACGTTCGTGGGGTAGGGCGGCTTGGTTTCTTAATTGCTCTGCAGCCTTGCCAAGCACAATATCATCACCTATAAGGCTTGTGGCCTCAAGGGGGTCTTCAAGTGTGCGTTCTTGTCTGCCATGTATGAGCGCGGGCGGCAAAGGCCATGCATACAGTTCCGTGTTCTTGTCGCTTGTGTAGAGAAAAACATCGCCGCCACCTGCTTGCAAGTCCATAAGGAGAGCCTGCTTGTCAAGCACATCCAGGTGTGGCAGGGTACGACGCAAAGCCGGTGTCATAATAGGCCATTGTCGCCAGTTTTCGAGGGCATCGTCTATGTATTGCGCATCCGGCCAGTGGTTTTCATGTGGAGAGGGGCTTGTATGTGGAGAACGCCCCAAAACAAGCTGAATGCCTTCTCGCATATCAAGAACGAGCCACGTTTCGGGTGGTATGGCTTCTGTGTCGGCAATACTTGCAGAATGTGTGTGGAAAAGGAGAAAGATTTTACGCTGTATCCAATCTGCCGAACAAGAGACAATGTGACGCCCCGCGCAATACTTCCTATAGCGCATAATGAGGGCAGAAGGCTGAGCAAGGGCGACGGGACGCTCCTTGCTTATGTAGCAAAAGGGGTTTTGGCGGCCTGCTTTGAACACAAGGTGCTGCTTACGTTTTTGGGCGTAAAAGGTAAATACGGTGACATCTTTTGCCGGAGAATATACTTTTTCCAGTCGCGCATGGTGTAAGAGGGGGCAGAGGACATCACAAAGACGTCGAAAAACGTGGGCATCCATGAGTATTGCTCGTTTAGTATTGCTCGTTATGCATGTTGAAAAAGCTTTTGTGGGGGTGGGGGAGTGATACCAAGTTTGTTCGTCCTGCATAAAGGGGTTTGCGTAAAATGATTTTTTGTAAGGTATGCATACAATAGGTACGAAGGTGCTTGTTACGCGTTATGCCATCTGCACATCATGCCTTCCAAAGGGCAAAGCACACATGACCGTACTGCATGCGATGATATGCAGTATTGAGCGATATATGCTTTCGTGAATACTTCTTTCAGTGCCCCGTGAGGCATACGGCAATGGTTTTTTCAAGGGGGTGCCGATTGGTATGTGTCCCTTATAATGTCTTTATGGTGTTTTTATGATGTTTTTACTCTCAGATGTATGTACCCATCAGTCACCGCGCAGATGCTCTTCCTCTTCTTGCCTGCTTTTGCAAACGATGCACAGACGCGTTACGGGGCGTGCCTTTAAGCGAGGTACGCCAATATCCTCACCGCAATCTTCACATACCCCGTATGTGCCATCTTCCATGCGACCAAGAGCTGCGTGAACCTTGCGGACAAGGCGGCGTTCTCTGTCACGGATGCGTAAGGTGAAAGAGCGATCAGACTCTGCGGTGGCGCGATCTGCCGGATCAGCAAAGATTTCGTTACTGTCAGTGAGTTCTTCGATGGTGGAATCTGCTTTTACTTGTGCTTCTTCCAGCATATTTCGCAAAAGCGTACGAAAATATTCTAAATCTTTTAGTTCCATTTTATCCTCCACACAGAGGGTATATTCCTGCTGTGTTAAGCTCGCAAATCTCATTTGGTGACAACTCAAGACGCTCCTTATAAGACAGATGAAGTGCTTTGTAAAGAAAAATTTTCAATTACGCACAAAGTGTCATACGACCAACAAAATAATTTTAAAACCGCTCAATCTTGATGACATCCGTCCTATATTCGTGTATATGTGTCCTTTCTTTTGCGTTTTGCCCCCGCTCCGAAGGGGTCAAACGGTGTTTTTTGCGCAAATTACGTATGCTTGTAGACGCGCCTTTCGCAAAAAAAAACGCGTTTTCCTTGGCAAAAACACACCATCTTTTCATTGAGAAGCAGTGCCTAAATCGATCTTTGGGTCTGTTTGGGCGTCTTGACATTTTGTGCCTCCTTGCGACTTTTCCAAGGGGGCACTTTGTGAACGGATTGTCAAAGTAGAGTTTTTTAACAGCTTGCTGTGTGCCTTGTGCGCGCATCGATAAGGAAACAATATGGAACGTACTTTTTCTATTATCAAACCCGACGCCGTGGGGCGCAATCTGAGTGGTGAAATTTTGGCCATGATTCAAAAAGCCGGCCTGCGCATTGTGGCCATGAAAATGATTCATATGAATGAGCAACAGGCCGCCGGCTTTTATGCTGTTCACAAGGATCGTCCTTTTTTTCAGGATCTTGTCACATATATGTGCTCAGGGCCCGTGGTATGTTCTGTGCTTGAGGGTGAGGATGCCGTGGCAAAGTACCGTGCGCTCATGGGCGCCACCAATCCCGAAGCCGCCGAAGAAGGGACCATACGCAAAAAATATGCGCAAAGCTTGCAGGCCAATTCTGTGCATGGTTCCGATGCCCAGCACACGGCGGCATTTGAAATATCGTATTTCTTTAACGCTTTTGAGATGGTGGAATAATGCAGGCAGAAGGGTTGACCATTGCGTCCGTTGGCTGCGGCAATATGGGTTTTGCCATTATGGGTGGCCTTGCAAAGTCATGTTCGTGCACGCTTTTGGCGTATGACCCAAACAGCGCCACGCACCAGCCTTTAAAGGATGTGGGCATAAGGCTTTGTGACGATGTGTCGTCCATGGTGCGCATGAGTGACATCATCATTGTGGCCGTGAAGCCGCACCAAGTACCAAAAGTTCTTGCGGATGTAGCGCCATCGTTGACGGCAGACAAGCTTGTGCTCTCCATAGCTGCCGGGGTGGGCATGTCTACATTGCGCAACAGTATTGACCACGTATGCCCTGTTGTTCTGTGCATGCCCAATACGCCGGCTCTTGTGGGGGCGGGCGTCTTTGCTTTGTGCTTTGAAGATACGGCTTTGCGCGCGGAGCAAAAAAGCATTGTTCTTGAACTTTTTCAAGGTTTGGGGCTGTGTTTTGAATTGCCGGAAAAACAGTTTACGGCCTTTGCTGCGCTTATAGGGGCGGGGCCTGCGTATGTGTTTCATTTTATGAATGCGCTTGTGCAGGCTGGTGTCACCTTGGGATTTTCGCGTGTGGAGGCGAGGGCAATGGTGGATGCGCTTGTGGCGGGATCTGCCACAATGTCTGAACACATGTTTGAGCAAGCAGGCAGTCCCCTCATTCATTTACGCGACCAAGTGTGCTCTCCTGCCGGCCTCACCATTGCGGGGGTGAACCATATGGAGCGCAAAGCCGTGAGCGGGCACGTGGTGGATGCCGTTTTGGAAGCTTATAAGCGCGGTCAGGAGATGGAACGCTAGCAGTCCGTTGAAAAAGGGCAATCCGCTGAAAAAGGGCAAACTGCGGCGTCAACGAAAGCTTTGCGACCGCTTATGTATGTCCGTATACACGGCGCGCCCGCAAAGCTTTCGTTTCCTTGCATTTCACCCTTTTTGAGCGGATTGTGGAAGTTGTAGACGGTTGAAAAAATGCCACCTGCGGCGTCCCCTTCGGAGCGAGGATAAAAAGTAAACAACTTATGTATGTCTACATGGATACATGGCGTTGCTTACTTTTTTTCGTTTCTTTGCGACCTGTGCAGAGGGGCACTTTTTGAACAGACTGTCAACAATGGAGTTTTTCGACAGCCTGTTATGGATTGTATTTTATGTAAAATATATAGGAAGAATTATGCTTATATATCAAGATAATAAGGAGTTTCAGCTGGATAACAATGATATTGATCATTCTGTTAAACAAGATTTAACAGAAAGAGGGTCACTCTCAGGCATAGAGAGTGACCCGGATACTCAAGAATTTCCATTTGATGTGGATAAAATTTCCATATCTTCAGTTCCAGTTCCACTATCTAGGCTTATGGATCGCTTGACGAAGGGTACTATCAGTGCACCCGCCATTCAGCGTTCGGCAAATTTATGGGATGTGCAACAACAAAGCCGTCTTATTGAATCCTTGATGTTGCGCATACCGCTTCCTTTATTTTATGTAGCCGCAGATGGTGATGAAAATTGGAAAATAGTAGATGGTTTGCAGCGCGTGTCTTCTTTACGAAATTTCATGATAGATAATAGCTTTACCTTAACAGGTCTTGAATTTTTAAAAGAACTTGAAGGTACATCGTACAAAGAAATACCTTCTAAGTATTATAATCGTATAACAGACACCACTTTGCAATTTGCTGTTGTAAGCTCAACAACGCCACAAGAGGTGCAACGTAATATATTTAAACGCCTCAATACCGGTGGATTACCTCTGTCGCAACAAGAAATACGTCATGCCTTGTATTACAAAGAGAATAGCGCAGCTTTCTTACAAAAACTTGCTGAAGCAGACGTATTTAAAAAAGCCACAACATACTCTATTGATGATTCAAGGATGGCTGCAAAAGAGCTCGTTCTTCGGTTTATTTCTTTTTTTATTAGAGAGTTACATGCATATCCTAAGAATGACAATATGGATACGTTTTTATCAGATACGATGATTTTATTAGGGGAAATGCCGACGCTTGATGAAAGTATACTTGCAAAACTTTTTCAAGGTAAAGATACAGTGACAAAGTGTACATATACTACATATGAGAGCATAGAAGAGCATTTCAATCTCGCTATGTTAAGAGCTACAGAACTTTTTGGTAGACATGCTTTTAGGAAATCTCTGCCAGGATCTAGACGTACTCCCGTCAATAAGGCTCTCTTTGAGACTATTGCCATTTCTCTTTGCAATGTCTCAGACATGCAGTTTAAATTACTTTGTGAAAATAAAAATGAAATTTTTGAAAAGATGCGCGAAGCGTTTTCTGACAAACTGGAGCATGCCATCTCGCGTGATAGCCATAAATTCTCTGCCATAAAAGCAAGATTTACTTTTTTTGAAAACCTTTTTTCTGATGTGTGGTTAGGTATATATGATAGAAAAAATTGAAATGAAAAATTTTAAATGTTTTGAAGAGTTTTCTATGAATTTTTACCCGATTACTCTTCTTACAGGTTTAAATAGCTCTGGTAAAAGCTCAATTATACAAGCCATACGCATGTGTTTGAAAAAAGATTTTTTAGAAGGTCATGGAAGTTTTGAAGAATTAGTCTATAAAAATGCAGAAAGTCAGGTGATAAACTTCGCTGTACAGTTTGAGAATGATCAAGATATAGCTATTGAGCTGTATGATAGTATGAGTTTTCATGGTTCAGACTATGATATACCCGAAAACATTTTCTATCTTTCAGCCGAAAGATTGGGCCCAAGGGTGACACTACCATATCAGGAGGTTTCACCACACGTTGGAGACAACGGAGAATACACATATTCATTTATTAATACTTTTCGAGAATATAGTGGTGTTCCTGAACTCTTGCGCCATGCAAGCATTCCTCATATTAGTGGTGTTTTTGAGCAAATCCGGGCTTGGCTAAAGCTTATATCACCGTATGCAACGTTTGACTATGGAGTTTTACCTAAAGCCGACTCAAGTTATGGTTCCTTTGCAGAATGCCGCCCTACAAATGTTGGTTTTGGATTGTCTTATACACTGCCAATTATTGCGAGTGTTATTGCTTATGCAAGTAAAGTCGCTCATAGTGACTGTACCTATGCAACGCTCCTTATCGAAAACCCAGAAGCCCATCTACACCCCAAAGGCCAAACACAACTAGGCCGCTTTTTAGCTCTCGCCTCGCAATGTGGAGTGCAACTTATTGTTGAAACTCATTCTGAACATATTTTTAACGGTATACGGCTCGCCATCAAAGAAGGATTAGTCAATTGTGACGATGCGGTTTGTCATTTTTTCAGTTATGCTGAAGATTTAGGATATTCCTCCAGTGAGGCTATTTATATTGATAAAGATGGTATGGTAGACCCTTGGCCAGAAGATTTTTGTGATGAAGCAGAAAAGACACTGTTGAGGATGCTTTAATGCCAAATGTATATTTTAATACTGAAGTAGGCAGTTGCGAATCTCAAGGCCACGCCCAAAAATGTGTCTTGCAAACGGCGGAAACATTAAAACGGCTCGATCAGCACGTTGAGACTTGTTTGCAAGGTGAGGAATGCGGTATGAAGAGCCTCACTCTGTACTTGAATAATGCTATACCAAAATATTTTTCAGACTTATGGCCAATTCTTGAGGGAAAAAATAAAGAACTTGCTCGTTATGTTTTGCAAAAATTTGGCTCTGGAAAGTATGTTGTTGATATTCCAGAAGCGAGTTGGATTGTTGAAGGTTTAGGTGTTCCCAGTGATATTATTGAGTATGTCGCCAATGAGAATGGCATGTTACTTACCTTTGCTTCTCATAGTGTATGGGAAAAAGACTTCATGACATTTGTTGACAGAAGTGGTAAAGTTCCAAATATTTGGGGGCAAGAAGATGTTTCGTGCTTTGATGATTGGCTGAAAGATTGGTATGAAAATAAAAAACAATATTATGAGCGTATTGTACATAGTTATAATGTTATCTTTTGTGACGAAAGGATAAAAAAACAATTTTCTCCTAGCCAATGGCATGACATTGCGGACTCTATCAAGGCAGCTTTTGACGTAGGTTTTCGGAGAACACGCGAACTTGTAGAAATTTGGGAAAACAATTTATATTATATCAGAAGAGGTAATCATTCGAATTTTACTATTCGCATTTTCTTTGAACACTATAAAGATACAATTTTAATTGGTACTATTTATCATAAAACAACGGATAGCAACCGTAAAGAGAGAGATGCGGCTATCCGTGCGCAAAATGTCATTAAAGCCTATAAAAGCAAAAATCAATGTAAAAAATAATGTTTTTATAAAAGCTAGTACCGTGTCTACTCTAAAGGCTCTGATTGCATTCTCTACATGTTGTCATGCGCCACACAATCCTTCCTTCTTTCCCACGTAAAAAAGCTTCGGTATACACATGAACCCGATGTTTTTTTTGAAGGGGCCGACCGAATGGCGCCGTAGGCGTAGCCGTAAGGCTCGTTCCTCGCCTAACAGGCTGTTGAAAAAGTGCCATCTACGGCGTCAGAGAAAAAAAGTAAACAACTTATGTATGTCTATATACACGGCGTTGCTTACTTTTTTTCTCTTCCTTGTATCTCACACTTTTTGAACAGCCTGAAAATTTGAGTTTTTCAACGGGCTGCTAACGGCTATCGAGAGCAGCGATGGTGTGGGGGAAAGCTTTTTTCCCTAAAAAAAGTTTCACCCTAAAGGGCACGCGCCCCCCACATGCTTGTAAGGAAACGCTGACTAAATAAAAACACATATAAAACATCTTATAAAACAACTCCAGAAAGCAACTTCTCTTATCTCAAAAATTGAGGATTCCTCTTTTCAATTTATTCAATAGATGAATAATTAAAGCGTTTTGAGGGGATGGG
>CAYJPE010000125.1:0-8310 GCA_964371965.1 uncultured Desulfovibrionaceae bacterium
CCTCAAAACGCTTTAATTATTCCTCTTTTCAATAAATTGAAAAGAGGAATAATTCATTTCTGAGATAAGAGAAGTTGCTTTCTGGAGTTATTTTATAAGATGTTTTATATGTATTTTTATTTGATCAGCGTTTCCTTAAATTTTCAGACTGTTCAAAAAAGGTTATTTAAAAAAATATGTGGGGGGCACACGCCCCCACATGCTTTTCAAAAACACACATTGAGACAGAACACGCTACTCGTCTTTCCAAGGGACTCATTTCCAAGTAGAGGGGAGCCTTACTCACAGCAAGGCTCCCCTTTTTTTATGCCCACAACGGCACATTTTCAAAGAAAGTTTCAAAGAGGTTTATCCGCCTATTTTCAAATCTTCCCAATATTTTTCATACACTTTCAGCATATCGCCGATGCCTTGTGTAAATTCACTTTTCTGCATATGTTGCTCTGATGGGAAAATAAGCGAACTTTTCGCATACTCAGCTGGAAGCTCAGCACGCACTCCTGTATTAGGCGTCGTATAACTATATTCTTCCACACACTGCGCGGCAACGTCTGGACGTAGCATAAAGTTAATGAAAGCATGTGCAGCCTCTTTGTTCTCTGCTTGCGAAGGAATAACAAAGCTGTCTAGCCACAGGGGTAGGCCTTCTTCGGGATACACGAAAACAAGGTCAGGATTTTCCGCTTGTGCAATAAAGGCATCTCCATTCCAAATCATACCCGCCATCACTTCTTCACTGATCAGCGCCTGTTTGGCAGCGGTCACATCAAAAATACGCACGCTTTCTTTGAGTTGCGCAAGCCACTCATAAGCAGTTTTAATTTCATCAGAATTTTTACTGTTGACAGATGCTCCGGTTGCTTTAAGCGCCATGCCAAATGTATCGCGCAAATCATCCGACAGTAATAATTTATCCTTAAATTCCATGCGTGCCAGATCATTCCATGAAGTAATTTGTGCTGGATCCACGGCTTTTTTATTCACCATAAAGCCCTGCGCACCCCACATATAGGGAATAGAATAGTCATTATCGGGGTCAAAGGCTTGTTTCAGCACTAGTGGTTCCAAGTACTTCATATTGGGGATTTGACTCTTGTCAATGACGGAAAGCAGGTCGTTTTCGCGCAAAAGTTCTACAAAATACGTCGATGGTACTACAATGTCATAGCCCTTCCCATCAAGCAGTTTCAGTTTGGCATACATGGCCTCATTGGATTCATACGTGGTATACACAATAACTATGCCAGTTTCCTCGGTAAACTGCTCAAGCACCGAATCGGGAATGTACTCTGACCAGTTAAAAACATGAATGACCTTATTGGTATTTGCCTGCACAAAAGTCACAGAGGCACACACCATACAAGCAAGACACACCAAGCCAAACAAACATTTTTTCATTTTACTTTTTTCTCCATCTTCCCAGTACCCATGCAAGAAGCACCAAGCACACTGTGGCAGCAAACATCACAGCAGACAGCGCGTTAACGTCGGGTTTCATGCCAAGGCGTACCATGGAATAAATTTTTAGGGGGAGTACTTCAAAGGATGGGCCCGTTACAAAAAAACTGATGAGCACATCGTCCATGGACAAGGTAAAGGCCAAAAGCCAACCCGCCAAAACTGCGGGCATAATAAGAGGTAAGATGATAAGGTAGAAAGCTTTCCATTCCGTGGCACCAAGGTCACGAGCAGCTTCAACTAAGCTTTCATCGAATTCCGACATACGTGCAAGCACCGTCAGAGTGACAAATGGCAAACACAACGTGATGTGCGACACCACCAAGGTAGTAAAGCCAAGCTCCACATTAAGTAAAATAAAAAATATCAGGAGCGAAATACCCATGACAATATCTGGCGATACCGTCAAGACAAAAATGGAACCATGCAAAAGTTTTCTACCCCAAAAACGGTAACGCTTCAGTACCACTGCAGCAACAACACCAAGCGCCGTTGAAAGAGTGGCAACCACGGCGGCTGCGCTTAAAGAGTTTATGGCAGACTCCATCAGGAGCGCATTATCTGCAAGTATACCATACCACTTAAACGTAAAATCCTTCCAGTTGGTGGAGTAACGCGCACTATTAAAGGAGTAGACAATAACTATGAGTATGGGAATATACAAAAAGGCGTACACCCCCCACAACCATATTTTTGCCAATTTGCTCATGAACCCGCTCCTTTCTCACGCTGAATATTGTTCATTTTTTTGGTACGCGCACCTGAGTGTGAAAGCCTTTTGTTGACCAATCCATAAACGAAAAGCAAAAGAATAAGGAGAAGAGTTAAGAATGTGCTCGCAGCTGCGCCCAAAGGCCAATCTCGCGCCACAAGAAATTGGTTTTTAATAAAATTGCCCACAAGCAAGCTTTTTGCCCCACCCAATATTTCCGGAATATAAAATGCCCCCAAGGACGGCAAAAAGACAAGCATACAACCTGACACTATGCCCGGCATAGTCAAAGGCAAAGTAACATGCCAAAATGTACGCACAGGCCCCGCTCCAAGATCGCGAGCAGCTTCTGCCATACGTGGGTCAAGCTTTTCTATGCTGGCATAGAGAGGCAGCACCATAAAAGGCAAAAATGTGTAGACAATACCACAAAATACCGCAAAATTTCCATACATGAAAGATACCGGTGTCTCTGTAAGTCCACACCACATGAGCAAAGAGCTGATAAGGCCATTGGCCTTTAAAAGCGCAATAAGAGCGTACGTTCGGATGAGGGAATTTGTCCAAAAAGGAATAATAATGAGGAGCAAAAGCCATGGTTTCACTGTGTTCCTTGCCCGTGCCATGGCAGAGGCAAAAGGATAGCCTATGAGTAAACAGGCTAAGGTACCCACAACAGCAATCCATAAGGAATCCCATAAAACAATACTGTACCGTGGATCAAGTAAACGCGCATAATTAGCAAGCGTCAATTTTGGCAGCACAAAATCCGTGTCGCCACGGGTAAGTACTGTCATAACAAGCAAGCCTATATTGGGCAAAAGGGCAAAAATAGCCAGCCAAAGCGCTGTAACACCAATACTTGTGGTACGCAGCAGATTAACCTTCTTCATAAGGCAACACCACTTCCCAACCACCTACCCACGTAACATAGACACGCTCGCCCGTGACGTAGTTAATGTCTAAACCGTCTTCGTCAAAAAACTCTGCCCCCATCAAAGGCACATCGTCATGTAGGAGACGAACATGAATATCTACAGTCGCGCCCTTGTAAACACTGTCTTCGATAGTGGCTTGGAGCACGGGACCTTCAGGGCGCTCTTCATATTCATGATAAATGCGCAAGTCTTCGGGGCGAACAAGGATATTTACTTTGTCTCCCAGAACAAATTCTCGCTTCGAAGGAATGGTGAACACTGTGGAATACACACGCACGTCGTACGATCGATTTTCATTGATAGCGACAATATCACCCACGAGGATGTTAATCTCTCCAACAAATCTCGCAACATACAGATTGATTGGATCCTCGTAGATATCTTGAGGGCGCCCCTGCTGCACAATATTTCCATTATCCATAACAACAACGCGGTCAGACATGGCAAAAGCTTCCTCTTGGTCATGAGTCACAAAGACAAATGTAATACCAAGCTTGCGCTGTAATTGCTTGACATCACGCTGCATCTGACTGCGCAATTTATAGTCAAGTGCACTGAAAGGTTCATCAAGCAAGAGTACAAAGGGTTCATTTACTATGGCACGAGCTAAGGCAACACGTTGCTGTTGACCTCCGGAGAGCATGGACGGCTTGCGTGTTGCCAAATGTTCAAGCTGTACCATCTGCAAAATTTCGTATACCCGAGATTGTATGGCATTCTTGGCAAGACCTTGCATTTTAAGACCAAAAGCCACATTGTCAAAAACATTCATATGCGGAAATAAAGCATAATTTTGAAAAACGGTATTCACTTGGCGCGCTTCCGGCGGCAAGTGTGTCACATCTTGCCCCCCAATAAAAATACTTCCCTCGTCCGGCTGTGCAAAGCCGGAAATAATACGCAAAAGCGTGGTTTTTCCACAACCGGACGGCCCTAGCAAGGTCAAAAATTCCCCGTTACCTATGCGTAGGTTAATGCCGTTTAAAGCCCTTTGATTGTCAAATTCTTTCACAATCTGGCGTATTTCGATAAGAGGTGTTTGGCTCATGATTCCTAAAAATGTTTACAGGGTTTGCTTTATATTGGTTCCTCATCACACGTCTGCTATGCACGTTTTTCGTCCACACTCACCATCCTGAACGTATTGCACCTGCGCATATACCCTACGTACGAAAAAAAAGCAAGCGTCACGCAAGCGCGCTTTGCCGTGAATTTATGATAGTTCTCCTATAATATAAGCTTATTCTGGCACACACCGTCAAAAACAAGTCGGATAAAGAACGCTCTATATGGCGCTCATAAAAAGAAGTCATGCCAGCCTGTACGAGGAACATGTGTTGTCTCAATGTGTATTTTTTTTCAAGGCATATGGGTGGAAACTTTTTTTAGGAAAAAAAAGCTTCCCCCCCCCACACACACACCTTCAAAAAAATCTATAAGTCCGCATGGTTGTCGAAGCTTTTTTACGTGGGAAAGAAGGAAATATTATGCGGCGCATGGCAACATGCATAAGATGCAATCATAGCTTTTAGAGGAGACAAGGCTCTAGTGCCTTGAAAAAAGGTATATGTCACAATACCTCTTTAGACTGTGATAGACACTAAACAAAAGAAAAAAGTAAAGCCCTACAAGGCTTTATATCCCTTGTGGGGCTTTATTGGACTCAAAAATACTCTAGTATGGCGGAGAGGGTGGGATTCGAACCCACGTGCCCCGATTAAAGGACAACTCGATTTCGAGTCGAGCGCGTTACGGCCAGCTTCGCTACCTCTCCTGCTCCATATAAGCACCAAGCTCTTGTACATTGGCGAGGGATTGGTGTCAAGTCAAAGAACGTGTCTTCACAAAGAAAACACCTGTTGCATTTTATTGTGATGCCTTTGTGTCTTTGACTTCAGCGCATTCCAAGGCGCCTGCCGGCCTGTCCTTAAACACACCTTCCGAGCGTGACACAAAAAGCGCTGCAATGGCATCACCCAATACGTTCATGGGTGTGCGCGCCATATCAAGAATACGGTCAACGGCCGCAATGAGCGCCACACCTTCCAAGGGTATACCCACTTGCACAAAGACAATACTCATCATGACAAGGCCGGCACCCGGAACACCCATGGTGCCAACCGCCGCCAATATGGCCATAAGCACAATGGTTATTTGGTCGCTCAGAGCCAAGTCCATACCGTAAACTTGCGAAACAAATATGGCGCAAATACCCATGTAAAGTGATGTACCGTCCATGTTAATGGTATTGCCAAGGGGCATGCTAAAGCTACTCACCACACGGGAAGCACCAAGTTTTTCTGCGGAAGCCATATTGCTTGGCAATGCCGCCGCACTGGAGCATGTGGTAAAAGCCACAATCAAGGGCTCTGCCATGCCCTTGATAAAATTCCCTAAGGGGATGCGCACAAAGAATTTGAGAATGGGTGTATACACGAGAACAAAAAGTAAGATGCAACCCACATACATGATAACAATAACCTTGAGCAGAGGCAAAAGCACCGCAAGGCCATGACGGGTCACCGTATACGCGATAAGGCCAAAAATACCGATGGGCGCATAGAGCATGACATAGCCCGTTATCTTAATCATCACATCGCCACAAATTTCAAAAAAACGTTGAACCGGTTGTCCATTGTTTCCAAGCGTACTGAGGGCAAATCCAAACACGACGGCAAATATGATGAGTTGCAGCATATTGCCTTGAGCCATGGCCTGCATGGGGTTAAGGGGAATAAGATTAATGAGCGTGTCGGTGAGTGCAGGTTGTGTGACTTCTTTGGCTTTTAAACCTTCCAAGGAAAGGTTAAGCCCCACGCCAGGCTGTGCTAGATTCGCAAGAAGCAAGCCAATGGTCACCGCCATTGCCGTGGTAAAAAGATAAAAAAACAGGGTTTTTGTGGCAAGTCTGCCAAGTTTTGCCGTATCTCCCACGCTGGCAGCGCCCGCCACAAGGGTTGCGAAAACAAGAGGCACTACCACCATGCGAATGAGGCGAATAAAAATATCACCCAATGGCTTAAACACCGTCGTCCCGAGGGTGGTATCTTGAGCCAAAACACCCACAATAACGCCAAGTACCAATCCAATACCCATTTGCATGGGCAAACCTATTTTGAGCTTTGCCATCTTAAGCCTCCAAAAAAATGACTGACTGCGCGCTTGTCAGCCTATTATATACGCTATGTTCATGTGCGCACTTGATGTGTTGCGTTGCTGCACCATGCGTGCGTTTTTTTGAAAAAAAACGTGCATAGACAGAAGCACTGACACGGTGAGTTCATATGAACATGCCGTGCCTTAGTATATAGTTATTTACACTCTTGTTTCCATTCTTGTACCATCTGTCTCACGCACAGATTACGTTCTGCTGAGATATCTTTAAAACGCTCGGCAAAAACATGAATGCACGTGCCCCCTCGCGGCACAAAAAGCCCTTTGATACGGCACCAACGCGGTTCCAACAAGTCCCACATATGGTCAAGCACATCATTGGTCAGTGTCTCCATGAAGGTTTGGTGATTGCGATAAGCAAACATATAGAGCTTAAAACTCTTTGACTCCACACAGCGTTCATCCGGCACATATTCCATCACAATGGTGCCAAGATCCGGCTGTCCTGTGACGGGGCATAAAGACGTAAATTCCGGATATGTTATACACACAATATAATCACGTTGCGGGTGGCGATTGGGAAAGGCTTCCAATTGCGCAAGACCCGGGGCACCATGCAGTGGTGGCATCTTTCCCGTGCCAAGCGTTCGCAAGTGATCTGTTTCATCTTGGCTTTTTGTGGTCTGTGTTTGGTAGTCATACCTTGACTTGTCATGTGCATCGGCTGTCACACTATCGCTCCTTCATGCTTGGTAAATATGTCGCTCAGCTCGTGAACGCTCCCATTGTCATTACTCTATCATATTTCACTTGCTTTTTCAGTCAAATAGCATACAAGTAAATCTCCTGTAACCGAATACGCACATGTGCATGTGGAGAGTATACTCAAGCTTTTTTGTAAAAGCCGCAAGCCAATATCTAGACTTTATACATGAAAATTATGTCAAATGCAAATAAAATCCAACTGATTCCCCAACTTCTCTTGCCGTGGTTTGCGCAGCACAAGCGCCATTTGCCGTGGCGAGAGCACCGTACCCCCTATAGCATATGGATTTCTGAAGTCATGCTTCAACAAACGCAAGTGGACAGAGGCATCGACTATTTTAGACGCTGGATAGCGCGTTTTCCCACAGTGCAACACGTGGCAGCTGCCAGCGAAGAAGAAATTCTCTGCGCATGGGAAGGGCTCGGTTACTACTCTCGAGCGCGACACATTCACAAGGCCGCCAAAATTATTGTGGAAGAACACGGTGGAACTTTCCCCTCTGAGATGGCGCACATTAAAGCATTGCCCGGCATTGGCCCCTATACCAGCGGCGCCATTGCCAGCATGGCCTTTGGACACAAAGTCCCGTGCATCGACGCCAATGTGGAGCGCGTGCTGGCACGAGTGTTCGACATGGATACACCCGTCAAACAAGAGCCGGCAGCCTCTCGGATACATACCATCGCCTCGGAACTTGCCTTGGCAAGTCCTGAAGGCCACATTCAAGAACACAATGAAGCACTTATGGAATTGGGCGCACTTATTTGTCGCAAAAAAGCCCTGTGCGCACACTGCCCCTTGCAACAAATATGTGAGAGCTATCACCTGAATATTGTCAGCGAGCGCCCAGTGCCCAAACAAAAAGCGCGCATTACGCCCGTGCGCGTTGTCACAGGCGTGCTCTGGCATAACGAACATATCTTTGTGCAAAAACGCTTGCCACAAGGCATTTGGGCAGGCTTGTGGGAATTTCCCGGCGGACGCATAGACGCCAACGAAGAAGCAGAGCAAGCCATTGTGCGTGAATTTTTAGAAGAAACGGGATTTCATGTTACCATCTCTCACAACTATGGCATCATCAAGCATGGCTACACAACATATCGCATAACGCTTTATTGCTTTGGCCTCACACTCAAAGGAAGCAACACCCAGCCTCAACTGACTGCCGCCACGGAACATAGATGGCTTGCGCTCCATGACCTGAACGCCTTTGCCATGCCGGCCTCCCATAGAAAACTGGCAGACATGCTTTCTCGAAAGAACGAAAATCTTTAGCAGGCTGTTGAAAAAGTGCAATCTACGGCGTCAGAGAAAAAAAGTAA
>CAYJPE010000126.1:0-7972 GCA_964371965.1 uncultured Desulfovibrionaceae bacterium
CATTTTACTCAATTGTTTTCATTTTTAGTTACGATTAAATCAGTGTTTCCCTAAGGAAACACTCATTAGATGAAATGCATATAGAATTTATTATAAAATATTTCCAGAAAAAAACTTCTCCGTTTTCAGAGATTAAAAACTCTTCTTTTCAATGTATTGAAAGGAGGAATAATTAAAGCGTTTTGAGGGGATGGGGGGAGTTTGAGGGGGGAAAGGGGAAACTTTTGGGTTTTGGCACCTGTCCCTTCCTAAGGGGAAAGTTCCCCTTCCCCCCTCAAGAAAAATAATGAATCAGTGTTTCCTTAGAAACAGTCCCTAAGCGCGCACCCATTTTTCTACTGTTTTATAAAGCAATTCCGGATTGATGGGTTTGCTTAGGTGATCATTCATACCATACTGTATGCACAGTTCACGGTCACCGCTGGTGGCATGAGCAGACATGGCAATTATGGGTAAGTGTTCATAATTTTTCATGGTGCGAATTTTTGCCGTGGCGGTGAGTCCATCCATGATGGGCATTTGAATGTCCATAAACACCAAGTCGTACTCTTTTTCTTTCACCATTTGCAATGTCTCCTTGCCGTTGGAGGCGACATCAATGACATAGCCTTTGTTTTTGAGCAATTCGACAATGATAAGTTGATTGATTTCATTATCTTCCGCAAGCAATATGGTACCAAGGCAGGCCTTGGGTGGATAGGCTTTTGGCTTATCTGCAATGTACTCCATTTGTCCGTATTCAGCTGCGTTTTGTTCGCCTGTGTCACCGGCATGCATTTCGCCACTCGGAATGCTGCTCCGCTTAAATGGCGCTGTGAAGAAGAATGTACTTCCTTTGCCTTTATGCGATTTTACCCAAATATCACCGTGCATGAGCTTAACGATACGTTTGGCAATGGCAAGGCCAAGGCCTGCGCCTTCGTGTTTGCGAGTAATGGAGGAATCCGCTTGCGAAAAGGCAGAGAATATCTGCAAAGTATCCATCTTGCTCATGCCAATGCCGCTGTCTTCCACAGAAAAAATGTATTTTGTTTCATTGCCTTGTTGTTCTGTGCAACTCACGTTGAACGTTACGTGACCTGTTTCCGTAAATTTCACGGCATTGTTGATGATATTGAAAATGACTTGCTTGAGCCTTGCGGCATCCCCCAACAATGGCCTGTCGCACGTATCGTCCACAAAGCAGCGGAACGTCAGGCCTTTCGCCATGGTTTGCGGTTCATAGACAAGCTTTACTTCATTGACGACATCGGCAATGGTAAAGAATTCTTCTATAATTTCGAAAGTGCCCGTGTCAATTTGTGAAAAGTCCAAAATATTATCGATAAGCTTGAGTAATTTGTCTGCGGAGCCGATACTTTTAGCGACGTATTCTTGTTGTGTAGGTTGCAATTGCGTCGTTTGAAGAACGTGCAAAAGCCCCAAAACACCGTTGAGCGGTGTGCGTATTTCGTGGCTCATTTTGCCTAAGAATTGTGTCTTTGCTTGAGTATTTTGTTCGGCAATATCTCGAGCGGTGCGTAGTTCTCGTTCTGCTGCTTCAATTTCCGCAAGCTTTGCTTTCAGATCTCGCAAGTCGCGAATGTAGGCCACCACCACATCTTGCTTCTGTACATGTGCGCGTTTTGCCGTAATTTTGACCGGAATTGGACTGCTTTTCACATCAAAAGTAAGGATTTCCACTTGCGCAAAGCCCGTTTCAAAGGCTTTGTCTACCATATGCCGCGCTAAGGTCAGCGTTGGAGTGCCGTCAGGTTGCACCCGCGGTAAAATTTTATAGCTTGCTGACATATATGTCTTTTTGTCTGCAAAACCATACATTTTAATCATGGCATCGTTACATTCGATAATATTGTAGGTTTTATCCCACACAACGATGCCAAGGGGCGTGATGTCAAAAATGGTTTGAATGCGTTCTTCTTCCGTCTGCATTTTCTTAATGAGCGCTTTGACATCGCGCAGGTCACGCATGTAGGCCACCACCATTTCTTCGTTCCACACAGAAAGACGTGCCAGCGTGATCTCAAGGGGCAAGCGCGTGCGATTGTGCAAGTGATACGTGGAAAAGTTACCGCGATGATAACCTTCTTTAAAGGTTTTATCCAAAGCATTTCTGACCACAAGAAGCGTACGTTCGCCACTTTCTTGCAAGTTTGGAATAACGCAACGATAGTTGAGCACAAAGTCATCGGCATCTTTAAAACCAAAAAGGCGCACGCATTCCTGATTGGCATCGCGCAAGCAATACGCCTTATCCCACAAAGTAACGGCAATGGGCGCGGCATCCAGCATGGCTCTGGTGCTCTCCATCATCTTTGAAAAATCTTGGGCTTGGCTACTTATCCGCGACAAGTCCTGCGTATAGCCAAGGACGCATTCTTCGTCAAAGTGCGTTATACGGCATAAGGTCACTTCGCACGGGAAAATTCGCCCCTCGACACTCTGGTGAAGCCACTTAAAATTACAAAATCCTTCTTGAAAAGCCTTGTGCAAATATTCCTTCATGAGGTCATGGGAGTTTTTTCCCATTTGCATTTTTGGGCACAGGGTGAAAAATTTTTGTTCAAATTCGTCTTTATCAGCCACACCAAAGGTGCTTGTGGCCTCGGCAGTGCAATCGAGCAGTTCCAAATCCTTTGACCAAATGTGCATTATGAGTGGCAAGCCTTCGAGCATATCTCGCTTTGTACCGCCTTGCGCTTCCTCTTCCGTAGGCGTGTAAGGATTTTTTGTGTGCGCATCGTCAATAATATAATGTAAATGGATGTCAGTTTCAGTGTTGCGTGCCTGCGCCGCGTCTGCCTCATGGGTTGAAGGTAAAAGGAAGCAATTGACGCTGGTTTCCTCTGTAGTTGTGTTGGCTGCCAAGGAGAGCTTGATAGGGATGCACTTTCCAGAAAATGTTTGAATTATCCATGGCAGTTGGTATGCTCCATCCTTAATGGCACGGCGCATGGCTTTTTGGAGTGCTTGTATGGAGGCGTGCCCGTCAGCTTGTATATCGGGGAGGATATCCGTTGCATGGATGTTATTTTTGTGTGTATTTTCTGCAGTGTCTTTCTTATCAACTTCCATAAATGAGGCGAATGCAGCGTTAAAATAGACGCCTTCAAGTCTGTTATTGAGGCAAATGACTGGGACAGGCATGCCGTCGGCGATATTTTGAGCAACAGACAAGGTTGCAGCATCTGCAGAGGAAGGGGTCGGGGTATTTTGCGTCATCTGGCACCTCACGAGCAAGAGTAGAAAATTATTTTGAACAATGCTATTGAATTTTTTCTACGCAATCCACGAGAGCTCCACACAGTGCTGTAAAGCGCCAGAGGTTCGAGTACAAAAAAAGCAGAGAATGATTTGAGGTACCATCAAAGCCGACAAGCAACATCATGCATTGTTAACAGACTGCTGAAAAACTCCATTCTTGACAGTTCATTCAAAAAGTGTGAAATGCAGCGTTGCCTTATATAAGGTTCGTCCCCCACGTAACGGCTACGCCTTCGGCGCCCTTCAGGAGGAGACAAAAAGTCAACGTGTACAGCATTGATATACATAAGCAATATAACTTTTTATCGCTGACGAAGCATATGACACTTTTTCAACGGGCTGTTAAGCATGGCTCTATGCATAGGTCACATGTACGTAAGCTTATAAGGAGAAAGCATGTGTGACCATTTCCGGCAAACATAAGATACCTACAACTTGTGTGTAGCGCGATTGCATAGCTTTGTCAATATGGCGCAGGCATTGTTAGTGACATTTTCTTTGGCAAGCCATTGAAAAAGAGCAATCTCCCGTGCTAGCAGCGTGTTTTGTCTCAATGCTTATTCTTAAAAGCATGTGGGGGCGTGTGCCCTTTAGGGCGAAACTTTTTTTAGGAAAAAAAGGCTTTCTCTCACACATCGCTGCTCTTGATATTCCGTAACACTCGTTCCTCGTGTGACGGTCACGCCTGCGGCGCCATTCGGTCGCCCCTTCAAAAAAACAATAGGTTCGCGTGCATGCCAGAGTTTTTTTGCTTGGCAAAGAAGGAAATATTATGCGGCGCATGGCAGCATGCATAGGCTATGCAATCATAGCTTTTAGAGTAAACAAGGTACGAGTATTCATCGTCAAATGCGCCTTTTCCCCCTTATAGTAGCGGGCTCTGTGTCAGACTTCGCTTGTTTTTTCTGCCAAATACCATAAGTTTTTATTCACTCAAAGCACGTTCTTCGTTCTTAATATAACATAAAAATTTGCTCAGAGACGCCCTTAAATAAGAACTTGCTTTGTTGCATCATGTGTGCAAAAGTAACCGTGCGTTTGCTTTGTTGTCATATTCGAATACATCAAACAATACAATTTTTATATCTAACATTCCTTTTATGGGCGTCTTTATGTTCAATGGTCTTGATATTCAATGCTCATAGCAGCCTGTTGAAAAAGTCCATTCTAGGCAGGCTGTTCAAAAATGGCGAGATGCGAGGAAGCGAAAAAAGTCAAGGTGCGCAGTGTATTGGGCATACATAAGCAGTTTGACTTTTTATCGCTGACGACGCAGATTGCCGTTTTTCAACAGCCTGATAGGCAAGCGGCGCTTGCAGGCGCTGTGACAGTCTGTTGAGAGAGGCCACATTCGTAGGCCGTTCACAAAAGGTAAAATGCAAGAAAAAATACCATTGTGGCGTATTAGACATGACAGATATCCAGATCTTTTCCTTGATTCGATGGAGTACAACGAACAAGCCATTGTAAAAGTATATCCTGCTGCCGTCCCTTCGTAGCGGGGATAAAAATCACATTGCTTGTGTGTCAGGCTGTTGAAAAACTCTATTTTTAACAGTCAACACATTGTTTTTTTCAACGACCCGATAAAGATTGAGGGAACACAGTATATGAACTCATCCAAAGTACACGTGGAGCACCTTCATGAGCCTGTAGCGCATGACTCAGCCGTAGTCTGCCCGTGCTCTTCCGGCGCAACATATGGGCTTTGTTGTGCTCCCTACCACCTCGGCGACAAAGCGTGGAAAACACTTCCCAACGCTCTCAGCATGCTTCGTGCCCGCTACAGTGCCCACTGCCTCATGCTCTCCGACTTTGTGATACGCACGGTACATCCGTCATTTCGATACGGTAAGAACGAAAAAAAATTTGCACAACATGTCGCACAGGTCATGCACAATGTGCAATGGCTCGCTTTGGAGGTACACAGCACAGGCCTTGTCTGCCCTACGAAAGACATACAAAGTGCGAAACGCGCACAAGAATTTGCCACCTATTCACTCAAGTACAAAACACTGGACAAGGTAGTGGGTACTGTCAATCAAGAGCACCATACGCACCACACAAGCTATTTTGAACGTCTTGATGGTGTCTTATATTATACAGAAGATTTGGAGAACATGGCGTCACGTTCTTCGATACGGCAGGACGCGCCATACTCAAAGACAAAGCGCAATGACATTTGCCCTTGCGGTAGCGGAAAAAAATACAAAAAGTGTTGCTTGTCAAAGCAGGATGGAGAAGTCTGATGGCAAAGCCTCAAGTATTACGTCTTGTGCGTCGCTTTTGCCTTGAGTGTCAAGGCAATGCCTCGCAAGAAATACGTCGTTGCCAAGATACCCAATGTGCTCTTTGGCCGTGGCGTTTGGGGCACAGCTATGATACGGGCGAGACCTCTGCCATGGCACAGCATAAAGCCCTGCGCTGTGTGCGTCGTCATTGCTTGCAATGCGCCGGCCATAGAAAAGATGTGAGAAGCTGTGCGGAACGAGAAAAATGCCCCTTGTGGTCCTTGCGTTTTGGCGTGTTTCCGCATACGTATAATACCGTACGACGGCGTTTTTTTGCGCCCAGAAAGCTGTCTCTTTTTGCCGTCAAATAAAGTGTTCCTTTTCGTAGTCTGCTGAAAAAAACCAAGGCAGCACTGACGAAATAAAATTATGGAAGCGCTGATTAAATAAAAGAATATATTAAACCTATTATAAAATAATTCCAGAAAGAAACTTTTCCTATCTCAGTGATGGAGGATTCCTCTTTTTAATTTATTGAAAAGAGGAATAATTAAAGCGTTTTGAGGGGATGGGGGGAGTTTGAGGGGGGAAGGGGCGTGTGCCCTTTAGGGTGAATCTTTTGGGTTTTGGCACCTGTCCCTTCCTAAGGGGAAAGATCCCCTTCCCCCCTCAAGAAAAATAATTCATCAGTGCTTCCCCAAGTTCGCGGTCGTTCAAAAAAGATGAGATGCAAGAAAAAGAAAAAATCCTGCCATCGCGGTACATTAGACATCAATCAAATGTGTAGATTTTTTCGGTGGCACAGCAGATTGCTTCTTTCAACGACATTATGTAACCGTTTTTCAAGGAGAAGATTATGCCTTCACACAAGCTTGAATGGTCACGTGCCTACGTGGGACGCGTGCAAAAAGACGCACATGGTTCGGCTCATAGCCGCACTCAGGAACTCTCGGCGCGCTTGGCCTCAGAACTTGGCGCAGGTACACTTCCATTCTTGAATATGCCCTATAGAGAGCAACTCGAAAAGGACATGGAACGTGTGGTGCCGCTGTGCAGTCAATATGAGCACATGCTTCTTTTAGGCATAGGCGGTTCTGCCCTTGGTGCACGCGCCCTCCAAAGAGCCTTTGCCCCCGGACAGGACTGCCCGGGACATAAGGGGCCTTGGCTTTGGATTGCAGACAATGTATGTCCGGCAACATTTGAATCATGGCTTGGCAATTTGTCCGCCCAAAAGACCTTGGTCGTGTGCATAAGCAAGTCCGGCGGTACCATAGAAACCCTTGCCCAATATTTTCTTGTGCGCCAATGGCTTCAAACACAGCTTGGCAATGCGTGGACAGAACATATGGTAGTGATAACGGACAAAAGTAAGGGTTTTTTGCGTGCAGAGGCGGAAGGCCACGGCCTTTCTTCCCTCGAAGTACCCGACCATTTGGGAGGCAGATATTCGGCACTTTCTGCCGTTGGCATGCTCCCCGCGGCTTTCTTGGGCATGGACTGGCGTGCCCTTATGGACGGTGCCGCAAGCGTTGCCGCGCCCTTGGCCGCCGAGCCGCACAACATGGGACAACATCCCGCCTATCACTTAGCCACATGGTGCCATGCCTTGGAACAGTACCAATATAGCCAACTCATTTTCTTCTCCTACATTCCGCAATGGGCAACACTTGGGCCATGGTTTATGCAACTTTGGGCAGAAAGCCTTGGCAAAGAAGGGAAGGGTACTATGCCAATCTCTGCTGTAGGCGTTACCGACCAGCACTCCACGCAGCAAATGTTTTTGGACGGCCCGCGCGACAAGGGTTGCCTCTTTCTCTCTTCCTCCCTTCCCAAGGGGCGCCCCTTCCCCGACGACCTGCCCGAGCAGTGGCAATGGCTCAAGGGCAAGGCTTTTGGCGCTCTTATTGACGCCGAAGGCCTTGGAACACGCATGGCTTTGGCGCAATGCCACACGCCCCTTGTGGACATTCGCATGGCAGAAACACATGAAAAAGCAGCCGGTGCCCTTATGATGCTTTTGGAGGCGACCACCGTCTTTACCGGCTGGCTCATGGACATTAATCCCTTAGACCAGCCTGCAGTGGAACTTGGCAAGCGCCTTGCGAATGCCCGCCTTGGCGCTCCGGGCTATGCGAAGGAGGAGGCAGACTTAAAAGCATACTTTGCTGTGCCGGAACAGATACAAGAGTTTTAGGAGGTGTCGTCAAATGCGTCTTTTCGCCCTTATCGAAGCCGGTTCTGCGACGACTTCGCTTGTTTTGTCAGTTAAATATCATAAGAGCATATTT
Source organism: uncultured Desulfovibrionaceae bacterium (assembly GCA_964371965.1). Lineage (GTDB taxonomy): Bacteria > Desulfobacterota > Desulfovibrionia > Desulfovibrionales > Desulfovibrionaceae > CAYJAD01. The sequence continues at coordinate 7,787 of CAYJPE010000126.1, forward strand.
TGTAAAGCAAGCTTATCTTCCTTCATATAAAACAGAAGTGCGCATTTGACGACAGCGCCTAAGGAAACACTGATTAAATAAAAGTATATATAAAATTTACTATAAAATAATTACAAAAAAAACTTCTCCAATCTCAGTGATTGCGCATTCATCTTTTCAATTTATTGAACAGATGAATAATTAAAG
>CAYJPE010000127.1:0-7925 GCA_964371965.1 uncultured Desulfovibrionaceae bacterium
CTCAAACTCCCCCCATCCCCTCAAAACGCTTTAACTATTCCTCTATTCAATATTCTGAAAGGAACAACCCTCAATCTCTAAGCAGGAAACGTGCCTTTCCGAAATTATGTTATCGTAGCCCTGATAAAGGAAGTTTTGATGTTATGCCCTTCACCCTTATACCGCATCCCCACGTGCATCGTCCTTGCCAAAGAACAAAAAATCTCTTCAATCAACCCTTCTTCCATAATAAAAAAACCCCCAATTTACTTGAGGGTTTTTTTGATATACAGTGGGTTGATATATAAATCTAACCTTGCAGGAGCTTACGCAATTCTTTTTGCGTTTCTTCAGCTTTTTCCGTAGGCACTTGACAGGTACCCGCATTTAAATGACCACCACCACCATACGTCAGCATAATCTCACCTATGTTGACCGCATTGGAACGATTGACAATGGATTTACCCACGGCAAAAACCACATTCTTCTTTTGTAAACCCCACATAATATGCGCAGATATGTTGCACTGCGGAAAGAGCGCGTATAAAGTGAAACGGTTGGTGGGCCAAATAGGCTCCACATCCCTCAAATCAAGCTCAAGCATATTACCATGAACGGCCACACACTGCTTAAGTTGCTCTTTTGCCTTGTCTTGATGCTCAAAATACAGACTCACGCGCTCTTTAACATCCTCATTTTCCATGATTTCGTCTAAAGTGCTCGTGCCGCACAGGTCAATCATCTTCATCATCAATTCATAATTACTGATACGGAAATTACGAAAACGCCCAAGCCCTGTGCGAGGATCCATGATATAACTTAACAATACCCATTTTTCAGGCGTTAAAATTTCCTCAAGGGTAAAGTTGGCCGTATCCGATTTGTCCACAGCCTCCATCATGTCGTCAGAAATATTTGGGAAGCGATCCTTACCCCCAAAGTGGTCATAAACCACACGAGCGGCAGATGGGGCATCGGGCTTGATAATGCGATTGCTTGTTTCCGTGGTTGTACGCAAGGACTCAGAAAGGTGATGGTCAAAGCACATGTGGACATAAGGGCTGTACGGAAGGTTTGTCGTAATATCGTTTTGATTCAATTCTACGCGCCCATCCTGCACATCCTTGGGATGCACGAACAATATATCGCTTACAAGATTTATCTGCTTCAAAAGTACAGCGCAAACAAGACCATCAAAGTCGCTACGTGTTACCAAACGGTATTGGGATGCCATGTAAGTTTCCCCTCAGGTAAGTCGTTCAAGAAAAGTGCGTATCACCTAGAAAGTCGATGCTGTGGGAAATACGCCATTTAAGTTGTCACGGTATACGTGGTATACACACAATCTGTGAGGTGTATTTTTGCCCTAAGCGTATGTGTCTGTCAAGTGATTACAGAGATATTTTTTTGACACATATCATAGATTTCCAGAAAAAATTTTTTTCATGATGAGAACCATGGAAGAATGGCATCATATCAAGAGTCACAGTAAAAATATTGTCATTTTTTGCATATAAGTGCAACTTTGTTTTATGCGAACTTTTGCCATGCATGTGTAACTCGCTTGCCAAAATAATTCCTTTGTGCTAGTCTAGATTTTGTTGAGATTATCTTTCAAAGGATTCAAAATTCTTTGCAGATATTCTCAAAATTGCATGGCTCACGTCTTTTGGCAAGGTTTTTTCAAGTTTTTGTGAAAGGCAACGTACGCTCACATGCCGCATTTTGTACACTCATATGGCTTTTGTAAGCTGCCTTTGCAAAAAAACTCTTGATGTCAGGAGAGCTTATGTTAGTATTGGTGTGTACTTGTCAAACATGAAGCCTTTATTTTCGGCACATTTTGTGCATGTAAGTATTCAAGTGAACGTCTATAACCATCTTTAGATGAAAGGGATATTTTTTTGACAAAGACATTTCCCTGCATCTTGTTGTAAACTACCTAAGGGGATATCCATGAATTCTTCACAGTGCAGTTCTGACCATGCGGTTCTTTTAGATCCTCCAGTATCCTCTCGGCGGAACTACGAGGCGTCAACTGTCATGGATAAGGACTCTCTGCCCGCAGAATCTCTTCCTACAGACATGCTCAGCATGTCAATGGGCGCCCTCGAACGTATGAATGCGTGTTCTGCCGACAGCGAAATTCGTCAGCATATGTGTTCTATGCTTATAGAGCTTCGTTCAAATACACGGGTTCTTGTACATCTTATGCGGCAACATAATTTTATTTCCATGCTCTCAGAACAGCAATTTACAAGCTATCAACATGCCATCGAACGCCTTGGTGTGACGAGCGTGCAGATGGAAGAGGTGATTAAGGCCTCTCAATATCTTGATTGTAGGCACGATGTCTATACTTCCTAAACCATTATGACTGTAAAATAAAACACTCCTTATTGCAGATGCACTGAGGCCATGGGGCTTTATGCCGGATACAGAGGGCACGGGTATTTTGTCGGATGATGTTTCACACCCTTATTCTTGGTGCCGGTGCATCCGGCCTTATGTGTGCCATGACAGCAGCACAGCGCGGCGCTTCCGTGCTTGTGGTGGATCATAATCCACATGCGGGACGTAAAATCTGTATAAGTGGTGGTGGCAAGGCAAATTTTACCAATAAGCATATGAACTCGTCGTTCTTTATTGGAAAAGACACGTCCTTTGCCAAGCCCGCGCTTACATCATTTCCTCCTCAGAAGATTCTCTCATTTTATGACCGGCATAAGCTTTTGTACGAAGAAAGACTGCATGGTCAATATTTTGGCTTGCAAAAAGCACAACGCATGGTACAAGCCTTGGTGCATATGTGCGAAGTGCGGGGCTGTCAATTTGCCCTTGGCCGGAGCATACATCATATTGCTTATGATTCGTGTGCTCATAATAGCCAGTGCATTCATGACAGTCAGAATAAAGGTCTTTTTACCCTTTCCCTCAAAGATGCGCACACAACATACAGCGTGCAAGGGCATAACCTTGTGCTCGCCCTTGGTTCTTCCGCATGGTCATCTGTAGGTGCCACATCAGCGGGTGTGCATTTTGCGGCACAATGGGCTCACGAAGCGCGGCCTTTCCGTCCCGTCCTTGTGCCGCTTCGTATGGCAAACTTTGCTGCACTCACAGGCATAAGCGTACCGGTGCGCATACACGTGGCACAAAAAATATTTGAAGAATCCTTACTTTTCACACATAAGGGCGTGAGTGGCCCCGCCGTGCTGCAAGCTTCGTGCTATTGGAAAAAAAACGAAGCCCTGCATATTGATTTTTTGCCACATACCTCCTTTGAAGATCTTCTCGACGCCCCTGAGTGTGGCAAGCTCCTTGTGCGCACACTCTTGTCACGACATATGCCACAGCGCCTTGCCGATGCACTGTTGCCGCAAGACGTGGCACGCCGTAAAGTGGCAGAACTTTCGCGAGCCGTAAGAAAGCAATTGCACGCATGTGTACACAAGCATAATATTATGGCTCATGCCACCGAAGGCATGCACAAGGCGGAAGCCGCTGCGGGAGGCGTGTTGACGCAAGATATATGCCCACACACCATGGAAAGCTTGAAGCACAAAGGCTTGTATATTGTGGGGGAGCTGCTTGACATTACGGGGCAACTTGGCGGGTATAACTTGCATTGGGCGTGGGCCAGTGGCTTTGCGGCAGGTCGTGCTTTGGGGCGTGAAAGGTAGCTTTGATAACCCTTTGTCATCATAACATATGACGCTGATTATTTCGCTTTTCAAATAAACAGCGAAAAAAACATGAGTTTTATTATGAAAATTCTAGAAATTTACCAATATATTGAAAAAATTGGCTGTATGAGTATCAGTACCTTTGACGGGAGTACGCTTCAGAGTCGTATTATAAGCATAGCAGATGCCGACGATACCGGGATTTACTTTTTGACCATGACGTGCAAACCTTTCTATCGCCAGCTGAAGCAAAACCCTCGTATAAGTATGTGTGGTATATATCCCCACGGGCGCAAAAATTCCAAGAATGCTGTAGGTCAACCCTACCTTGTGCCCGGCATAACGTTTCGCCTTGATGGTGAAGCCCATGAAGTGCCTCTGGAAGAAGTACGCGCCAAGGCTCATGGAGGAAGCTCTGTACACCAATATACCTTGGAAGAATGTGAACGCTATCCTGCTATGTGCCTGTTTTGCATTACTCAGGGGCAAGGAGAAGTGTACGATTATGACTTTGAGATGGAATACAGAGATCATAAGCTTTTGCGAACACCCTTTGCCTTTGGCGGAGAGAGTATATTGCCACTTGGCGCAGAGATTGATAGGACATTGTGCATAGCATGCGGCGCATGCTTTTCTGCATGTACATTTAAGGCTATTGTGCCGGGTGAACCGCATAGTGTGGATGTGCGGCGTTGCGACATGTGTGGCACCTGTGCTGGCGTCTGTCCGCAAAATGCCATACGTTATTTAGCAGGCTGTTGAAAACGCCATTTTTGACAGTCCGTTCACAAAGTGCCGCCTCTGTAAGGGGGCAAGGAAGCGAAAAAAGTCAAGGCGCGTAGTCTATGAGACATACATAAGCGGTTTGACTTTTTATCCCCTAGCCGAAGGGGACGCCGCAGATTGCACTTTTTCAACGGACTGATAGAATGCAACTATCACTTTTAGAGTAAACAAGTCACGAGGTTACAAATGGACAGAAATTGCCTTAGAACACTTTTTTTACGTCAACACAATAAACACAATGCATTGACATAAAGGAAAGAATACGCATGGATTTAAGCCGTGATTTCAAGAATCCCCACACAAGCAAGGCTCTTCTCGACAAGCTTACACGTCTGCTCGACGGACAAGAACTTCGCTTCATGGAAGTGTGCGGTACCCACACCGTGGCTATTTTTCACAGTGGGCTACGCGCTGTCTTACCGCCAAATATTCACCATCTTTCGGGCCCCGGCTGTCCCGTCTGTGTGACACATGATGCAGAAATTGCAGCTTTTCTTGAACTTGCCAAGACTGATGGTATTATTATTGCTACCTTTGGTGATCTCTTGCGCGTGCCCGGCCCCAAGGGACAAAGCCTCAAGCACGCCAAAGCACAAGGTGCGCGCGTGGAAGTGGTCTATTCTCCCCTCGACGCCGTACAACTTGCCCATAAACATCCGCAGGATACTGTCGTTTTTCTCGGCATAGGTTTTGAAACGACGGCACCCACAGTGGCCGCCACCATACTCATGGCAGAGCAACAAGGCGTGAAGAATTTCTGTGTTTTTTCCTGTCACAAACTTGTACCACCGGCTCTGCAAGCTTTGCTCGACGATACTGACACGCGCATAGATGCCTTTCTTCTGCCCGGTCACGTTTCCACTATTCTTGGCCTTGCGCCTTATCAATTTCTCAAACAGCGCCACACTCCGGGCATTGTCGCCGGCTTTGACGTGGGAGATATTTTGCTCGCCTTATGCCTTATGGCAGAACAAAGACAGCAAGGGCGCGCCGATGTGTGCAATGCCTACATTCGTGCCGTAGACAACACAGGTAACCCACGTGCGCAAGCCGTGCTTGATCAAGTTTTTCTTACAGCACCTGCCCTTTGGCGTGGCATGGGCACCATTGCCCACAGCGGCCTTTGTATAAAGGATGCCTATGCACGCTTTGATGCCTTCAAGCGCCTTCAGATCACTCTGCCGGAAACAGTCCCTCCCAGCGGCTGCCGATGTGGCGACGTCCTCAAAGGCATTATTACCCCATCACAATGTCCGCTGTTTGCCAAAGTCTGTACACCGGCACAGCCCGTAGGCCCGTGCATGGTCTCCACAGAGGGGTCTTGTGCAGCCTACCACAAATACAATCTGGAGGCTTACATATGAGCACCGAAACACACATTCTTTTAGACGCCGGCAGCGGTGGCAAAGCCTCACAAAGACTCATCGCCGACCTCTTCTTTCGCCATTTTTCCAATGACATACTCCTCACCATGGACGATGCCGCACTTCTTCATGTGCATGGTGCCATCGCCATGAGCACAGACTCCTATACCGTCACGCCCCTTTTCTTTCCCGGCGGAAGCATAGGCACCCTCGCCATTCACGGCACTGTCAATGACGTCGCCATGCTCGGCGCCATACCACGCTATTTAAGCTGCGCCTTTATTATTGAGGAAGGACTCGAAAAAAACATTCTTGAAAGTATCGTTATTGATATGGCCAAGGCTGCGCAGGAAGCGCATATCCACATTGTCACCGGAGACACAAAGGTCGTGCCCCGTGGCATGTGCGACAAAATATTTATTAATACCACAGGTATAGGTGAAGTCATCACCCTGCCGGCACCATCGGGTCATAGAGCTCAAGCGGGAGATGCCATTCTTCTGAGCGGCCCTGTTGGTAACCACGGCCTTACCATCATGGCGCAACGCGAAGGCCTTTCCTTTGTGAGCGATGTCCAATCTGACTCCGCACCGCTCAACGAACTCGTACAACAGATCGTCCATGCCGCCGCAACACCTCAAAGCATCCACGTCTTGCGCGACCCCACCCGCGGTGGCCTTGCCACGACGCTCAACGAAATTGCCGAACAATCGCACGTTTCCATACTTATCGAAGAAGACAGTATCCCCATTGACGAAAGCGTGCGCAATGGCTGCTCATTTCTTGGACTTGACCCGCTCTACCTTGCCAACGAGGGCAAAGTCCTGTGCTTTGTGCCCCATGCAGAAGCGGAAAATATACTCCAAACCATGAGAGCGCACAGGTACGGACACGCTGCCTGTCGCATTGGTACCGTGCTCGAAGAAAAAAAGCCACTTGTCGCACTGCAAACACCCTTAGGTGGCAAACGCCTCCTCACGACGCTTGAGGGCGATCAGCTGCCACGTATTTGTTAGGCGCTGTCGCTTTTCTCAGGAGGATTTCAGCAATTCGTTGGTATCGCAGCTTCCCCCAATTTTTTTGTGTGCGACGCTTGACAGTAGAAAAAGCCCATTGTACGTCTTGCCTATGAAAACATTATTCCGCTGTGATATTACTGTTGAAGAAGACACCCTCGAACATCTGTGGGCAATGCTTTCCTTACGCATTACATTTGGTTGGGAAGAAGAAAGCCTCGCTACGGGGGAAACTCGTGTGCGCGTTCATTGTGAAAGTCGTGAATTTTTAGAAGAACTCATGGAAGAAGTGCGTCGTAAATTTCCGTCAGCCCTTGTAAAACTCGATAATATCGAAAACGAGGACTGGACAATGGCGTGGCGTCAATACTTCACACCTATTACGTGTGGAGAACGCTTTGTCGTGCTGCCGCCATGGCTCCAAAATGAAAACATTGAAGGGATAGACACTGAAGGGAAGCAACTCATTGTCATTGAGCCAAAATCTGCCTTTGGCACAGGTCATCATGCCACCACAGCTCTCTGCCTGGAAGTGTTGTCAGAATTATTGGAAACCGGTCGTGTTGTGCCCGGTATGGAATTTTTGGATGTGGGTACAGGCTCCGGCATTCTGAGTATTGCGTGCTGCCTGTCAGGACTCTATGGCGTAGGTATCGACATAGATAAACTTTCTTTGAAAAATGTACAAGAAAACATACTTCTTAACCATATTGTAACATATAATACCACAGAACACGTTGGCTTAGACATACGACACGGCAGTGTTGACGTGGTTGTGGGGCGAAGCTTTGACGTGATACTTGCCAACGTCTTGGCACGCCCTTTACAAGATATGGCACAAGAAATAGGTGCGCTCTTAAAAAAAGACGGAGTGCTTATAATTTCAGGAATTTTAGACGTACAGGCAAAAGACGTTGAGGCCGCGTATGCACAATTGGAAGCTTTTGCAGCACGCCCACCTGCTCAAATCCACCAAAAGGGTGAGTGGGTTGCGCTTGTTTTTTTAGAAACATAGGGAAACACTGATTAATTATTTTTTCGTGGGGGGAAAGACCTTTTTGAAAAAAGGTCCTCTCCCCCCACACCCCCCTCTC
>CAYJPE010000128.1:0-7914 GCA_964371965.1 uncultured Desulfovibrionaceae bacterium
TTTTTTCCCAAAAAAAGTTTCCCCCCACATGCTTTTCAAAAACACACATTTAGAGAACACATGCTACTAGTCAAGCCCCATGGCCTTCGCAGCTTTCTTTGCCGCTTTTTTCAGCTTTTTTATGGGGCCTTCCGGAGGCGCATGTTTTTCAAATTCCAAGAGCAATTCCTCTTGCTTTTCACTTATCCGTGTAGGAATGTCCACTACAACTTCCACAAGCAAATCACCACGGCGTGATTGACCAAGGTAGGGCATCCCTTCACCCTTGATACGTAAGACAGTTCCGCTTTGCGTCCCCTTAGGCACATCAAGGCTAACAGACTCTTTTAAAGCAGGAACAGTAGCCCTAAAGCCCAAAATTGCCTGAACAAAGGTGATATGCAGGCTATACACAATGTCTTGCCCATGGCGGCGAAAAGTTTTGTCCTGATCTACCGATATGACCACATACAAATCACCCGCGGGACCACCGTTAATGCCAAGCTCTCCCTCACCTCGGACGCGTAAACGTGTTCCGGTATCGACACCTGCAGGTACACGCACTGAAAGTTCGCGTGTTTCTGCAACAACACCCTGCCCAACACAGCGAGGACACGGTTTTGTGATAATTTTGCCTTCACCACGACACACAGGGCATGGAGTGGATATTTGAAAAAAACCTTGCGAACGACGTACTTGACCGGCACCGCCACAATGCATACACGTTTCTGCCTTCGTGCCCGGTGCTGCGCCGGAACCATCACAGTCTGGACATAAGGCACGCTTAGGAAGTTTTAACTCAATTTCATCACCTTGTGCGGCTTGCATAAATGAAATATTGAGATTATAACGCAAATCAGCACCCACCATGGGTCTGTTTCTCCCGCCTGAAGCAAAACCAAAAAGATCGCCAAAAATATCGCTAAAATGGGAGAATACATCTTCGGCACTGCCAAAGCCACCAGCACCTCCACCCTGTACGCCTGCATGCCCAAAACGATCATAACGCGCACGCTTTTCACTGTCGCGCAAAACATCATATGCTTCTGCAGCTTCTTTAAATTTTTGTTCTGATTCCGGATTGTCAGGATTTCTATCAGGATGATATTTCATGGCCTGACGTCTATAGGCTTTTTTAATTTCCTCATCAGAGGCAGACTTCTCCACTTCAAGTACTTCGTAATAATCTCTTTGACTCATGGTCTAACGCCAAATTTTTAAAGAAGAATTCATGCCGCAATCAAGAATATTGCGGAAGCCTTAAAACATGCAAAAGAAAGTTGTATCGTTTAATCAAAAATATGCTTTGAAAAATATACAGGACGCAGTCAATGCGTCCATGCAACTATGTCATATATAGGAATGCTCCCATACACGAAAAGCATAATCCACCGAAATATGAGCTCTTCAAGATAAGGTTCATCAGCCTGTTGAAAAACTCCATTTTTGACAGTCCATTCAAAAAGTCCCCCTCTGCAAAGGTCGCAAGAAAGTGAAAAAAGTCAAGGCACGCAGTGTATGAGACATAACATAAGCGATTTGGCATTTTACACTGGCGCCGCAGATTGTATCTTTTCAACGGGCTGTCATAGAGTGCTCACATTTCATCCACTGCATATTCAAACACATATCTATGCGCAGCCTGTAGAAACAATTCACTTTTAGGCAGGCTGTTCAAAAAAGACGAGAGGCGAGGAAGCAAAAAAAGTCAAAATGTGCTATGTATTAAGCATACACAAGCGGTGCGACTCTATACCGCTGCCGCCGCAGATTGTGATTTTTTTTCAATCTTTTAAAAGTTGTCATCATTATCTTGATCACTGACGTCATCGTGAATGTCGTCTTGAAAATCATCGAACACACGCGATTCATGCTCTTCGTTGACTTCTGCGTCAAAGAAATTAAACTTCCTTTCATTTTGTACATTTTCCTCTTCGTCATCGGCAGCAAGCGCATCAGAGTCATCAGAATCAGGTTGAAATGAACGCGCTTCATACTCACTTGATACATATTCATTGCTATCAAAGCCAGAATACGCATCACGAACTGTGCTGACTTGTTGTTCGCCAAAGGAATCGGCATAAACATTACTATCGCAGGAGTTATTTCCATAAGAAAGAGCATCAGGCGATTGTACATCGAAGGCCTTTGCCTCATCATCTTCATCTTCGTCTGCCTCATCCTCTTCCCTATCATATGCGGCAAGATTCATGGCATTCATCTGTGCCAGTCGTGCATTATCTGCGCTAATATCAGGTACTTCTACAATATAGTCATCGGTCTCATAGCTCCCATCATCATATGCGGCTATGTGTCTTGTGGTACCGTCAGCTGGTCTAAAATAGGAGAGATCTTCAGGCAGAATCTTACCTGCAGCAATCTCACGTAGAGCCGTCACCACTTCTTTATTGCGCGAATCCACAAGGCTTTCATAGCCTTCACGGTATTGATAGACACGCTTAATGGTCATTTGCACCAACAAGAACCTGTTTTCAACACGCTCTTGGCAATCTTCAACTGTTATACGTGCCATAAAATTTCCCCGTATTGTAAAAAGATAGATTCATATTTTATTTTGTCCAGTAGAAAAAAGAAGTTTAAAGACTTTTTGTATCCAATATGTGCTCTTTAAGCGATAAAAAGTTGAGTGTCATGCAAAAAAAGCTTCACATTATTTACAAGTCGGGCATTATAAGAAAAAACAAGAACATAGTCAAGATTTTAAAATTACTTGCTACATGGAAAAAACTGCGCATTTTCTTTATGCCAAACATCTTAAATATTAGATTAATTTAAAATAATATGTACGAAACAAAAAAAGGCAAAAAAATCAGGCAGCAAAGTGCGTTAACTATACAAGAAACTTTTGGATATCTTGCTTCGACAAAGAGAAGGAACGTGAATATTTCACGAGCACTCATAGGCCTTACTAAGGTTTGTCGTCAAATAGCTATTTTTTTGTGCTACTTCAAGGAAGTCAAGCTTGCTTTGAAGGAATATACTCTTCTGATATTTGACTGAAAAAGCAAGCGAACTCTGGCGCAGAAACTGCTTCGATAAGGGAGAAAAGGCGTATTTGACGACAGCGCCTAAGCAAGACCTACAAAAGACTCTGCTCATAAACAAGTTTTACAACGTAGCTGATTACATAGAACATGCTGAAACTCATGAGGAGAAAAAAAGCAATTGGCACGACATAAGATGTTGCACTATACAAGTCATAGTATTGTTTTTTTTCTTCCTCATTTTTACCATACTGATTTTGTGCATGTTCATACACATTCATATATCGCCTCAAACACAAACCATTAGCCAGCAAAGGAATGACGACACTCATGGCAAGAGTAATTGGCGAGAAAAAAAATTCTGCCCATGGAAAAACAATAATTGAAATAAAAGTGGTCAGTCTTATGGTAAACACAATAGCAAAAAAACCATAGAGTTTACGATACAAAAGCCAGAATTCTTGTAAAAAAAAGGCCGGCCAATTCCAAGATAAAGTTTTTTGCGGTACAATCACATCAGAAATACTTACCCAATCATTCCATTTTGACTTATAATAATTTTGATTTTTTTGTACAATTAGGTCAATGTCTTCACTAGCTAAAAAATTCTGCAAGTCTTGGCTACTCACGGATTTGAATGACATACAAACACTCACTTTCACTTAAATTATTATAGAAATTCACTTCTTCTTGCAAATACAAAAAAGGTCTTCTCAATAAAATCAAGAAGACCAATAAAAAAAGCAAATGAGAAAATACTTACTTTACTTCAACAACAGCACCGGCTTCAGTCAGTTGCTTTTTAGCATCTTCTGCCTCATCTTTGGAAACACCTTCTTTAATGGTCGCAGGCGTAGTATCGACTTTTTCCTTGGCTTCTTTAAGTCCAAGACTTGTCAGAGCACGAACGACTTTAATGACGCCAATTTTATTGGAACCGGTTTCTTTTAAGATGACATCAAATTCTGTCTTTTCTTCTTCAGCAGGGGCAGCGGCGGCGGCAGGACCAGCAACTACCATAGCAGCAGCAGGGGCAGCAGCAGAAACACCGAACTTTTCTTCTAATTCTTTGATGAACTCAGAAAGTTCCAAAACAGTCATGTTGGAGATAAACTCAACAACTTGTTCTTTCGTCACAGACATGTTAACTCCTAAAATTCTTTGATTCTTAAGTTATAATTCTTTGCATGGTTGATCAGGAAAAAAATTATGCAGCCTTCTTTTCCTCAATGGCCTTCAAAGCATAAAGCACGCCACGTATCATATTAGCAAAGAGCGATACAAAGTTAGTGGGCACGGCGTTCATGGTTCCAAGTGTTTGCGCCAACAATTGTTCCTTGCTGGGCATCTTGGCCAAACTATTAATCTGTTCTGCCGAAAGTACTTTGCCTTCAAGACTGCCGTGGCGAATCTTAAAAAGCTTACTTCCCTTGGCAAAATCACTGAGCGCCTTGGCCACCGCCACAGGATCATCATACCCAAAGGCAATGGCGCAGTTATCCTTAAAGTCATCCTTTATGGAATCGTGCGTTCCCTCGGTGAAAGCTATACGCGCGAGAGTATTTTTTACGACAAGATAGTCGCAGCCTGCATTGCGCAGAACATCTCTCAACTGCGTCAGCTCTTCCACCGGCATACCCTTGAAGTCAGTAACTACCGCAATAGATGCCTTATCAGCTTTCGCTTTTATGGCTTCAATCAGGGTAGCTTTTTCGGACCTGTTCACGTGATTCTCCTCACGTTGGGGGTTGCCAAATGGAATGCCGAGCCAAAGAATTTTGTGTCTCCACATGTCTCAGCAGGATATTACGCATTTGCTACCTGCTTTCTTCGACTGGTATTCCTCTATTCTTCCCTAGCCAAAGACATGCATTTCTATAAAAAACATGTCTATCCAAAGGCCTTGCACACAGCAAAACTCATTTTGCTTACTATGACATTAACCTTCGAGAAATTTCTTTATAAGGCTCACATCTGCCTTAAATCCGGGACCCATTGTGGTAGAAATGGCCAAAGAAAGCATGTATTGACCCTTTGCAGCTGAAGGCTTGGAACGCTGCAAAGCATCTAACAAAGCCTTCAAGTTGCCCATAATTTTTTCTGTGCCAAAGGAAACTTTTCCAAGGGGAGCATGAATAACACCGGCTTTATCAACCTTAAAGTCCACACGCCCTGCTTTCAACTCACTCACAGCATTTGCCACATCAAATGTTACAGACCCCGTTTTCGCATTGGGCATAAGTCCACGCGGCCCAAGAACTCGACCAATCTGACCAACAAGAGCCATGACATCCGGTGTTGCCACAGCTGCATCAAAGCCTAGCCAGCCTTCTTTGATTTTAGCCACAAGATCTTCTGCGCCAACAAAGTCTGCTCCGGCTTCTTTGGCCTCATTTTCCTTTTCACCTTTACAGAAAACTGCTACGCGAACAGTTTTACCAAGACCATTTGGTAACGTGACAGCACCACGAACCATTTGATCTGAATACTTGGGATCAACACCAAGTCGAACAGCAACATCAACTGTTTCATCAAATTTGGCAAAAGAAGCTGCCAAAGACTTGCTCACGGCTTCTTCAAGGGTGAAACGTTCTTGTAAATTCACTCCATCAAGTGCCGAGCGAAATTTTTTGCCATGTTTGGGCATCATATTATCCTTGTCGTTTTGCATCTCCTGCGCACAGACTTTATGAAAAATTGTGGCAGTACAACTGATTCAACGGCTACTTAAAAGCACCTGCAACAAAACACGTACTTTTATACCACGAGAAGCGGATTCGATACATCATTGGTTCTGACTCAAAACATTTTTGCATACTCGACTCAGTAGTCACAGGTAGTAAAATTACAAGAATTTAAACAGTGACGCTAAGCACACAAAACAGGACGAGCACGCAAAGCTAAAATCAGACAATTTCAATGCCCATACTACGGGCTGTACCACTTATGGATTTTATTGCAGACTCAATGCTGGAAGCATTTAAATCTGGCAATTTAAGTTTGGCAATCTCTTCAACTTGAACCCTGGTGAGAGAACCAACTTTATTTCGATTTGGTTCACCAGAACCTTTGTCTACCTTTGCAGCTTTCATAATGAGTATGGATGCTGGCGGTGTTTTAGTAATAAAAGTAAAGGAGCGATCTGCATAAACCGTTATGACCACTGGTATAATCATACCCTTTTGGTCTTGAGTACGTGCATTAAACTCCTTACAAAAGCCCATAATATTCAGGCCATGTTGCCCAAGTGCCGGCCCAACGGGAGGCGAAGGGTTTGCGGCACCTGCGGCAATTTGCAATTTAATTTTGGCAACTTCTTTTTTGGCCATGATTCATTCCTTAAAATCACCTTAAAAGACAGGGGAAAAACTCTCCCAAAACTTTCCTAAACTAACCCTTGGAAACTTGAACAAAATCCAGTTCAACAGGCGTCTGCCTTCCAAAAATAGACACAGACACTTTGAGTTTACCCTTGTCGTAGTTGACTTCATCTACAACACCGTTAAATCCGCCAAAAGGTCCGTCTATAACGCGAACATCATCACCCCGATCAAACTTGAACTTGGGACGTGGTTTTTCTTGGCGTTCTCTCATGAGCTGTAGAATTTTATCTGCCTCTCTGTCATGCATGGGTGTGGGACGATTTTTACCTCCCACAAATCCCGTTACCTTGGGAATGGTCTGCACCACATGCCAAGAGTAATCTGTCATGGTCATTTGCACCATGATATAACCAGGATAAAATTTACGCTTGGCAGTGCGTTTTTCGCCACCCTTTCCAAGCTCCTCTACCCTTTCTGTTGGAACAACCACTTGATAAATCAAACCTTGTGCCTGTCCATTACGAATCATTTCATTGATTGTTTGTTCGACCCGTAATTCAAAACCAGAATATGTATGCACTATGTACCACTTTGCGGTGTCAGGCACATCAATGTTGTAGGGATTGTGCTCTTCTGAATCCTCTCCCGCATCCACATCGCTCTCAACCCCTGCTTCTTGAAGAGCTGTTGCGACTACACTATTACTTTCGGATTCTTGGCTTGCCTCTTGTACCCATGCTTTATCGTCCACGTCACAATCTGCAACATTATCGATGATCTCTGTAGCACTTAAATTATCGACATTGGCGTCAACTTCTGTTTCTCCAACATCTTCACCGTCATCTTCTCTTGAAATGAAAGGCATTTCTGCAACTTCCAACTCTTCCGACTCTGCTACGGCAAGTGGCAATCCAAATTCTGCTTGATCATCTTTGTGATCTTCGCTTTGACAAATATCTTTCTCATTATCTAACATGCTTGCCCACACCTCGTAACAGATAGAAAAAACTCCCCTTTATAACGGGGAATTTAAAAAAATTGCGTAAAAACGCACTAGAATCCATTTTTCAAATGGAAGGCCGCTTCAAAAAACTATGCCAGCATGAGGCCAATGAGCGAGGACAGTCCTAAATCTACAAGTCCCAATAAAATTGACATGACTGCCACAAATGCAAAGACAACAAGCGTCGCTTTACGAGTTTCCGGCATTGTCGGCCAACTGACCTTTCTCAATTCGACTCGTGCTTCTTCTACATAGGTGGTGAAGCGTTTGAAGGGATTACTGCGCACCTTGTCTTTAGATTCTGATTTTGGCACAGCTTTATGTGTCGAAGGCAAGGGCTTTGGAGCATTTTTTTGCCCACCATCAGACTGAGTACTTTTTGCTTGAGCACCGTCCGCTATCTGAGATTTGACGTTCTCAGAATGCGTGCCCCCTTTTTCCAGAGTAGGCTTCAAGTTCTGACCTTGCTTTTTCTCGCCTTGCTTTTTGGCGTTCTGTGAAGCTTTTTTTCTAGACATAATGTCCTACTATGGCTCAGATTTTTGAGAAAAAAATGGCAGGGCAGGAGGGATTCGAACCCCCAACATGCGGTTTTGGAGACCGC
>CAYJPE010000129.1:0-7837 GCA_964371965.1 uncultured Desulfovibrionaceae bacterium
AAGCTTTTTTTTCCTAAAAAAAGTTTCCCCCCCACATGCTTTTCAAAAACACGCTACTAGCCCTCACTGGACGGAAAGTACCATATGCCTTCGTCATTGAGCATAAGATAAGGAGAAACCTGCTTTTTGTATTGCTTTTCCGGAATAAGAAGCGTGGCAGGTTTGCTCAAATTATCGAGAATAAAAATATTATTGTTATGCTTGGCAGCAAGGACGGCGTGCATGCCGTCGTTGATTTTGTCGTGGAGCAAAATGATCCAAAGTTTTTTTGGCGACCAGCCGAAGTGCTTGAGGGCAAAGTATTTTGTGATGGCATAATCTTCGCAGTCACCTTTACGATTTTCCAAAAACTCTTGCGGTAAAGCCCAGTATTCTTTTTCGCCATAGATATCAATGTCGGCATTGGAGGGGATATTATTAAAAAAACCATTGATATATCGGAGTTTTTTCATAGCATCGGCCTTAGACATAAGATTCGATAATGCCGCCCACTGCTGTCGATTATGCTGCGGTAAGGGGATATGCTGGGGTGAAAACACTTTCATATCGTGCTCTTTACGCATGTTTTGCCAGCGCTTACGCATCCTCTTATTGGCCGAAGATAAATTGCCTGCATGCTCCACAAGAATGGCATCATGCCCAAGAATGGTCATTCTTGGTGACTCAACGGGCACACGCATGGCAATGAGGCGTGATTCTACGTTTTCTGTGTCTGTTGTTTTGGGAGTACTGCTTGTTGCGTACAACGGATCGGCACATATGCAGAGGCATGCGCACAGCATAAGGCGTAGAAAAAACTGTTTCATGAGTTTTCACCCGAGTTACGTTTTTTGTCGTCGAAAAGTAAGATGATAACGGTGGCAATAATGAGCACGGCACCGAGCCATCCGATACCGGCAAAACTTTCGTTCCATATGAGCCATGAAGCCACGGTGGCCACAACAGGCTCAAGCGTGGCAAGCACAGCGGCCTTCGTGGGATTGAGGCGCCTAATACCCTCACAATATGCCCAATATGCGATATAAGTGGACATGAATGCAATAACAAATACGCAAGTCCATGCGCTCCAAGGCACGTCAAAGCGAATATCCGTGAAGGGTAAAATACATAAAGCTGCCACGATGGAGCTGTAGCCATAGAGTGTAAACGGCGTGTAGATGGTGAGATATTTTTTGGTCACAATATAGTGCGTGGCGTATAAGAAGCCTGAAAGCAGGCCAAAGACCACACCCAAGAATGGAATCGCTTGCTCAAGAGCAGCCGTGTGTACGGCAGGTATGGCTTCTGACTCTGTCCCGGAAAAACTTATGAGCGCAACGCCCACAAGCGACAGAAGCACAGCCCCGGTCGTTATAAGCGTGAACTTAAGTCCAAAGAATATGCGTGAAAAAACAGCGACCCATGCCGGTGCTGTATATAAAAGCACAGATGCCAAGGACGCACCACCCTCCTTCACCGCATATTGATAGGCCACAAAAAAACTGGCAATGGAAAAAATGCCAAAGCACACAAAAACAAGCATATCCTTGCGCTGGCGAATGTGTGTATCACGTACTGCCGCCGCGTGTGCAAGCATAAAAAGGCCGCCAAACAGTGCGCGGTAAAAGGCCACGTCCATGGGGGATAAACCCGCGTCCATGGCAATACGCCCAAAAATACCCAAGAAACCCCAGCAGGTGGCAGCCACAAAAATAAAGCAATACCCTAAATAAATATGCATATGTCTTAACAACTTTTCTTAAAATCATTCTTTGGAAAGTTTTTGCAGAATAATACGCAGTAACAATTCCACACCCTCTAGGAGCACATCATCATTATAATCAAAAGAGGCTGTGTGGTGACCACTAGCCCAATCTATGCCAAGCTGTACGAAGGTACCACGACCGCCCCGGCTCTGTACATCGTGCAAAAACCACGTAAAATCTTCTGAAGCCCAAAATTTTTCTGTCAATCGAATATTGCGAAAGCAAGACATTTGTGCAGCAATTTCGTGCACTTCTTGTGCAAGATCCATGTCTGACGTGCCGCTCAAGCACGTTCCTGTTTGCGTAAAGGTGTGCGTGCAGTCCCACATGGCAGCGGCAGCGGCACTTTTGCGCATGGCCTCTTCGAGCATCCACTGATTAATTGCCGTTGTCATACCGCGGGTTTCGCCGGCAAGCCAGCAGTGCGCCGGTATAACATTGGGGGCGCCGTCCACATGCACTTGCCCAATATTCACTCGCGAGGCACCATCACCATGCCGGGCAATGGCCTGAATGCTTTGAATGGCAGACACTGCCGCCATAAGGGCATTTTTACCTGTGTGGGGCGCAAGCCCGGCGTGAGCCGCACGACCAAAAAAATCAATTTCAAAGGAGGAATTAGCCAAAAAATGCGTCGTGCCGCAAATAAGCTTTCCACGCTCCTGCGCCTGTATTCCTAAATGAATACCTATAAGTTCTCGCACATGTGCCATAGCACCTGCATCAAGCATGGCCTTGGCACCTTGCCCTATTTCCTCTGCAGGTTGAAAAATCAATCGCACAGTACCCGCAAGACCGGCGCAAAGGTGCGGCATGTGTGTGCGTAGCCCATGTAAGGCGTGAAGCAATCCGACCCCCATGGCCACGTGCCCGTCATGTCCGCAGGCATGCATGAGTCCCTTATACCGCGAAGCGTAGCCTTGTTCGTGCGGAAGGTGTGCGGCATCGCAACTTTCTGTCACATCATTGGCATCCATATCAAAGCGTAGAGCAAGCACATGTTCGCCGCTCTCCCCTTCTGGCATATCAGAAAAATGTATGTCTACCCACAACGCTGTCAAGCCGTCGTCAAAAGCGTCCACATGAGCCTGCGAGGCACCATGAGCCACAGCGCGTGCCTTTGCTTGTGCGCACATAATCGCTGAGGGTGGTACCAAGCGCGACTGCGCACACAAAGCCTGCGCCCCCAGTGTCACAGACATCCCCAGGGCTTCGCACTCCTGCGCCACAAGAGCTGCCGTGCCATACTCAAGCCATGCCCTTTCAGGATGCGCGTGCAGTTGACGCCGCACATTCTTGACACGCGACTCAATATGCTGAAGCAGGGTACTCAAGTCAACCCAAGGGCAATTTTGTTTAGCGCTTGCTTCCATAACACATATTCCTTAAGAGCTTTACAGGAGTGCTGACTTCATCAGTGCATTCCCAAATACGTTACACGTTACACCACAAGCGTCTGCTATTTTTTGCCAACACTTTCATCTTCTGAGCTATCCTCATCTTGCTTGCGCCCATCATCATGCACAACAAAAGTGGTTTCTATGACTTGGGCGTGCGCGTCTGCATTCTCAAGAGGTGCCGCCCCGTCGCTCATGGCGGAAGGCGCACCCTCCAAAGCCTTAGGCGCATCTTCATAGACCGGCGGCAATTGCCTACTGTTTTTATCAACAATAATTTGGCCTGTTGTTTCAAATATTTGACGACGAAAAGCAAATTCTTCTTCCATCCGCCGTGTACGATAGCTAAACCACACGCGCCCCATGTAAGCAACACACCATGCAATCACAAGTCCGCCCACAATCCACGGAAGGTAACTTTCCATTCGTGAGGCCACTCGCAAGAGCACATCCATGGCACCGTCCACATAAAAGAGCGCCACACCACAAAGGAGCAAGCCAAGAAGGAGAACCATCGTAGGTGCTCCGCTGATAAATGTATAAACTTTACGCACTCTTTTTGGCAATGTTGCTTGCCATGCCGCTTCTTCCTCGGCGTCCTTTCCCTTAAGCGTACGAAAAAGTCCCACACCGGCCATGTGGACTATGAGGATAAGGGCAGCCGGTGCCACAATGGCGGCAATAATATAGGCAAGCCATGGGAATTGGAATTGCGGCGGACCTCCGTCAACACCCGGCGTCGCGTGGATGATACCATAAAAAAAAGCTATGCCGCCAACAACCATTTCTAAGAAAAAAATACCGATAGAAAGGTAGAAGACCAAGTCTCTGTGCTGTCTGTCACGCCAAAAGCTGGCAGCGTTCTCCTTTTTCGGTGTATCGCCTTGTTGGTCGGGCTTGCCCTTATCAGGTGTCTCTTGTGTGCTCAAGGTATTTTCTTTATCAGCGTATTTTTTTTTGTCAGAATGCTCAGACGTTTTTTTTGTATATTTCATGTGATTGTACTCATTTCTAAAGATAGCACGGATATTGTGCACACATACATATTATGTTCATTGTGATCAATGTGCAAGGAGAAAAAACATGTTGAGCACCCCGTTAAAAAAAAGTAATCTGTTGCCCTCATTCAAAAAAAACAATAAGTCCGCATGCATGCCGAAACCTTTTTACTTGGGAAAGAAGGAAATATTTTGTAGCGCATGGCAAGATGCATAGGATGCCATCTTAGCTTTTAGAGTAGACAAGGCACGAAATTCCACTTTTTCTACAGCCTGTTAAAGGGCAAAAAGGCACTTCTGCTTCCCTTATTGTGCAGCATACCGTGCATACATAAGGAAAAGCGCATTGCCCCTCTTGACGTACGCGATTCAAAAGATATATGTATGCCCGAGTAGAGTTGCCCTTACCAAACACAGGGCATGCCTGCTTTTTTACCACATGATGAATTTTTACAGAGGTTATTATGCGTATCACAGCCATGGATTTGGGAACAAGCAATACATGCATCACCACGTGTGATTCGCAAGATCGCAACATAGCAAACGCCACAACACGCGTGACGGTTATTAAGCCGGAGGGATGGCAAAATCCTGCTCTCGGCGGTGCCGTTCCCACTCTTGTGTTGTACAAACGTGGAGAGCCCTTTCTTATTGGCGCCGCTGCGGAATACGAATTTGGTGAAGCGGGGGATGTAGAGCGCCGCGACTACGAATTGCGCGGACAATTTAAGCCCGATATTGCGGTGTACGATCATGCGCGTGCATGGATGATGGACTTTTTGCGCCTGTTGCGCCAGCGCGTCGAGCCGGAAAAACGTCTCTTAGTGGGGATTCCCTCCCAAGCAGAAAATCACTATCAGCAAATATTGCGACAATGTCTGCACGAAAGTGGCTGGGAAAATGCCCAGTTCTTACGTGAACCTGTGGGCGCCCTCCTCCATTATATTGCCACAGGCGCTTTGCCGCCTTCTGTGGCAGCGCGTGGTGTGTTGACAGTGGACTTTGGTGGCGGCACTTGCGATCTTGCGGTACTGCGAAGAGCCGATGTTGTTGGTAAGTTTGGCGATATGCTCTATGGCGGGCGCCTTTTTGACGATTTATTTTATCAAATCCTCCTCAAACGCAACCCAGAGCTCGAATTGCGTTTGCGTGGTGAGGGGAACGAATACTATGTTCACTGGGTAGCGTGTCGCAGGGCAAAGGAAGAATTTTCCTCTGCCATGGATCACGACTTGGAACAAAGTGTCACCGTGCGCGCGCGCTGGAGCCATTTTGACGGTCGCAGGGTCTATGAATGTTCGGCCTATATTGAAGACTTTACGTGGGCAGAATTTTTACAATATGCCGGTTCCTACAAAGCGTCGGCGGATATTTTGGCCTCTTTGTCAGAACACGGCGAACGGGCGGGACTTTCTGAACGCGGTCAAGGGCTTTTGCAAGGAAAACGTGTGGACTTGATTTCATGGTTTGAAGATATCTTGCACACAACTTTGAAGGATGCACGCCACGACCAACAAGCCCCCTTTGCCGACATGCCACAAGTGCTCCTCACGGGTGGCAGCAGCGCGTGGCCCTTCGTGCGATTGCTCGTACGACAAACCCTCGGTGAACGTGCCAATATTCTTATGGGTGACGAACCCTATGCAGATATTGCCAAAGGTCTTGCGCAATACCATGTGCTTGCAGAACATTTGCGGGAAGGGCGAACGGCACTTAAGGAAGAATTGCCTACATTTATGGAAGAACGCATACGCCGCGAAGCCATACAGCAAACGCTCATACGCGGCTCAGAAACGCTTTTGCACGACTTGGAAAGCTTTTTGGGCGACATGATTCTTATGCCGGAATTTCGCAACTATCGCGAAAAAGGCGGTACCCTCCACAAGCTCATGGAAGGCATAGCAAAGGCCATGGTGGAGGAAGAAGAACGCATACGCGAATTGCTTGACACATCCATGGGGCGCATGGGGCGCAACATTGTGGAAAATTGCCGCAAAGAGCTCAAGCGTTGGTTTCATGAAAAAGGTATTCCCATTGTTCCCGAACGTTTGGAGCAAACATGGCTTGCTCTTGAAATGGATCAATTTATTGCACGCATGGCCGATGAGCTCAGTAACTCCACATTACAGCAAGACCGCAACAACGCCGAAATGGCCACCATGGTTGCCGCTCCGGGGCTCGCTGCCTTGGCTGCATCCGGCGCCCCCCTTACGGCCACTATCATTGGCGTGAGTGGCCTTGTGCTTATGAAAGTCTTTAAGCTGGACAGCTGGGTGGTGGACAAAGTCTTTCTTTTGCCCGTACCGGGCTTCTTGCGCCGCCAACTCTTTTCGGAAACACGCCTTGAAAAACTGTGTCAAGAGCAGCTCCAGTCCTTTGGGAAGGACTTTAAAACGCAAATACTCGAACAATGGAAAGAGTCGGAAAACCGTGTCTTAAGTGAAGCTGCCCGCGTGGCGGCAGAGGAAATTGAAGCACTTGATATCTTAAATATTACACCTGCATAAGAAGTAAATGCCATTTTGGGTAGGCTGTTGAAAAACACTGAAAGCGAGCAAGCGGAAAAAGCCTCAGGCAGCATTGATTTATTATTTTTTTGAGGGGGGAAGGGGAACTTTTACCAAAACCCAAAAGTTTCACCCTAAAGGGCACACACCCCTTCCCCCCTTAAACTCCCCCCATCCCCTCAAAACGCTTTAATTATTCCTCTTTTCAATAAATCGAAAAGAGGAATTCTCAATCACTCAGAGAGCAAAAGCTCCTTTCCGGAATTATTTTATAATAAGTTTTATATATACTTTTATTTAATCAGTATTTCCCCAGGCGCTGTCGTCAACCTGTTATCTCCACTTGGCTTGGTTTTTGCTCTGTAACTTCATAGGCAAATATTGCCCCAATTTATGGATTGCAAAGGAAGGAGTTACGCATGGGCACCCCTTATCTCGCACAAAATTATGAAACGATGTTGTATGATGAATCACGCTTTGTCCGTCCTCGCCATATTGGTTTACGCTCCAAGTGGGCAGACACGCAATACATTTCGCACAAAGCTGTGGAGCTGTACAAAAAGGCGCAAAGGCGCAAAATGCAGTATCCGTCACCTGTCATGCCGCACTTTGGACATATACCGGAAACCATGCCACCAGAGGTCATGCTTACGCCCTTCAACGAAAGTCAACAAAACCGAAGTGAACATACAACCCTGAAGCTCGCCGATAGTCGTACGCCACATGCCACCGACACTTCAAGGCAGCTCACAAAAGGGACGAGAAAGCCTGATAGACCTATCACATCCAAGAAGAACTCGGATATGTGGAAAGTGCCCTCGTGGCTGGCAGCCCTCTACCCCACCTACTCCGCAAGCATAGAAGGTATGGGCACCATCACCGTACAAGGTCTTTCTTATGAACCCAATGATTTATGGAAAACATATTTGCATTTGATTGGCAAGCATTACCGCAACACACTTGTTGCGTATAAAATTCATGACATCAAAGAGCACTATCAAGCACTCATGGCAGATGAAGGTAAGAGTGCGGCGGTGAGGGAAGAATTTTATGGACGGATTACAGCGGATAAGGCCTTGCAGAAGGTTATGAAAAAACTCGGCATTCGTTTAGAGGTTCTCTCTCGTTAGTTCGGATGTTTTAAAAGGTGGGGAGCTTTTGTCAAAAAAACAAAAGTTTCCCCCCACATG
>CAYJPE010000130.1:0-7734 GCA_964371965.1 uncultured Desulfovibrionaceae bacterium
GAAACTTTTTTTTCCCAAAAAAAGTTTCCCCCCACATGCTTTAAAAAAATAAACATTTCCCTTAACAAAGCACTAAGATGCAAATAAGGGGAATTGGCGTGCAAATGTTTCCACTTCCTTGGCGATGGCTTTGAGTTTGGCATCCTTCCCTACAGAGGCAAGGGCATCGACCATCCAAGCGGCGACGCGTTCCATGTCGGCTTCCTTCATGCCGCGCGTTGTCAAGGCGGGCGTTCCTATGCGTACACCGGACGTGACAAAGGGGGAGCGGGTTTCAAAGGGTACCGTATTTTTATTGACGGTTATGCCTGCTGCGTCGAGGGCGTTTTCTGCGTCCTTGCCGGTCACGTCCTTTTTTGTGAGGTCGAGTAAGATAAGGTGGTTATCTGTCCCGCCGGACACAAGGTCAAAGCCTGCGTCATGGAGGCATTGAGCCAGTACTTGCGCGTTTTTGACCACTTGTTGCTGATAGTCGGTGAAGGAGGGGCGCAGTGCTTCGCCAAAGGCCACGGCCTTGGCGGCAATGACGTGCATGAGAGGGCCGCCTTGTATGCCGGGAAATATTTGACTGTTAATGGTCTTGCCGAGGTCTTCAGAGGCCAAAATCATGCCGCCACGGGGGCCGCGCAAGGTTTTGTGCGTGGTGGTGGTGGTGATATGGGCGTGCGGGAGGGGCGAGGGGTGTACATTGGCAGCCACAAGACCGGCAATATGCGCCATGTCTACGAGAAACTTGGCACCCACTTCGTCGGCAATGGCGCGGAACTTGGCAAAGTCAATGGTGCGCGCATAGGCAGAGGCACCGGCGACAATGAGCGCGGGCTTGTGCTGCTTTGCCATGTGGAGCACTTGGTCATAATCTATGCGTCCTGTTTCTTTGTGTACGCCATAGCTGACAATGTTGAAAAGCTTGCCGGAAAAGTTGACGGGACTGCCGTGGGTTAAATGTCCCCCGTGAGACAAGTCCATGCCCAAAATGGTATCGCCGGGCTGAATGCACGCAAAATAGGCCGCCATATTGGCTTGAGAGCCGGAGTGGGGCTGCGCGTTGACATATTGACAATGAAAAAGCTCTTGCGCACGGGAGATGGCAAGCTGTTCTGCCATATCCACACATTCACAACCGCCATAATAGCGCTTGCCGGGATAGCCTTCGGCGTATTTATGCGTCAGGACGGACCCTTGTGCTTCGCGCACTGCCGTGGAGACAAAGTTTTCGGAGGCGATGAGCTCCAGCTTTGACATTTGCCGGCGTGACTCAAGGCCGATGATTTCGGCAACTTCGGGATCTTGAAGGAATAGTTCGTGCATTATGCTCTCGGCTATGGGGTAAAATGTTGCAGTTAAGGCTGAGATAGTGTTTGTCGGAGTGGCAGAAGAGCGCGCACTAACTGCCCGTCCATTTTTTGAAAATCAAACTGGCATTGGTACCGCCAAAGCCAAAGGAATTGCACATGGCGTAGGTGCAGTCAATGCTTTCGGAGCCCTGTGTCATGTAGTTCAAATCACATGCCGGGTCCGCGGTGTCGCGGTTAATGGTGCCGGGCACCATGCCCGTGTGCAAGGCCATGATACTAAAAATACTTTCAATGCCCCCTGCCGCACCCAAAAGATGGCCGGTCATGGATTTTGTAGCAGAAATACGTATATTTTTGGCATGTTCGCCAAAAACATCCTTTATGGCACGTGTTTCACAGGCATCGTTCAAAGCCGTGGACGTGCCGTGGGCATTGATATGGTCGATGGCACTGGGTGCAAGCTCGGCATCGCGCAAGGCATTTTTCATGGCGCGCGCCATTCCTTCGCCCGATTCCGGCGGGGCTGTCATGTGATAGGCATCGCACGATGTGCCATAGCCCACAATTTCGGCATAAATGGGCGCATTGCGCTCCAAGGCTTTGTCGAGCGGCTCCAAGAGGAGCAGTCCTGCCCCTTCGCCGATCACAAAGCCGTCCCTGTCTTTATCGAAGGGGCGCGAGGCGCGTGTGGGCTCGTCGTTGCGGGTGGAAAGGGCTTTGAGCGCCGTGAAGCCGGACACGCCAAGCGGGGTGACGGTGGCCTCCACGCCGCCGGTAATAACGGCATCGCAACGCCCCAAGAGCATTTCGCTCCACGCGCTGCCAATGGCGTGCAAGGCCGAGGCGCATGCTGACGTTGCCACAAAATTGTTGCCCTTGGCGCCAAGAAATATGGCAATTTGCCCGGGCCCCATGTTGGCTATGAGCATGGGAATCATAAAGGGAGAAATTTTATTGGGCCCTGCATGCAACAGCTTGGTATGAAAGGCCTCAAGGGTAGACAAACCGCCAAGCCCCACACCAAGCACCACGTCAACGCGCTCGGCATTGGCCTCATTGATAACAAAGTTGCCGTGCTCCAGAAGCATGTGACTGCCGACCACGGCAAATTGGGTAAAGCGATCCATGCGGCGCGCTTGTTTTGGCGGAATATATTTCTCCACCTCAAGATTGCGCACTTCTCCCGCAATACGCGCATCATAGTCTGTGGCGTCAAAGGCGCCAATGGGCGCAATGCCGGATTCGCCCGCTACGAGACGATCCCATGTGCTTTGCAAATCATTGCCAAGTGGGGTAATGGCAGACAGGCCTGTTATGACTACTCGCTTCCGAATCATGGAGCAACTCCTCCGTTCCATGTATCCAATGTCTGTTTCCGGTGTTTCATGGGGTTGATATCAAATGCGCCTTTTCGCGTGGACTTGCGTAAGATTTCGCGCGTTTTTTGGCAAAAAAACGCAAAGGCACACAACACATACCGTGACTCACACCCCAAAAAAATCAGGCCGCCCTGCACATGCCCATGCAAGAGAACATACGCCAAGGGCAGAGCGGATTTGTACCATCAGAAAAAAAACTATTGTTTTTTCTCAATATAATCAATTGCGTCTTGCACTTTCAAAATGCTTTGCGCATCATCGTCGGCAATCTCAATATCAAATTCTTCTTCAATGGCCATAATAAGCTCGGTAAGGTCCAAGGAATCGGCGCCAAGGTCTTCCACAAAGGATGCGCCTGGCTTCACTTCATTGGCAGAGACACCAAGTTGTTCCACAATAATATTTGTCACTTTTTGAGCAACATCAGACATAATCGCCTCCATTCTCGTTTATTAACAATACAAGCCGCCATTGACGGCAAGAATTTGTCCCGTAATATACGCAGCTTCTTCCGATGCCAAGAAGGCCACTGCATGCGCCACATCTTCCGGTGTGCCCATGCGTTTTAAGGGGATACTGGCAGCATAGGCATCGCGTACTTCTTGAGAGAGCACCGCTGTCATATCCGTTTCAATAAATCCCGGCGCCACGGTATTGACCGTCACACGGCGCGCCGCTAGCTCCTTGGCGGCAGACATGGTCAAGCCATGCAAGCCTGCCTTGGCTGCCGCATAGCTGAGCTGTCCGGCATTGCCCATTTGACCTACCACCGAAGAAATATTTATGATGCGCCCATGCCTTTGCTTCGACATTATTTTTGCCGCTTCGCGCAAGCACACAAAGGCGCCGCGCAAATTCACTTGCAAAACGGCATCAAAGTCCGCTTCCTTCATGCGCACCAAAAAGCCGTCCTTGGCAACGCCCGCATTGTTGACGAGCACATCCAAAGACAATGCGCCCTGCGCCACGCCGGTCTTTACATGGTCGGCAAAAAATTGCGTCACGGCATCCGCATCGCCCACATCAAGGCAAAAGGCGCGTGCCTTGCCACCTTGTGCAACAATGGAGGACACCACGCCCTCCGCTTCAGATGCTTTGCTGACATAGGTCAGAAAAACTTGCAAGCCCTGTTTTGCAAGGCGCTCTGCAATGGCTTTGCCAATACCCCGAGAGGCACCGGTGACCAAGGCTGTTTTGACATATTCGCTCATAGTTGTCACTTTTATTTTAACAGACTGTTGAAAACGTCGACGGGAGCCGATCCGCTCACACAGTGCCCCTTCTGCAAAGGTCGCAAGCAAGCGCTTGTACTGTGCGAGGCACAGTGAAAAACGTCAAGGCGCTCAAACACGCTCCAAAAGCGCCGCCCCCCACGTGAAGCCCGCCCCCACAGCCGCCACAAGTATGTGCTTTGCCGAGGGTTTTTGTTCGCACACCTCAAAAAGTGCCAAGGGCACCGACACGGAAGACGTGTTCCCATACTGCTGCACATTGGTAAAGACCTTGTGCGGCGGCAAGGACAAACGCTGCCCGACCGCTTCTATAATGCGTAAATTGGCCTGATGCGGTACAAAACAATCCACATCTTCCATGCGCAAACCATTGCGCTCCACCACCTGCGTACACACACTTGTCAAATTGCGCACCGCATGTTTAAACACTTCGCGCCCTTGCATATGCACAAAAAAATCTTCATCAATACTCTCGCCCACGGCATATTTTTTCTTCGTTCCACCGCCAATGGAAATAAGCTCCCACAAGCTGCCGTCACTACGGCAAGCAACGTCGCTCACGCGCAGGCTCTGTGCTTTGGCACTGCCGGAAAGCACGAGGGCGCACGCACCGTCGCCAAAAAGAACGGCTGTACTGCGGTCTTGCCAGTTGATCCTTCGGGTCAAGGCTTCGACACAAATGAGGAGCACGACAGCGTCCTCTTGCTGGCACGCATGGGTGTGTGCCGCAATAAGGGAGTGCGTTAAGGACAATCCATACACAAAGCCCGTGCAAGCCGCATTAAAATCAAAAGGCATGACCGTATTTGCACACCCAAGGGCACCTGCCACCCGACACGCCGTCGAAGGGCATAAATACTCCGGCGTACACGTCGATACAAGCACATGCGTCACCTTGTCCACCGTCATATGCGCCGCCTCAAGCGCCTTTTTTGCCGCCTCACAGGCCGCTGCCACAGGGCTTTCATCCTCCGCAAAAAGACGTCGCTCCACAATGCCCGTGCGGGTGCGAATCCACTCGTCCGACGTGTCTACCAAGAGGCTGATGTCATCATTCGTTAATTTGGTGGCGGGAAGGAAGGTGCCAATGCCGTGTATGAAGCTGTATTTTGTCATAAAGAAATCGCAGGGGAGCGCTCAAAGGGCGCGGCTAAAACGGGTAAGCTCATCATTTGCCATGATAATTTCAGCAAGGCGGGCATTTGTGCCTTTGCGAACAAAGGTACCCGCCATCTTAATGGCATTGCACAAAGCCTTGGAATTGGACTTGCCGTGGCAAACGAGGGTGAGACCTTGCAAGCCGAGCACGGGCGCACCGCCATATTCGGCATAATCCACCGTTGCTGCAAAGTTTTTGAAGGCTTTTTGTGCGAGTTTTGCCCCAAGGGCAGTCAATATGCCAGATTTCAAATTGCGCTTAAGAATGCGTATGAGTGACGTAGAAAGCCCCTCACTCATTTTGAGCACCACATTGCCCATAAAGCCATCACAAATGACCACCTCCACCTCACCCGTAAAAAGATCGCGCCCTTCACAGTTGCCTGCAAAGTTGAGGTTTTGTGCCATTTTCAGGAGTTCATAGGCCTCTTTCACCTGTGTATTGCCCTTGCCCTCTTCTTCACCGATACTCAAAAGGCTGACCCTTGGCGACGTATAGTCCAAAAGATCGCGGGCAAAGGCATCGCCCATGAGCCCAAATTGAAAAAGGTGATAGGGGCGGCAATCCACATTGGCACCGCAATCAAGCAGCACAAGGGGTTTTTTTTCTGTGGGCAAAAGCGTTGTCAAAGCAGGACGCTCCACACCTTGAATGCGCCCCACAATAAACATGCCGCAAGCCACCGTGGCACCGGAATGCCCGGCGCTGACAACGGCCTGCGCGGCGCCTTCTCTCACCATGCGGCACGCTATTTGAATTGACGCGTCCTTCTTTCGTCGCAAGATGTCCGAAGGCTTGTCATTCATGCGCACCACATCCTTGGCATGCACTATCGTATAGCGGATGTCGTCCAAGGCCACACCGGATGAAGAAAGGCGTTCAAGCTCCGCCTCCACCCGCGCGGTATCACCCACAAGCGTGACCTCCAAGTCATGCAAGCGCGCCGCCTCAATGGCCCCCGGCACCACGACCGAAGGGCCAAAATCGCCCCCCATGGCATCAACGGCTATAATGGGCACATTTGCGGCAGATGCGCCGCACCCAGTCGAATGAATACCGTTGGCGGTGGCGATTTCGGGCGAAGCTTCCATAAAAAACCTAGGGCTTAGTTGGAGTCATCGCGTGTTTTCAAAACTTGGCGCCCTTTGTACATGCCGCAACTGGCACACACACAATGGGGCAACGTGGGCTCGCCGCACGAACAATACACCACCGTGGGCAAAGCCACACGGTCGTGGGAGCGACGCATACCCTTTCTGGAACGGGATTTTTTATTTTGTTGAACAGCCATAATAAACCTCTCTTTAAATTTTTACACCGCTTTCACAGGAAATACTTCTCAATAATACGCTTGTATGCGTGTGCCAAGGAAACGTCTTTTCTTGCCGAGGGCGCATGCCGAAAGGCGCGCGTCATTGCGGCAAAAAAGGTGTTGGGCTCCCTCGGTGCAGGCGCAAAACGCAAGAGCATTATGGGGACACAGCTCCCGTGTTGTTGCACATCTCCAAACTTACAGGTCTCCAAACTTACAGGTCGTCGAACAAAGGCGCTTTCGTGTATGGGATTGAGCAGATGACTCAAGCCTGTTATGTGCGAGCAAGCGCGCTCGGGCATGCCTCGGTGACAATACCGTAGAGCCAAGACCTTAAGGACAAAGCCTTAAGGACACAAAAACACCGGATACAAAATGTCGGGCACACGCAACTGCGACATGGCGCCAGCCAGCCTAAAAATGTCTGCATTGTGCTTTGTGTCGAAGGTATGCGGCAGTTTTTTTATGTTCGACAGCCTGTTAAGATTGTATTTTGAGTGAGCGCAAGACGGCAAAGCGCGGATCGCCTGCCTCTTGTGCGCACGCGCATGTTTCCATATTCAAGTTGGCGCCGCAATGGACGCACAAGCCTTTGCACTCAGCGCTGCACAGGGGGCGTGAGGGCAAGGCCATGAGGAATTCCTCCCAGCAGAGCGCCGGCAAATCCAAGTAGGCCACCGCGCCTTCATAGACAAAGTGACTGTGGTTTTCCTCATGCTCAGAGAAAAAAAACTCCAAATCTTCATGTGCTTCGTCATCGCGCGCGGCTCTGCCCGAAAAGGAGGGCAAGCTTGGCAATGCCTCAAAAACCTCAAATGAATGTGCAATCTGTGCCGGCGCATCTTCGGCGCAAAGGTCGCATGCTTGTACAACGGAGCCTTTCAGCGTGCCGCGAACCAGGATGCCTGTGGTGCCATTGTGCGTACTTTCGCCCATTTCGCCCATGTGGCCTAACAGCGGCATAAGGCTCAGCTCGGCACACAAAGCCTGACTCACATGGCAATTCAGGCCAAACTCTTCCATAGGCACAGACCACACAGCCGCATCGTCAACGGTGAGTTGCCATGTCCCTTGCTGTGCCCTTTGCACAATATCATTGTAGGAAATATACCATTTCACTTTCATATCCTCGTGAACTTTTCTCATTACAGCTATTGTCCGCACATGTCAAGAGCGAACATGCCGGCAATACGTTTTATTTTGGCAGGCCGCTCAAAGCGCCGCGCTTCATAACATCTGTGCCTGCCCAGCAACAGGCTGTTGAAAAACTCCATTTCTGACAGTCCGTTCACAAAGTGCCGCCTCTGTAAGGGGGCAAGGAAGCAAAAAAAGTCTAGGTGCGCAGTGTATGAGG
>CAYJPE010000131.1:0-7687 GCA_964371965.1 uncultured Desulfovibrionaceae bacterium
CATCCCCTCAAAACGCTTTAACTATTCTTCTTTCCAATACATTGAAAAGAAGAATCCCCAATCATTGAGATAGGAGAAATTCCTTTCTAGACTTATTACATAACAAATTTTATATAGACCTTTGCTCAATCAGTACTTCCCTAGCAGGCTGTTGAAAAACTCCATTTTTTGACAGTCCGTTCAAAAAGTGCCCCTCTGCAAAGGACGCAAGGAAGCGAAAGCTGTCGTCAAATACGCCTAACAGCCTGTTGAAAAACTCAATTTCCAGCAGTCCGTTCAAAAAGTGCCAGATGCAAGGAAGCGAAAAAATTCAAGCATCGCAGTGTATTGGGCATACATAAGATGTTTGGATTTTTATCGCTGACGCAGCAGATGGGGCTTTTTCAACGGACTGCTAAGTAGTCTGATAAAAAACCTGTGAGTTCTGCCCTTCAAGGGCAAGGAAAATGGGTGACAAGAGAAAAGTTTCGTGATAGGTAACCTTGTTCGTATACAGAGTATTGCTCAAAAAACGTCGCCTTGTTGCCTTTTTTTTGCAATATGGCGACGCAACATTATATAATATAAAAAGTTTCACACAAAAGCATTGCACCACAATGCGAAAGGAGTATTGAAATGGCCAAGATGAAAACCATGGATGGCAATACCGCCACCACACACATTGCCTATGCACTTTCTGATGCGGCGGCAATTTACCCCATCACCCCTTCTTCCGTTATGGGCGAATTGGCAGACGACTGGGCTGCTGCGGGCATGAAGAATCTCATGGGGCAATCCCTCGTGGTTCGCGAAATGCAGTCAGAGGCCGGTGCCGCTGGTGCTGTCCACGGTTCCTTGGCAGCAGGAGCACTCACAAGCACCTTTACGGCATCCCAAGGCCTTTTGCTCATGGTGCCCAATATGTATAAAATTGCCGGTGAACTTTTGCCCGGCGTTTTCCACGTTTCTGCTCGTGCCCTTGCCGCCCACGCACTCTCCATTTTTGGGGACCATCAAGACGTTATGGCCTGTCGCCAAACGGGCTTTGCCTTCCTTGCTTCGGCCTCCGTGCAAGAATGCATGGATCTTGCACTTGTGACACACCTTTCGGCCATTGATGCCTCGTTACCTTTCTGTCACTTTTTCGACGGCTTCCGCACCTCCCACGAAGTGCAAAAAATCGAAGTCATCGACCATGAAGACATTCGCCCCCTCGTAAACTGGGCAAATGTGGAAGAGTTTCGCACCATTGCCATGAATCCGGAACACCCGCACATTCGCGGCACAGCCCAAAATCCCGATATCTACTTCCAAAATCGCGAAGCTGGCAACCTGCTTTACGATGCCATCCCCGGTATCGTGAGTGAAAACATGAAGAAAGTTGCAGCCTTAACAGGACGCAAATACAAACTCTTCGACTATGTGGGACATCCCGAAGCGGACCGTATCATTGTGTCCATGGGCTCTTCCTGTGAAGTCATCGAAGAAACCATGGGCTATTTGAACGAAACGCTGGGTCAGCGTGTGGGGCTTGTGAAGGTACGCCTGTTCCGTCCTTTCTCCACAGAGCACCTCTTACGCGCCATCCCAAGCACCGCCACCACCATCACCGTGCTTGACCGCACAAAAGAACCCGGCGCCCTTGGTGAGCCCTTGTATCAAGACGTATGTACAGCCTATCTTGAAAACGGCGGCCTGACACCCACCATCGTGGGTGGACGCTATGGCCTCGGCTCCAAGGACTTTACGCCCGGCATGGCAAAGGCTGTCTTTGACAATATGCTGAGCGCCGGCCCCAAGAACCACTTCACCGTGGGCATTACGGACGATGTGTCCTTTACCTCTCTTGATGTGGAAGAAGAGATTGACACCGTGCCCGCAGGAACCGTGCAATGCAAGTTCTTTGGCCTCGGTGCAGACGGTACTGTGGGCGCAAACAAGCAAGCCATTAAAATCATTGGCGACAATACAGATATGTATGCCCAAGCCTACTTTGCCTACGATTCCAAGAAGTCCGGTGGCTTTACCGTATCTCACTTGCGCTTTGGCAAGGATCCCATCAAATCGTCCTACCTTGTGACGCAGGCTGATTATGTTGCCTGTCACAAGTCTGCCTATGTGAACCAATATGACATTTTGGAAGGCATAAAGGACGGCGGCACCTTTGTGCTCAATTCCAACTGGACTTTGGAAGATATGGAAAGCCAGTTGCCCGCGTCCATGAAGCGCGTCATTGCCACCAAAAAGCTGAAATTTTATAATGTCGATGCCGTGGCTGTGGCCGGTGAAGTGGGTCTTGGCGGTCGCATCAACATGATTATGCAAACGGCCTTCTTTAAGCTTGCCAAGGTGCTGGACTTTGACAAAGCTGTGTCCTTACTCAAGCAATCCATTAAAGACACTTATGGTTCCAAGGGCGACAAAATTGTCAACATGAATATTGCCGCCGTGGACAAATCGTTGGATGCCTTAAAAGAAATTGCCTACCCCGATGCATGGGCCACGGCAAAGGACGCAGGCAATGCCCATGAAGGCGATCCGCAGTATATTAGCGACGTGGTACGTCCCATCTTGGCACAGCAAGGGGATAAATTGCCTGTCTCCGCCATGGATCCGGCAGGCTTTATGCCTCTTGGTACGGCAGCTTATGAAAAACGCGCCGTGGCCATTGCCGTGCCTGAATGGCAAATGAACAATTGTATCCAGTGTTGCCAATGTTCCTTTGTGTGCCCACATGCCACCATCCGTCCCGTGCTCGTGACAGACGAAGAATTGCAAAATGCGCCGGCAACATTTGGCGTGGTTGAGGCCAAGGGCAAGGAATTGAAGGGTCTGAAGTTCCGTATGCAAGTGTATGCCGAAGACTGCCTTGGTTGCGGTTCGTGTGCCGATGTGTGCCCTGCCAAGGAAAAGGCGCTCATCATGAAGCCCCTGCACAGTGGTAAGGACGGGCAACTTGCCGAGCAAAAAGTGAACTTGAGCTTTGTTGAAAACCACGTGCAGCTTAAGGACGACTTGATGCCTCGCGACAGCCTTAAAGGCTCGCAATTCCAACAGCCTTTGCACGAATTTTCCGGTGCGTGCGCCGGTTGCGGCGAAACACCCTATGTGAAGCTGCTCACCCAGATGTTTGGCGACCGCATGATCATTGCCAATGCCACGGGCTGTTCCTCCATTTGGGGGGCATCGTCGCCCACAACGCCGTACACCACCAATAAAGACGGTCACGGCCCTGCATGGGGCAACTCCCTCTTTGAAGATGCGGCAGAATTTGGTTTTGGGATTGAGATGGCCTACCAGCAACGTCGCCAAAACCTTGCGAATAATGTTCGTGCTTTGCTAGATATTGAAGGCATTGACGAAAGCTTGGCTCAATCCTGCAAAAATTGGTTGGAAAACATGGAAGAGGCCGAAGCCTCTCGCCAATACGGTCTGGAAGTCCTCGAAAAACTGCATGGTATTGATCACCCCTTGGCTCATGAAATTTGGCATCAAGACGACTTATTCACCAAGAAGAGCATTTGGGTCTTTGGCGGTGACGGCTGGGCCTATGACATTGGTTACGGCGGTCTTGACCATGTGTTGGCAGCCGGCGAAGATATCAATATCTTTGTGATGGATACGGAAGTGTACTCCAACACGGGCGGTCAGGCTTCCAAAGCCACGCCCCTTGGTTCCATTGCCAAGTTTGCCGCAGCCGGCAAGCGCATGGGCAAGAAGGACTTGGGCGCCATGGCCATGAGCTATGGACATGTGTACGTGGCTTCCATCTCCATGGGCGCCGACAAGCAGCAAACACTGAAAGCCTTCCGCGAAGCAGAAGCGTACAAAGGCCCTTCCCTTGTCATTGCCTACGCCCCTTGTATCAACCAAGGTATTCGTAAGGGTATGGGCAAGACCATGGAAGAAGGCAAGCTTGCAGTCACTACCGGCTACTGGCCTCTCTATCGTTACCATCCGGAATTAGCTCTTGAAGGTAAAAATCCCTTTACCCTCGAAAGCAAGGAGCCCAACGGTCAGTTGCAAGAGTTCCTCGCAGGTGAAGTGCGCTATGCCGCCCTCGATAAAATTGCGCCTGAAGATGCACCTGCCTTGAAAGCAGAGCTTGAAAAGCAGTGCATGGCACGCTACAAGCGTTACAAAATGTTGGCGGGCATGCCCGGCCTCGGTGAAGTGGAATAAATCTTCACATCTTGAGGGGGGAGGGCTTTCAACAAAGCCTTTCCCCTTTTTTCACAAAAACTGCACAAGACACATATTCAACATATCTGTGGAGCTCTCATGTTTAAAAGTGTGTATATTACCGCAACAGAATCGCGATCCGGAAAATCTGCCATTGTTCTTGGCATGATGCAGTTATTCACGGGGACGATGGGAAAGGTGGCATTTTTTCGTCCCATTATCAATGAACCGATTTTGGACGACAAAGACCACGATATCCGGCTTATGACCACCCACTTTAAGCTCAACCAAAGCTATCCTGATTCTTTTGCCTACACCTTGGACGAAGCACGGCATCTTATCAATCACGGACAGCGCAATCAACTCATCGCCAATATCTTAGAAAAATTTCACACACTTGCAGACACACACGACTTTGTTGTGTGTGAAGGTACGGATTTTATTGGTACGGATCCGGCCTTTGAACTTGATCTGAACACCGAAATTGCCGCAAACCTTGGCAGCACCGTAGTCGTCGTAGCCAATGGTGTGCGCAAGAGTGTGGACGATGTCATTGAAAGCACACAACTTGTTGTGGATACACTGGAAGAAAAGCACCTAGACATTTTGGCAATTATCATCAATCGTGCGGATTTTTCTGTGACAGAACACGACGAATTACGCGCCAATATCACGTGCAAGCTCACCGAGCGTCAACCACTCATATACAGTGTGCGCGATGAACCCACCCTTGGCAAGCCCACCATGAGCGATGTCGCCAAGTGGCTCAACGCAGAAATTGTGTATGGCGAAAAACGCATGGACACCCTCGTGGGCAATTACCTCATTGCAGCCATGCAAGTAAATAACTTTTTAGACTACATCCATCAGGACAACCTTATTATCACCCCGGGCGACAGGGCTGATATCGTGCTTGCCGCCCTTGCCTCGCGCGCCTCATCAGCCTATCCGGATATTTCCGGAGTCTTGCTTACGGGCGGCATACAAGTGCCGCCAACCATTCGCAAGCTTTTGGACGGCTGGACAGGTGTGCCTGTACCCATCGTACTCACACAGGATCACACCTACAATACAATGCAAGTGTTGTCTCAACTTTACGGTCGCATAGAACCGGATAATGCGCAAAAGGTCAATACAGCTTTGGGACTTTTTGAGCGCCAAGTGAACTCAAAAGAAATCGCCAGACGTGTAGCCATGGACAAAACCACACGCATAACGCCCATGATGTTTGAGTTCGACCTTATTGAGCGAGCACGCTCCAATAAAATGCGCATTGTCTTGGCCGAAGGCGAGGAAGATCGTATTTTACAAGCCACAGATATCTTGCTGCGACGCCGCGTGGCCGACATCATCCTCATTGGCAATGCCGACAAAATTGGCAAGCGCATAATCTCCCTCGGCCTTGAGCTTGATCACGTGCGCATTATCCAACCGGAACTTTCGCCTGTGTTTGACGAATACGTACAAACATATTACAACTTACGTAAGGCCAAGGGCATTACAGAAGAACAAGCACGCGACCGCATGTCCGACAGCACCTACTTTGCCACCATGATGGTACACAAAAACCATGCCGACGGCATGGTGTCCGGCGCCGTCAATACAACCGCCCACACCATTCGGCCGGCTTTTGAATTTATTAAAACAAAACCCGGCTGCTCCATCGTCTCATCCATCTTCCTCATGTGCCTCAAGGACAGAGTGCTCGCCTTTGGCGATTGCGCCATCAACCCAAACCCCACAGCGGACCAATTGGCACAAATTGCCATTGCCTCGGCACATACCGCCAGTGTCTTTGGCATTGAACCTCGCGTCGCCATGCTTTCTTATTCAACAGGCGCCTCCGGCAAGGGTGCAGATGTGGATATTGTCATTGAAGCGACAAAAATTGCCCAAACACAAGCGCCAAACTTGCTGCTCGAAGGCCCCATCCAATACGATGCCGCCATCGACCCGGATGTTGCACGCACAAAATTACCCAACAGCCAAGTCGCAGGCCACGCCACCGTCTTTATTTTCCCAGACTTAAACACAGGCAACAACACCTACAAAGCCGTGCAAAGAGCCGCCCAAGCCGTCGCCATCGGCCCCGTCTTGCAAGGACTCAATAAACCTGTTAATGACCTTTCACGTGGATGCACTGTGGCCGACATCGTCAATACCGTGGCTATTACCGCCATTCAAGCTGCTGCCGAAAAAAATCAATAACACAAACAAAGAGGATAAAAAGCCTTATGAAAATCTTGGTTATGAACGCCGGATCATCGTCTTGTAAGTATCAACTTTTTGAAATGACAGACAAATCCGTACTGTGCTCCGGCATGGTAGAACGTATTGGCAATACAAGCGGCAAACTCGCGCACAAAATTGCACCCGGCACGGACAAAGAAGAAAAAATTGTCATGGAAAAAGCCTTTCCCTCTCACGTGGAAGCCGTGGAAAGCATAGTTGCCCTCCTCACCGACAAGGACAAGGGTGTCATAAAAAACATCAACGAAATCAGTGCTGTAGGACACAGAATCGTCCATGGCGCCGAAGCCATTGTCACTCCCGTGCGCATTGACGATAAGGTCAAAACCGCCGTCAAAGAATGCGCCGCCTTAAGCCCTCTTCACAATCCCGCCAACCTCATGGGCATAGAGGTTGTGGAAAAGCTCTTGCCCGGCATTCCCAATGTAGGCGTTTTCGATACAGAATTTGCCTCCTGCATGGTACCCTCCGCATACATGTATCCATTGCCATACGAATATTACGAAAAATACCGCATTCGCCGCTACGGCTTTCACGGCACATCCCATAAATACGTAGCACGCAAAACGGCAGAATACCTCGGCAAACCACTCAATGAGCTGAACTCCATCACCATGCACCTTGGCAATGGCTCCTCCATGACAGCCGTCCAAAATGGCCGCTGCATCGACACCTCCATGGGCTTAACCCCCCTCGAGGGTCTTATGATGGGCACCCGCTCCGGCTCCATAGACGCCGCCATAGTACCCTTTATGATGAAGCACGCCGGCCTCTCCGCTGACGACGTAGACAATATCTTAAACAAAAAATCCGGCATTCTCGGCATTTGCGGCACCAACGACATGCGCGATGTACACGATATGCGCGAAAAAGGCGACACAAAAGCACAATTGGCCTTTGAAATGCTCGTACGAAGCATCAAAAAAACCCTCGGCTCCTTCTACTTCCTCCTCGGACGCGTAGACTCGCTCGTCTTCACCGCCGGCATTGGCGAAAATGACGAACACGTACGCGCCGCCGTCTGCGAAGGACTCGAACCACTCGGTATATTCCTTGATGCAAAGGAAAATGATACGCGCCGCTCATGCGCACGCACCATCAGCACCGAACAAAGCAAAATCCCCGTACTGATTATCCCCACAAACGAAGAACTCCAAATCGCCGAAAGCACCATGGAAGTCCTAAAACAATAATTTTTTGTTTTGTTTTTTGTGTTTTTTTTTGAGGGGGGAAGGGGATCTTTTGCCAAAACCCAAAAGATTCCCCTTCCCCCCTT
>CAYJPE010000132.1:0-7668 GCA_964371965.1 uncultured Desulfovibrionaceae bacterium
GGCAAAAGTTCCCCTTCCCCCCTCAAGAAAAATAATTAATCAGTGTTTCCTTAGAAACAGCTCCTAGGGGCTATAAACCTTTGAACAGCTTTCAAATAACCTTTGTTGATTGAGAAAAGAGACTTTTTCATGTCAAAACTGCTACAAAAAAGCTCACAAGAGCAGACACAAAACCTTTCGACCAATGGTCAAGGACTTTTAACCCTTTCCTTCATCATGTGGCAAAATGGCAAGCATAGCAAGGCTCTCGCTATTCTTGAGGGGCTACGCCACCTGGAGCCGCACAGTCACGACTATCTGCCGCTCCTATGTGCTGTCTACTTGGAAAATCAGCTTTTTGAACAAGCTTTAGAAGTAGGTTCTTTTTTAATGAAACATACTACAGGTCAAGCGTACAGGTGCGCAGCCCATTTGTGTGCCACAAGCCTGTGGAAGTCGGGCAAGAAGGCCGAGGCGCAATCACTTATACGGCAGGCACTGGAGGTGGGTGATGCTCGCGAAAACTCGTAAGAATATCACAGATATGGGCATGGCCGCCCTTGTAATTGTGGTAATTGGGGTTATGATATTACCTATTCCCCCCTTGGGTTTGGACATATTGATTGCCGTCAACCTCACCATTTCCGCCCTGCTCATGTGTATGGCCTTATACATCCCCAACGCCCTTGCTTTTTCTGTGTTTCCAACACTCTTGCTTTTTACCACTATTTTTCGCCTTGCGCTCAACATAGCCACATCACGCATGATTCTTTTGCATGCGGATGCCGGTGAAATTATTTATACATTTGGTGAACTTGTAGTTGGCGGCAACTTTGTCGTGGGTGCTGTTATCTTTCTCATTCTCACCGTTGTGCAGTTTATTGTGATTGCCAAGGGTTCCGAACGCGTGGCGGAAGTGGCGGCACGTTTTAGCCTTGATGCCATGCCCGGTAAACAAATGAGCATTGACGCCGACATGCGAGCCGGAGCCATTGATATGGACGAAGCGCGTAAAAGGCGCACGGCTGTCACCACGGAAAGCTTGCTCTATGGTGCCATGGACGGTGCCATGAAGTTTGTGAAGGGTGATGCCATTGCCGGCATGGTT
Organism: uncultured Desulfovibrionaceae bacterium; assembly: GCA_964371965.1. Classification (GTDB taxonomy): domain Bacteria; phylum Desulfobacterota; class Desulfovibrionia; order Desulfovibrionales; family Desulfovibrionaceae; genus CAYJAD01. The sequence continues at coordinate 1,088 of CAYJPE010000132.1, forward strand.
ATTGCAGTGGTGAATATTGTTGGCGGCATAAGCATAGGCATGCTGCAAAGGGAGATGACGGCGGGCGATGCCGTCAACATGTATTCCATCCTTACCATTGGCGACGGTCTTGTGTCACAAATACCTGCCTTACTCATATCCATTACGGCGGGTATTGTGGTGACGCGTGTATCCGGTGACGAAGAAGGCGGCCCCTTGGGCGGCGAACTCACAGGTCAATTTGGCGCTCAGCCCAAGGCCATCTTTGCCTCCGGCGGCATAGCCATGGTTATGGCTTTGGTGCCGGGATTCCCCAAAATTCCTTTCATTTTATTTGGCAGCGCATTGCTTTTTTTGGGCTATGTCCTCAATCGCAAAGCACAAGTCACGCCAAACACGGTGGACGAGCAACTGGCAGCGGCTCTTGCTCCCAGTACTGAGGGAACCAAAAACGTACCTACAACCCCGGAAAATGACAATTTTTCCATCACTGTGCCGCTCATGGTAGATTTGTCCGAAAACTTCCGTACTTTTTTGAAGCCCAAGGAATTGAATGCCGCCGTTGCACAAGTGCGCCGCGCCCTCTATCACGAAATGGGCGTGCCCTTTCCCGGTGCGCAACTGCGCTTCAATGCGCACCTGCCAGACAATTCTTACGCCATTCTTTTGCACGAAATCCCCTCAAGTCGTGGGCTTGTACTGCCCAAAAAAGTGCTTGTGCGCGAGCAAGCAGACAATCTTGCCATGATGGGATTTTCTTACACAGCCAGCGATAATTTTTTGCCCGGCCTGCCTTGCTTATGGGTCAACGAGTCACAATTGCCCCTGTTGCAAAAAGCACATATGCAATGCCTGCAATCTTCCGAAGTTTTGGCGCACCATTTAAGCTATGTACTCAAGCGCAATGCCAGTGACTTTTTAGGTATTCAAGAAACGCGCTTCTTGCTTTCCAACATGGAACAACGCTTTGGCGAACTGGTGCGTGAAGTGCAAAGAGTCTTGCCCGTGCAGCGCATAGCCGAAGTGCTGCAAAGGCTTGTGCAAGAACAAATCAGTGTACGCAATTTGCGACATATTTTTGAGGCTCTTGTGGATTGGGGGCAAAGAGAAAAAGATATGGTCTTGCTCGTGGAATACATACGTACGAGCCTTAAGCGCCAAATAAGCTATCAGTATGGTACCTCCCTCAACATGCTTCCTGCCTATCTTTTGGACACAGCTCTTGAAGACGAAATCCGCGCAGCCATTCGACAAACGTCCGCCGGCGCTTATTTGACCCTTGACCCTCACACGTCTGCGCGCTTTTTGGAGCGTTTAAAGGCGGAAGTGGGTGTTTTTCCACACGTACCTCCTATCCCGGTGCTTCTCACAAGTATGGACATTCGCCGATATGTACGTAAACTTATAGAAACAGAATACGAAGATATGCCCGTCATTTCCTACCAAGAGCTGACGCCAGAAGTGACCGTGCAACCCTTAGGACGTATCAGTTTATAAAAGCGATCGATGGCATGAGAAATATAAGAAATGCTTTGAATGTACGCACCTTTAAGAATATGTTGCGTCGACCCTATATAAAAGTATCCGTGTGTTGCGCTCTCCTAGCATGTGTATGCTGTGTGACGCTCTTTGTCGCTATTGTGTGGGTCAAGCCGCCGCCACTGCTCGACAATGTCCCTTTTTCAACGCTCATTTTTGACCGCGACGGCAATCTCCTGCGCATGGGGCTCAGTACGGATGAGAAATTTCGTGAGCGCGTGTCGCTGGCAGACATTCCCTTTTCTGTTCGACGCGCTGCACTGCTCTATGAAGACCAGCACTATTTCAGTCATCCGGGCGTCAATGTCTTTTCTTTTGTGCGTGCTCTTTGGCAAAATATATGGGGAACGCGTCGTGTGGGGGCTTCTACCATTGCCATGCAGGTGGCGCGTTTGCACGGAGGGCTTGTCACCAATACCATTGGCGGCAAGCTGCAACAAATGTTGTTGGCTTTGCGACTTATCTATCATTATGGGCACGACCAAGTGCTGGAAGCCTATTTTAACTTAGCGCCATACGGTGGGAATGTGGAAGGCATAGGCGCGGCCTCTCGGGTGTATTTTCAGCAATCTGTGAAAACACTCACGCCCGTGCAGGCATTGGCCTTGACTGTTGTGCCCCAAAATCCGGTGAAGCGCGCTTTTCGCGTAGCGGGTTCTGGGCAATTCAAAGGCGCACTGAGTCCTTCAGAGGGCTTGGAAAAAGCGCGCGAACGCATCCATGTCGCATGGAATGACGCCTATCCCGACAATCCCGTGCCCCACAACCCACCACCCTTGCGCGTATACGGTATCAAGCTTATGCCTATGGCTGCACCTCATTTGAGCGCAGAACTCTTGCTTCAGGCGCAAAACGCTGAGGCAAAAACACATACGACAAGAACACTGCACACAAGTATCGATCCCGAAGCTCAAGACATTGTAGAGCGGGCATTGCAATCTTTTGCCACGCGGCACACGCCCTACGGCATAACGAATGCCAGTGCCATGCTCGTACACTGGCCGAGTATGGAAGTGCGCGCTCTTGCTGGTTCTGCTGATTTTTTTGATACGAGCATTGACGGACAAGTGGACGGCACACGGGGCAAACGCTCCCCGGGCTCCACATTGAAACCCTTTATTTTTGCCCTCGCCCTCGACCAAGGCCTTATTCATCCACAAACTGTGCTTATGGACTCTCCCAAAAGCTTTGGTGACTATAATCCGGAAAATTTTGACCTCCAATTCCAAGGTCCTTTGCCGGCTCACGAAGCCTTGCGTAAAAGCCGCAATGTACCGGCCATTGGGCTTGCGTCCCGTCTTGATCCGGATTTATACACGCTCCTGCAAAGAGCGCATGTGTACTTTCCCCACGGTGTGAGTCATTATGGCCTCAGCCTTGTGCTTGGTGGGGCAGAGCTGACCATGCGCGAACTTGTGACCCTGTATGCCATGTTGGCCAACGGTGGCGTATGGCGTCCTTTACGTTTTTTGCATAAAAAGAATATACATGAAGAAAGGTATGACGCAACACTAAGTCATGAAATCACACAAGAAAAACGTAGCGAGTACGGTCTTTTGGCTGATACCGAAGCACGGTCGCTGCCTCTGTTATCTCCCGAAGCGGCGCTTATAACCCTGTCTATGCTCGAAATGCCGTCACAAGATTTGTGGGCGGTGCGCAAGGGCATTCCCTTACGCTATAAAACAGGTACGTCCAATGGCTTTCGGGACGCATGGACAGTAGGCATTGTGGGGCCTTACGTGCTTGCCATTTGGGTGGGTAATTTTGACAATAGACCCCACCCTCTCTTTGTGGGAAATCAAATTGCGGCGCCACTTTTTAGTCATATGGCTCAAGTGTTGACTACGCAACAAGGCTTGACAGATATTCTTGCACAAAAGTTTCAGAACACCAATATAATACGCCTTGAAGTCTGCCGCGATACCGGCGATGTAAATACACAAATGTGCGCACAAACAGTGAAGACATGGTTTATTCCGGGCACGTCGCCGGTGAAAGATTCTGGTATCTATCAAAAAATATGGGTGCATGAAGATACAGGCTTGCGCTTGTGCAGTCCCCATGACTCAGGTGCCACAGAGCAAGTGGTGGAAATTTGGCCTTCGGAACTCTACAGACTTTTTGCTCTCGCAGGCTTGCACAAACCCTTACCTCCTCCTTTTGCGCAGCCCTGCCCGGATACTCCCGATGGCCTGAGTGCCAATCTTGGTACGAACCTCGGCCTTACCATTCAAAGCCCCAAGGAAGGTATTACTTATCATCTGACAGGACAAGAACCTGTACAGGTTGCGGCAGATATGACACCTACCCCTTACCGAGGCGATACAATACCTTTTATTGCCAGCAGTGGCGCCGATGTGCAAGAGCTCTTTTGGTTTGTGGGGGAAACGTATCTTGGCAGTACATCGCCGCAAGATCCTCTTTTTTGGAAACCTGTGACGGGAAAACATACGGTTCGGGTGGTAGATGATCGTGGAATGAGTCATAGCATTGTTGTTCAAGTGGCACAGTAGCAGGCTGTTGAAAAACTCCATTTTTGACAGTTCGTTCAAAAAGTGTGAGATGTGAGGAGGCGAAAAAAGTCAAGGCGTGCAGTGTATGAGACATACATAAGTTGTTTGACTTTTATCCCTGCTCCAATGGTGGCGCCGTAGATTGCGGTGTTTCAACAGCCTGTCATGGTATTTGATCGAAAAATCACACGAGGTCAGATGCAGGGTGAAGCGAAAAGGCGCGTTTGACGACGTTCCTAAGTCGGTAAATCGTACTCAAGCAGGTCTTGCTTAATAAGCCATAATATGCTGCCCAAAAGTGTCTCGTCAGACAGTGATTTGCCCCAATTGTTCTGCCTTGCGTCGTCAAGAATATCCCGAACGGTACATCTTTCCCGCGTGAGTTTTATAATGGTATGCAATTGGGCTTCTTGAAGATTGACAGAAGCAAGGGCATAATTGTTCCACGGTGCTTTCTTTTCCACACAAGCTAATCCCAAATCTGTGCATTGTAGGGAGGTGTCATCCTGTAAATGGTGCGTGGCATAACAGGCAAAAACCTTGCCATAGTCTAAAGCAAATGGGTGATTAATACCGCGCAAACGCGTGAGTTCTTCTGAGCTTATGGGTGTATTATTCAATTCTTCCCAAAAATCAAGCCATTGATCCACTACGATATCGAAAGTATAGAGTTTGGCGGCGCGATCCTTGGCAGCCTGCCCCATTCGCTGACGCAAAGGTGCATCAGCAATGAGCTTCACGAAGGCATTTTCGAGCAATGGTACATAGAGCGCTGTTTGTTGACTGCGTAAAAGCTGGTGTAATTGGTTAAAATATGTTTGTGCCATAATATCAAGCTGTGGTGTGTCGCTGGGAGCGACTGTGGGAATAAGAAAACCTGTTTCTTCATGGATAATAATGTCTTTATAGCCATTCCAGTCGCTGGTTATGGCTGGAAGACCAGCTTGAGCCGCCTCCACCAGAGTCAAGCCAAATGTTTCTTGAATGTTATCTGTGGGAGAAACAAAAATATCGGCGGCTGCAAAGAGTTGCTTTTTGAGTTTGCGTGACGGGTTAGCAGAAATACCGAAGGGAATATCCCATTGTTTCGACAAATCAAGCAATTGTTCTTTAATGCCGTCATCTTCGCGCATGGTACCGGCAATAAACAGTAAGAAGTTTAAGTGTGGGTGATTGACACGCACGCGCCGTAGAGCGGCAAAAAGTGGGCGTACGTCCATTTTATCGGTTTGACTTATGCGACCATACAGCAGCAGGAGAACTGTTTCCGGTTGCACGCCAAGACGTTGGCGCAACTCGGCTCTCATATCGTCATTTGCGCCAAGATCTGGCTCAGGTACGCCAAGGGGAATGACCTTTATTTGCGGCTGGCTCCACGTATCTGGCAATCTATAGGAGTTGCGAGCATGTTGATACCAAGATTGCATGATGGTGCGGCTGGAAGCGGAAGTGCACCCTATACCGTCACGGATTGAACAGCCATCCCATACATGCCCAAGGGTTTTTTCTGCATGAGCTGTATAACTGATGGTATGATTGACAGCAGTGACAGGGAATATATGAGGGGCAAGGGCGTTGCGGGCGCGGCACAGCGCCGCAAATTCTGTCATGGGATCTGAAAAATGGCATACTGTATAAGGAACCATTTTTAAACGTCTTTCTAACATGGTGCGAGGAAAGGCCTGGAGGGCACCTCGTTCGAGCAAGGGGATGGCCTCTGGCACCTCGTGCCATATTGTCATGAGATTCTTTGGATTGTCCACAAAAAAATGATATATATCAAAGTGGTCACGTCTGAGAAGGGCATTCATAAAGCCAATATTTGCTTGCTTTCGCCCTACGATTGGGCCCCCCTCATAATAGGGATGAAGGGACAGAAAAATACGTGACATAATGACTCCTTAATATTTTGTGTATTGCCTTTTTTGTATGTGCTACGATGAAGTGTGTGTTGTTTTTCTTTTGGACGATTGCACGATCTCTTTTTTTCTCTCTCGTTCCCATTCTCATCGTTAAACGTTTTTTCCATATATGCACTTAAGTGAGCATACCCATAAAAAACTGAAAATATTGCGAAATCGTCTAAAAAAGTCACATTCGTACTTTTTGTAGGTAGTTCATGTCTAGCAAAAAGCTCACCCTTCGGGTAAGAGGGAAATGGATGTGATACATCAGTGCCAACTCCCCCATATACCGTGCATTTAACTCGAAAGTGCAACTATCTAGGGCTTGACAAAATGGGTATGGTTTGTACTGAAGACGTGCTCTTGCCCATCTTATGATCTGACATGCAGAGCGCAAAGCTTTGTATATGTCGTACGGATGCTCATGTCGGCTATACGTATCAGCCCGTTGAAAAAGTGCAATCTGTGGCGTCAGCGATAAAAGTCAAACCAGTTATGTATGTCTAATATGCCGCGCGCATTGACTTTTTTCGCTTCCTTGCATCTCACACTTTTTGAACGGACTGTCAAAAATGGAGTTTTTCAACAGTCTAGTGCCTTGTATTCACTAAAAGCCTGGATACAATCGTTTCAATTTAATTCT
>CAYJPE010000133.1:0-7650 GCA_964371965.1 uncultured Desulfovibrionaceae bacterium
TAGCAAAAGTTTTCCCCTTCCTCCCCCACAAAAAAATGAAATGAGAATGCCGTGGTAGCATGGTTCACTCCCTGCAAAAAATGCTTGTGAATGACAAAGTATTGTGAGACAGTAAAAACACAGGATGCGCCTGCAAAAATGTTTTCAAATACCAACGTATTGTAGGGCAACAAAGACCAGTAAAACAGCGCTTAGTTGTAACACATCAGGAGGCCATCTATGGGCAGGGTCAATGTTCTTGTCATCACAGGATATGGTACCAATTCACACAAAGAAACGGCGCATACGGCACGCCTTGCCGGAGCCGATTGTGCACACATCGTGCACTTTTCTGACATTGTATCTGCAAAAGTGCGTCTTGCCGACTATGACTTCCTTATTTTTCCCGGTGGTTTTTTGGATGGCGACGACCTGGGGGCCGCGCATGCCGCAAGTATGCGCTGGCGTTATCTTAAAGATGCGCAAGACACAGCCCTTCTTGATCACCTCAAAGCCTTTCTCGATGCAGGCAAACTCATTCTTGGGATCTGTAATGGCTTCCAGCTTTTAGTGAAGCTTGGTGTGCTTCCGGGATTCTCAGGCAATGACTTTGTCCGACAAGTAAGCCTTGGACACAACGATTCCGCCCGCTACGAAGACAGATGGGTGACCATGCGCATAAACCCGCAAAGCCCCTGCGTCTTCACTCGCGGATTAGAATTCTTTATGTGCCCTGTCCGCCATGGTGAGGGGAAAATTATCCCCATGGATGAGGCCTGCCTACAAAAACTTGAACAGGATAATCTTATAACACTCCAGTATGTGCATCCAGAAACTCGCGAAGTCACACAAGAATATCCTGCCAATCCCAACGGCTCACCTCTTGCTATCGCAGGGCTTACCAATCCTACAGGGCGTGTGCTTGGCCTTATGCCACACCCGGAAGCCTTCCATCATGTGACAAATCACCCGCACTGGACACGAGGAGCCTTGTCCCCACAAATATCCCCGCCGGGAACCTTACTCTTTGTCAATGCTGTCAAATATTTGCGTGAGCTATAATACGCTCATGACACCAAGCACACCTTCTCTTCACAATGCGTAGTGAGGCACCGCCATGCATGAAATGTCCATAGCACAAAATATTCTTGATATTATTCACCAAGAATTGCGCAAACATAATTGCGTAAAACTCAGTCATGTGAAAATATGTTGCGGAGCTTTGTCACAAGTGGTACCCGACTCTTTGCAATTTTGCTTTGAAGCACTCATCAAGGGTACTGTCCATGAGGGCGCCTGTCTTGAATTGGAAGAGGTTCCCCTTGTGCTACGTTGCCATAACTGCCAAAAGGACTTTCAACCAGACGAAGTTATGACGCCCTGTCCCTCATGCAATACTACCATAGGGCATGAAGTCGTCACAGGGCGAGAGCTGTATGTGGCACATTTGGAAGCGGAATAATGACAAAAGCTGCCATCGTATATGCCTTTGACGACAGCTCTCACTCCCCTGCTCTGCCTCTTTGCTACGGCATAAGAGGCGCGAGGACAAGCCCCGTATCCATAGGCAATCCCATCATAAGATTGGCATTGGCAATGGCCTGACCCGAAGCACCGCGGCACACATTGTCAATGGCGCTGACCACAAGCAGTCTTTGTGTTCGTGCATCCACAACAAGCCCTATATCACAAAACATGGTGCCGCGCACATGGCGCACCTCCGGCAAATGCCCCATGGGTAAAACACGAATCCACGGGCTGTCCTGCCATGTTGTTGTATAGATGTCATGGACTGCTTCAAGGCTCATGTCCTTGATAAGTTTTGTATACATGGTGGCAAGAATGCCCCTGTTGATGGGTAAAAGGTGTGTGTTGAACGACAGTATCAAGGGTGATTGTGCAATGGCAGAAAGCTCTTGCTCAATTTCCGGCGTGTGGCGGTGTTTTCCCAAATTATACGCCTTAAATGTGTCTGATACTTCACAAAAGAGTGTGCCCACGCTGGCTTTGCGCCCTGCGCCTGTGGTGCCTGACTTGGCGTCAATGACAATATCGTCGGTGCGAATGCACTGGTGCTTCAAAGCAGCATAAAGGCCAAGAATGGCAGCAGAAGGATAGCAACCGGGATTGGCAATCAGCTGTGCCTCGGCAATCTCAGAGGCATACAGCTCTGGCAATCCATAGACAGCGTGGCGCAACGCGTCTTGTTGCGTGTGCGGGACATTGTACCATGCTTCATACATGGCGGCATCGCGCAGGCGAAAATCAGCAGACAAATCCACAACCTTCACATTTTTTTGGAGTAATTCTGCCCCCATATTCATGGCAGTGCTGTGAGGCACGGCCAAGAAGACGACGTCGCACTTGGTGGCCTCGTCCATGTTCGGCTCAGTGATGTGTATATCGGCACCGGGGAGCTTTTCAAGGAATGGGTAGTGCTGTCCAAGGCGTTTGCCGGCCTCGGCACGCGATGATGCGAGTGTGAGCTGCATGTGAGGGTGCCCCGCCAGAAGACGAACAAGCTCCATACCTGTGTAACCGGTCACACCTATGAGACCAACGTGTATCTTTTTCATGATAGTGTCCTCTCCTGTCGGGGCAGTCATTTAAAAAACGCCAGGTAATTTTATACCGCCGCTTATGGCACTCATTTCACGATCAAGACTTTCCTTTGCAATACGCCCGGCCTCGTTCACTGCTGCCATGATGAGGTCTTGCAACATTTCAATATCACCACCCTCAAGAGCTGTGGGGTCAATAACAAGACTGCGCAATTCTTGCTTGCCGGAGACTTCGGCTTTCACCATGCCGCCGCCGCTGGATGCCTCAAAAACCTTTTCGCCAAGCTCCGTCTGCATTTTGGCAATTTTATTTTGCATGATTTGTGCTTGGCGTAAAAGATCATTCATATTTTTCATCGGAAAATCTCCTCTTGAGAGTGTGTTGTGGGTGATTAAAGTGAATGTAATTCCATATAAGTCAATTGAAAATACTTCCTTATGTCTGTGCCGGACGAACACGAAGAATGCGTGCGTCAAGAATGTCCAAACAAGCCTGCATACTGTCATGCTTGAAAAAGTAGTCTTTAAGTTCGGCTTCTGACTTGTGTTGCACGCGTGCAGTTTCCATAATGTCTACTCTTAGCGTCCCAGGTTCGAGTACTCCCAAGAGCGCTTGACAATAGATATGTGCTTCGTGCTGTAATGTATCTTGCCATTTGAAGAGTTGGTCGTGAACCACGTGGGTGGTGGGGGTGAGGGTGAAGACAATTTCGCGTTCAGCTCCGTTATCGCTTCCACGAATGCTCCCTTGAATTTGGCGCAAAAGAAAAGAGGGCATGGGGCATTCTACTGTTGCCAAATGTGCGCAAAAACCTTCCCACGAAACGCGCTCAAGAGCAAGAGGCACGGATTGGACATCATCAGATACGGGAACGGGAACGGACTGTACGTCAGGTGCGAGAACGCTTATGCTCTCAGGCACGATGCTCGCTTTTGTAGTGTCAGCCTTCAATGGGTTTTCCATACTCAGCTGTGCGGACACGTGTTCTCCTACGTGAGTTGGCAGGCGTTTTTCGGCGTTTTCTGCAACACGCTCCGAATTCTGCAGCTCTTGCCGCACGTGCATTGATTTTTGTCGTGGGTGAGAACTTTGTAAAGGTACTGATGTGTGTTGCGCGTGCGCTGTGCCCGCTGGCGTTTGTGATGCGGGAAAAGCGTGTTGCGGTAGAGTATTCTGTGATCCTCCCCCCTGTTGTGCCTGCCCAGAATGTTCTGCCTGTTCTCCTTGTCCAATGGGCAAAAGACGCGGCATAAGCGTCAAGTTTAGCAACAACAATTCAAGAGCCGCAGCCGGTTCCGGACTGTGAATGACTTTGCGTTGTGCCTCCAAGGTCATATGCCACGCCGCATGCACATGCGTTGCCGTAAAGCCCTTGGACAGCTCCCGCCAGAGCACCACTTCGTCCTCGGCAAGATTGAGCGTAGGAATAATAGCATCGCCCGCCTCACGCAAAAGAAAGAGCGTACGCCACACATGCGCAAGCTCCCGCAAAAAAAAGCCAATATCCACGCCCTGCCCAGTCAGCGTTTGGCAAAGCGTCACGACGGCGGCACAATCTTGATGCCTTATGGCATTCACCATTTGGCTGAAGAGCTCTTGCCCTGCAAGGCCGAGCACTTGACGCGTGGCCTCCATGGTCAAGTGCCCCTCATCATAAGCGAGCGTTTGACCAAGCAAAGACATGCTGTCGCGCACGGAACCTGCGGCACGTCGAGCAATAAGACGCACGGCAGTACTGTCAAAACCCACATTCTCTTGCGTCAACACGTGGGTTAAGTGTTCTATAAGCCCGTCTTCGGAAAGGCGCTTAAAAATAAAATGCTGACAACGGCTGATAATGGTAATGGGAAATTTATGTGCCTCTGTGGTCGCAAAAATAAAGACAACACGTGGCGGTGGTTCTTCCAGCGTTTTTAAAAGGGCGTTAAAGGCACTTTTCGACAACATATGTGCTTCGTCAATAATGAAAATTTTATAGCGTCCTTCCATGGGCGCAAAACCAATGGTTTCACGCAGGGCTCTGGCATCTTCGACACTATTGTTGGAGGCACCGTCAATTTCTGCCACATCCACATGATGCCCTTGTGTGATTTGACGGCATTGTTCGCATGTGTTGCACGGCTCCGGTGCGGGTGCGTGGAGACAATTGAGGGCTTTGGCAAAAATACGCGCAATGGTAGTTTTACCAACGCCACGGGTGCCACTCAAAAGATAGGCAGGCGCCACGCTGTCTTCCGCTGCAGCGCGTGAAAGAACTGTTGTGACCATGTGTTGCCCTGCCACTTGCGCAAAGTTTTGCGGGCGATACAGGGCGGCAAGGGACGTATGTTGGTTTTGTGTCTGTTTCATGGCATGACCTGCAGGCTTTGGAAAGGGACATTATGCACACCTCAAGGGGGCAATGATACCGTGGTACAATCCGGGAGCTGTCTCTTAATTTTTACTTTTTGCGCCTGCCTTGAGAAGGCAAACGACATTTTTGCTCAGGTTACGTATGTTGGCATGCCCGTCTTTCGGAAGAAAACGCGTTTGCCTTGGCAAAAACACACAATTCTTTTATACAGAAACAGTGCCCAGGGAAACACTGATTGAAGTCTTTTAACAGTCATGATAAGGCAGAACATACGATAAAATCAGTGTTTCCTTGTATCCGGCATTTGATGATGGCTCCTTTGTCGGCATTCTTTGTGCGGCACGGAACAATGGCTGCTCGCCATATTTCAATCATGTGACTACAGCGCACTACCACATATTATACAATACATGCAGTACAAAAGAAGAGCCTATCAAAAAAATACATCTACAGTGAGTAGCGTGTAAGCCACTGTTCGTACTTGGGATTTTTCCCTTTAACAATATTGAAAAACACTTCTTGCAAGTGCATGGCCACAGGACCCGCTTTGCCTTGACCTATACTGCGTCTGTCTACTTCGCGAATGGGTGTGAGTTCAGCAGCGGTACCGGTAAAGAAGGCTTCGTCCGCAATATAGAGTTCATCGCGGGTAAATTGTTGCTCAAGAACGGTATACCCAAGCTCGCGAGCCACTTCTATAATGGATTCGCGGGTTATGCCACCCAAGATAGAGGTGAGTGGGGTGGTTTTGATAATATTATCGCGTACAATGAAAATATTTTCGCCTGTAGCCTCAGAAACAAAACCGTTGGTGTCGAGCATGAGGGCTTCGTCATAACCGTCAGCCACGGCTTCCATTTTTGCCAGAACCGAGTTGACATAATTGCCTGAGGCCTTTGCCTTGGTCATCATCACATTGACGTGATGGCGTGTGAACGTGGATGTTTTTATGCGGATACCGGAGGCGAGCGCTTCAGCCCCAAGATAGGCACCCCACGGCCATACGGCAATAATAGTGTGAATGGGATTGGTTTGTGGGTGAATACCCATGGCACCGGCTCCAACAAAGCTTAAAGGGCGAATATACCCTTCCGGAAGTTTGTTGACTTTCAGCGTTTCGATGATGGCATTCAGTATGGTTTCTTGACTGTGTGGAATATCAATCCCTAAAATCTTCATGGAGTGAAAAAGACGCTTCACATGTTCTGGAAGGCGAAAGATGGAAGAAGAGCCATCTTCACAGGCGTAGGTGCGAATACCTTCAAAAACGCCAGTCCCGTAGTGGAGGGCGTGAGAAAGGACGTGTACTTGTGCTTTATCCCACGGGGTCATGGTGCCGTCGAACCAAATAAATTCTGTTTTTTGCATCTGAATACCTCTGGTATATAATAGGTTCCTCAATGGAGTGAGCATATGTTCAAATATGAAACTCTACGCTAAAACACGCGGAGAGGCAAGTGTTTTGTCAAGGTTGGAAAATTATGGCGAAATAGGAGGTGTTTCTAGGCGCTGTTTCTAAAATGTCCCCTTATATGCGAGAATATTTTGAAATATGGGGATTTCGTAATATTCATCATAGGGGAAGAGGGGTATAAGATTCTTATGTGGGCACATTCTGAAAAGAAAATACCCGTATTGCTGAAAGAAATAGTAAAAATCTTGCAAATAGGTGCGCGAATCCATGTTGCACCCGCCAAATTCAAATTGCACAAGACCTATGCGTTCTGCGTCAAAAAGGGCTTGTGCACCGTGCAAGACGTCCAGCTCGTTCCCTTCCACATCAAGCTTGAGCACGTCAATGCGCTCTATGTTATGGGCGGCACAGTGTAGCTCAAGGGTGGTGACGGTCACGTCTTCACTTTTGTCAAAATATATATTGAAATGGTCAAGGCGTCTTTTATACAAGGAGGCAAGAGCACTGCCTTCGTGATTATAATAGAGCTTTTGCGTGCCTTCGAGTTTGCCAAGTGCCGTATTGTGCAAGAACACGCGCCCGCGGCATTCTTCAGGAAGAGCGTTTATAGTGTGTGACAACTGAGCAAATGTTGCAGCGCCCGGTTCAAAGCAATGCACATGCGTATGCTGGGGGAAAATGTTCAAGACGGCCTGCGCATAAGCTCCCGTGTTGGCGCCCACATCAAAAAATGTCAAGGTTTCCGCGTCTTTTTCCGCACAGTTATACAGAAAAGCCACCTCTTCTTCAGGGGACAAAGCAAGGTCAAAACCTTGCATGCGTAAAATTTTGAAGAGCGATTTTTCAAGGAATTTTCGTGAATTATCATCAATTATCATAAAATCTCCGTCACAGGCATTACGGTCTCTGCAATGAGGAGCCTAGAACAGTCCGCTGAAAAAGTCAAATTTACGGTTCTCAGCGAACTGAAAATAGTGAGTTTTAAAAAGCACGCGGTGTATAAAGAAATATAAAGAACACTGAGTAATTATTTTTCTTGAAGGGGGACGGGGATCTTTCCCCTTAGGAAGGGACAGGTGCCAAAACCCAAAAGATTCCCCTTCCCCCCTCAAACTCCCCCATCCCCTCAAAACGCTTTAAGGAAACACTGATTAAATGCCTTTTTGCCCTCTAACTACGTCAAGCTCGCTTTGTGAAACACTTATATATGTCTATATATACCGCGTGCTTCCCAAAACTCGCTTTCCTTGTTAGAGAACAAAAATTCTATTTAATCAGCGTTTCCTTAGTCAAGTACCTCCGGCAAAGCCGGAGGCTTGAAAGACATGAACCGCTCAAAGCG
>CAYJPE010000134.1:0-7624 GCA_964371965.1 uncultured Desulfovibrionaceae bacterium
TGGAAGTTATTGTAGGCTTTTGTGTATGCGCTGCCCAACATATATGCCGCAACGCAAAAGAATGAGTCCTGCACATACTTGACCAAGCATATTGAAAAAAAATGTTCCAAAGGCTGCACTTTGCAGAAGAGCAAAGCTGTCTGCCATAAGCGTAGAAAATGTCGTGAAAGATCCCATAAAACCCGTCAGTGCAATGCGCAAGTCCTTGGTGGCAAAAGCCGCCCATATAAAACCAAAGAAAAAGCACCCAAGGCAGTTGACCATAAAAACACCAATGAAAAGTTCGCCCACGCTCTCCACGAAATGCTCTTGAATGATGACCCGAAGCAGCGCACCAAGAATACTTGCAAGGGCAAAGAGCGTGCAGGTAATAAGGGAGGAAAAGAGTGCGCGTCTATTCACAAATCGAGTCCTCCCTTAAATGTTTTTTATCAAGCTATTATATCAACGTTCTGTTATGTATCAGATGCAAGACAATCTTGCAATGCTGATTCAAGATCTTGATATTTCAACGAAAACTCTAATTCCTGCAAGGCATGCGGCACAGCTTTTTGTCCATGTAAAATGAGCTCGTGCGCCATGTCGCCAAGGGCAAGGCGTATAAGTGGTGCAGGGATGGGAATAAATGCCGGCCTTCCCATAAAGTGTGCTACCCATTGTGTGAAGCGCTGTAGGCTTTCCGGTGTGGGTGAGCATATATTAAAAATTCCTTGCGCCTGTGTGTTATTTGCCAAAAAGAACAGTGCTGCCGTCACGTCATCTATGTGAACCCAAGGCACTGGTTGCTGTCCGGAACCGACAATACCCCCTACATAATAGCGGAAAGGCTTTGTGAAAGAGGCTAAGAAGCCGGCGAGAGGACTGTTGTGAGTTTTGTGTTTCGGGGACATCGTGTTTTCGTGGGAAAATGCCACGTGGCGGCCAAGCACGGGGGCAAGGCGTACAATGCACGTTCGTGTGCCCAATGATTCTACGCTTTCAACGGTCTTTTCCCATGTTTCACACACCTCTGCTAAAAAACCGTGCCCACGAGCCGTGTTTTCCGTACATGTTGGCGCGCTGTGTATATTATCCCACAAGCCATAATAACCACAAGCGGAGGCCTGAATGAGCGTGTGTGGCTGGGGCTGTTTGGTGACAGATAAAGTTTTAAGGGCGGTCACAAGCGCATTGCTTGCGTGAATTCGGCTTTGCAAGATGTTTTGCTTGCGAACTTTTGTCCAACGCCCTTTGCCAATGTTTTCCCCCAACAAGTTGATCACCACATCTGCTTTTTTCAAAAGAGGTGTGAGTGCTATGGCATCGCTTCCGTTCCATTGCTCCAAGGGGACTTCTCGTGTTTTCAATGCTGTTTTATGACGGGATGTGCTGGTGACTGAATGTCCTTCTTTGAAAAATGTGTGCGCTATGTGCCTGCCTAAAAAACCCGTACCGCCTAAAATAAGTATACGCATATGTTTCCCTCATGTATGTTGTAAATAGTGTGTTTAGAACTCTCTATTTCCATTTTTCCTCTCTCTTTTCCGTGTATAACACACTTTTTTAAATGGTGCTTAAAAAAATATGACACTTTGCAAGATGTATATACGAATATAAAAACCTTGACATCATGCTCTTTTGTCATGTAACTTGAATGTTTAGTAACTTTATTTGATGTAAATAATTTTTGGAATGGGAATAATCGCATAATGTCTGTAAATTGATGAGAAAGGGTGTAGCATGCTGGAGAGAATTTTTAAAATTCAGGAACGTGGTTCGAGCATACGTATCGAAGTGGTGGCGGGTATCACCACATTTATAACCATGTCCTATGTTTTGGCCGTAAATCCACAAATTTTAGGGCAAGCGGGTATGGATGCAGCGGCGGTCTTTACTGCCACGGCTCTCAGTGCAGCCATAGCTACGGCAATCATGGCCTTTATGGCAAACCTTCCCATCGCTTTGGCTTCTGGTATGGGTATAAATGCTTTTTTTGCCTATACTGTTGTGCTTGGCATGGGCTATACGTGGCAGTTTGCCTTGACAGCAGTCTTTTTAGAAGGACTTGTTTTTCTTTTTCTCACATTGACAAATTTGCGTGAAGCGCTCATGCGATCCATTCCGTCTGTACTTAAAGCAGCTATAGGTGCGGGTATTGGCCTTTTTATTGCTCTCATTGGCCTCAAAAATGCGGGTATTCTTGTAACAAGCGAGAGTTTCTTTCCGTCATTTGGCAACCTTCTCTCCAATGGTGTTATGGTCACTTTTGCCGGTTTTTTGCTCATGATGCTTCTCTCTTTTTTTAAAGTGCGCGGTGCGTTGCTCTATGGTATTTTGATGGCAACCTTACTTGGTGTTCCGCTGGCCGTCACTGATGTGAATATTTTTAAAGCACAAGACTTTCTCGTTATTCCCAGTCTTGCGCCCACATTCTTTGCCTTTGAATGGCAAAATATCCTTACAATTGATATGCTTGTTGTTGTGTTCACCTTTTTGTTTGTTGATATTTTTGATACCTTAGGTACCTTGTTGGCCGTGGGATCACGAGCAAACATTGTGGATGATCAGGGCAATTTGCCTAATGCGAAAGGTGCTTTTGTGGCCGATGCCATGGGTACAACCGTGGGTGCCATACTGGGCACGTCCACTGTTACAAGCTATATAGAAAGTGCCAATGGCGTGCTTGAAGGTGGAAGAACAGGTTTAACAGCCTTGGTGGTGGCCATATTATTTCTTGTTTCTCTCTTATTCTCACCCCTTTTTCTTGTAGTGCCGACTCAGGCGACAGCAGCTGCTCTTATTGTTGTGGGTTTGTATATGGCTATTCCTGTACGGAATATGGATTTTGGTAATCTTGTTGTGGCCATACCCGCCTGTCTTATAGTGATTATAATTCCCGCAACGCTCAGTATCAGTAATGGAATTATGTGGGGCATGATCAGCTATGTGTTCTTGTCACTATGTGCCGGTAAGGCCAAAGAGCTTTCACTGGTCACCTATGTGTTAGCTGTATTATTTATTTTGAAGATTCTCTTGGCTTAGGCGCATTTGACGATAGCGCCGAGTAGCGTGTTTTTGAAAAGCATGTGGGGGGCGTCTGCTCTTTAGGGGGAAACTTTTTTTAGGAAAAAAAAGCTTTCCCCTCACACCATCGCTGCTCTCGATATCCGTAACACTCGTTCCTCGTGTAACGGCTACGCCTACGGCGCCATTCGGTCGGCCCCTTCAAAAAAACCAATAAGTTCGCATGTATGCCGAAGTTTTTTTACTTTGGAAAGAAGGAAAGATTTTGTGGAGCATGGCAACATGTAGACAGTGCAATCAGAGCTTTTAGAGTATACAAGGTACTAGGGGCTGTTTCTAGATAAAGAGATTTTGTGTTTTTGCCAAGGAAAACGAGTTTTTTTGTGAAAGGCGCGTATACAAACATACGTAACTTGAGCAAAAAACACCGTTTGACGCCTTCGGAGCAGGGGCAAAACGCGCAAGAATTTATTGAGAGACAGCCCCTAGCATATTTCGAATACAATATAAAGGAAACACTGACTTAATGCCTTTTTGCCCTTTTCCTGTGTCAGGATCACCTCGCGAAACACTTGTATATGCCGCTATATACAATGTACTTCTCGAAGTTCACCTTCCCTGTAAAGAACAAAAACTCGATTAAATGAGCACTTCCTTCATGTGAGAGTAATGTTAAGCTCCGTTTTTTTGAATATAAAGCGTAGTTGCGTCAACAAAAATGTAAGACGCGCATGCGCAAAAAAGAGCAACTGTCATAGTGTGTGGTTGTTCAGGATGTGAGGACGTGTAATGACACATATTTTAACGTCATTTTTTTCTTCGCGTGAGGCAAAGCGTATTTTTCGCCTCGGCATGCCCATTTATGTAGCACAGCTTTCCAGCATGGGGATGTCCTTTGTGGATACAGTGATGACAGGTCAGGCCAGTACCATAGATATGGCTGCTGTGGCGGTGGCATCGTCTTTGTGGCATCCCATATCTCTTTTTGGAATAGGTATACTGATTGCGCTCACCCCCCTTTCCGCACAACTTGTGGGCGAAGGAAAGGGTGCACAGACGCCACATATGCTGCGTCAGGGAATTTGGTGTTCCATCCTTATGTCCGCTCCGCTCATGGGGCTTGTGTATTTTGCTTCGTGGAAAATGCATATTTTTGGTTTGGAGCAAGCACTGGCTGATCTTTCCGGCGGGTATTTACGTGCTATTATTTGGGGTTTGCCTGCATTTTTTCTTTTTGCAAATATCCGCAGTTTTTTTGAAGGATTTTCTCGAACGCGCCCTGCTATGGTTATTTCCTTGGTGGCCTTGCTGCTCAATATCCCTCTGAACTATATACTTATTTATGGTGTGTTTGGTTTGCCGGCTCTCGGTGCAGTGGGGTGTGGTATTGCCACTGCCTTGTGTTTTTACTTTATGGCACTGTGCATGGTTTTTTATGGACGTTATGATATGCGGCGTCGAAGCATTGGTAAAGCATCGCTTTTTTTGCCCTTGCTTCGAGAGGGTATTGATTGGATCATTGTGAAGCGCATTATGCGCATTGGTTTGCCAAGTGCTCTTGCTATGCTCTTTGAATTGACACTTTTTTCTGCAGCGGCGCTCGTGTTGGCACCCCTCGGAACCATTGTTGTGGCGGGGCATCAGGTGGCGCTCAATGTTACGAGCATGCTGTTTATTTTACCTCTTTCAATTAGTATGACCGCTGCCATACGTGTGGGCTATTGCCTTGGAGCGGGACAATGGACACATGCCAGAATAACGGCATGGACAGCATTGTGTTTAGGGGTTTTTTGCTCGACATTGGCATCCTTGGCGCTGATTTTTTTTCGTGATGAAGTGGCCTTGTTGTATACGCAAGACCCACAAGTCATGAGTCTTGCCACCACGTTACTTGTGTTTGCCGCAGCTTTCCAGCTGGTAGATACGCTACAGGTTGTGGGCATAGGCATATTGCGCGGATATAATGATACGCGAATTATTTCCTATGTGTGCTTTGTGGCGTATTGGGTTGTGGGTTTTCCGTTGGGCTTTGTGCTGAGCCGCACAGACTTACTTGGCCCTGCTGTAGGTGACACATGGGGGCCGGAAGGTTATTGGTTTGCCTTTATTGTGGGGCTCTTTGTGGGCACATGTTGTTATATGCGGCGTATTGTGACCTTACAGCGTTTGAGTGGTGAGACATTACGGGAGAAAATTACCACCTGATAGGCTGTGAACAATGGCAATCCGCATTGTCCCCGGCGGAGCGACAATACAAACTCACACTGCTTATGTATGCCCCATACACTGTGCATATTGATTTTTTCGCCTCCTCGTTTTGCGTTTTTTTGAACAGCCTGTGAGAGTGTGCGGGTTTCGCTTGCTCCGCACAAGCGAAACCCAGAAAAAACCTGTTGAAGGTAGCTTCTAAAAACTGTATACAAAGCTCGCGTTCACATTCCATGCATCTGTGGCGCTGAAGGCATTAGCCCACACAGAACTGTCTTGATTCATCCATAAGGCCATATAGCCTGCGTCCACCATGATTTGTAAGTTTTCATATACTTGATATTCAGTTGTAAAGCCAAGCTCAAGGGCAGAGTCCTTGGTGGTCATATATATGCCGGCCGGAGTGTCAAAAGCGGCTTCTGGATTTGCTGAAGGCGAAAATGTATCACTCATATTGGCCGGGGGTGGTACGGCTCCACGCATATAGCGCGCCATTTTTGTGCTATTTGTGCCGCTCATATAATTGACGCGAAATGTGTGCGAAAGATCCTCCACAAAACTGAAGTCACGTACACGAGCCCCAATACCCCATGTGCCAATGAGGGTATTGCCGATAACGTTTGCTCGCGCAATATAGGGGTTACCGGAACTGCCAAAATGGGAAAAATTGATGTCGCCACCGCCGGTGTCCATGGTGGGCATGCGTTCAGAACCATTTTTGAGGTTGCCGTCGTCACCCGTGCTGTACCAGCCATAGATGCCGGGTGTGCCCCAAAACATCTTATATTCTGCCAAAAGGCTCCCAAAGAAACCTTGACGCTGTAAATAATCAACGCCATATTGCGCATCGCCATAGTTAAAATCCCATGCGAGGCGCACAGGATCCCAGAGTGTCACTTCTCCCGTAAAACCCACATGGAAGACAGAACCATAGGAGTTAAGATTGTTGTCTGGACGGGTAAAGCTTGTTATGGATTTTTCCGCCGTACCCATGGGAAAGAGCCCCGTATAGACATTGGTAAAAGCATTGCCCATATTGTCTGCATCGCTCGCTGTCCAGTCTCTCGCAAAGTTTTTGCCAACAGCGGCATAAGTCATCCACGGAGTCATTTTTATGCCATCAAATGTCACGGGCAGGAGCAGGCCAAATATATCGAGATTGTCTAACATGTTGTCCGATATGCCTAGGTTGGCATTGTCCACATTGTTAAAGTTATCATTATAAGGGCGTGCCCAAAAAGCTGTGAGGCTGATCATATCCGAAAAGCGATTGGACAAAATTATGCCTGCCACATCATCGTAAAATACTTGCGTCCCCCCCGTGCCTGCGGGAAAAGAGGGTAAACCTATGCTTTGAATACCCATGCGTATTTTTAGTGCTGTTTCCGGTACGACCCAGTCAATATAGGCGTGTTTGAGTTCTATGATGGCCTCATCTGCTCCAAGGGCGCCGCCACTGCCGGCATTGCCCCAAATGCTCTCGCCAATCTCAAAATATACCGTGCCCGAAAGTGTTTCGGAGGCGATGGCTTGGAGCTGTAGGCGCACCCTTTGACGCGCCTCAAAGGTATCTTCGCTGGGATTGCCATATCCTGAACCGTACATGTTGCCGCCACTGCGCGTTTTGCTGTATCCTGACATGCCTTCGCCGTAATCAAAACTCATAATCCACTGGCCTTTCGCTTTGAAGTCAATGGCGTATGCGTGTATTGTGGTACTCATAAGCATGCCTGCCGTTAATAAGAGGGTTACAACTTTCTTCATATATTATTCCTTGTGCGCATTATAAATGTTGTGTGTGAAGTAACAGTACTCACCAGCCCCCTTATACCTTAGGCTATTCTTTTTGGCAAGTCTTTGGTAAAAAAAATTTGATTGGATTTTAGTAGTTTTCTTTTCAATTTATTTTTTATAAATTTTATCAGTACATTATGCGAGATTATGTATTTTTCAAATTATATATTAGTAGAATTTTTTGAACAGTATGCGCATTTTTTCAAATTGTTTTATATGTAAATATATATTTATTTTTTCCGTGCGTGTTTTTTTGAGAAGAGTGCTGGAAAGAGTTTTTGGCTATATGGAAGATTGTTTGTGTTTGCAAAAAAGGTCATTTCATACCATGTAGCAGCCCTTGGGGCTGTCGCGAAGGAAGCACGGATTCAACAAAATATATATAAAACTTACTGTAAAATGATTTCAGAACTGGGCTTCTCCTTTCTTAGCGATTGAGGATTTCTCTTTTTACTTTATTGAAAGAAGGAGTAATTAAAGCGTGTTGCGGGGATGGGGGGAGTTTGAGGGGGGGAAGGGGAACCTTTTGGGTTTTGGTACCTGTCCCTTCCTAAAGGGGAAAAATCCCCTTCCCCCACATGCTTTTAAAAACACACATTTAGACAATACACGCTACTAG
>CAYJPE010000135.1:0-7606 GCA_964371965.1 uncultured Desulfovibrionaceae bacterium
GCCGTGTATATAGATATACATAAGTTGTTTACTTTTTTTCTCTGACGCCGTAGATGGCACTTTTTCAATAGCCTGCTCGTGACTTGTCTACTCTAAGGAAACGCTGATTTAATCGAATTTTTGTTCTTTGACAAGGAAGACGAATTTTGGGAAGCCCGCGGTATATTAGACATATATAAGGGTTTCACGAAATGAGTCTAACGCAGTAAAAGGGCAAAAAGGCATTAAATCAGCGTTTCCCTAAAAGCTCTGACTGCATTCTCTACATGTTGCCATGCGCCACACAATACTTCCTTCTTGCCCAACTAAAAAAAACTTCGGCATACACGCGAACCTATTGGTTTTTTTGAAGGGGCCGACCGAATGGCGCCGCAGGCGTGACCGTAGCCGAGGGACGAGGCGTACGGGCATCGAGAGCAGCGATGGTGTGGGGGGCAACTTTTTTTTCCCAAAAAAAGTTTCCCCCCACATGCTTTTCAAAAAACACGCTACTAGGGACTGTCAAATTGCACTTTTTCAACAGCCTGCTAGACGATACCGTGTTCTCCGGGCTCCTCTATGGGCTCTTCCTCGCGCGGTGTATAGTCAGCGGTGGAACCAAGTGCCAAAAGTATGGCTGAAGACACGTAGACAGACGAGAATGTGCCGATGATAACGCCCAACATCATGGTGAGTGCAAAGTCGTATATGACACCGCCACCCAAGACAAAGAGCGCGAGTGTGGCTGCAAAGGTGGTGCCGCTGGTGAGCAAAGTGCGGCTGAGCGTTTGGTTGACACTGGTGTTGATGATGACATTCAGCTCTTTATCTTGCATGGTGCGCAGATTCTCGCGTACACGGTCATAGACGATGATGGTATCGTTGAGTGAATATCCCACAAGTGTGAGGAGCGCAGCCACCACGTTGAGGTCGATTTCTCGTCCCAAGAGTGCCAGTATGCCGAGCGTTATTGTCACGTCGTGCAGAAGGCCGACGATGGCCCCAAGGGCAAAGTTAAGGCGTAATTTCCAGCAAATGAGTACGGTCAAGCCGAGGGCAACGAGCACAAGCCAGCCCATGCCAAGGCCTGTGTAGCCCATGCCGTACATGCCGCCCCAAAGGACGGTAGCCATGAGCGCGCCCACCATCCAGCGCTGTTCAAAACGTCCGGAAATATAGACGGCGATGAGCAAAACGGAATAGTACATGGCTTCGAGGGCTTTGTTCGTAAGATCACTGCCGACCTTTGGCCCCACTTGCTCAAGGCGTTCAATGATGGCGGCATTCTTGGGAAAATGAGTGGCAAGAGCTTGTTCCACTTGCGCCCGCAAGACCATGGCATCTCCCATGACAGTGGAAAAGCGCAAAAGATAGCTTGTGCCCTCATTGCCGAAACGTTGTGTGGAGAGGCCGGGAAGCTCGCTTGCATCCATACTTTTTTTAAGAACATTATCGTCTACAGGTGTCTCAAAGCGCACTTGCACTACCACGCCGCCGGCGAAGTCTATGCCCAGCTTGGGGCCACCGGACAAGAGCATATAGCCTATGCCTACGGCAATGAGCACCAAGGACGCCACGTAGGCTATGTTGCGCTTACCGATGAAATCTATATTGGTATCGTTTTTAATAAAGGCAAAACCCATGATATGTGCTCCTTAGCCTGTTAGATGCTTATGCCCTTGGCGCCCACTTTGCGCGCCCATGCTTCAAAAATGCCACGGGAAACAAAAATAGCGGTAAACATGGAGGCCACAATGCCCAAGGAAAGGGTGACGGCAAAACCTCGCACAGGCCCTGTGCCAAATTGATACAACACTATGGTGGCAATGATGGTGGTTAAGTTGGAGTCGATGATGGATAAAGATGCCCGCTCAAAGCCCGCATTGACCGCCGCAAGTGACGTGAGCCCTTTGCGTAATTCTTCTCGAATACGTTCATAAATAAGGACATTTGCGTCTACAGCCATGCCGATGGTGAGCACTATACCGGCAATGCCCGGCAAGGTGAGTGTGGCGCCAAAGGCTGCCATGCCCGCCAACACCATGGTCATGGTAAAGATCAGCATGCCATTGGCCACAAGGCCGCTCATACCGTAGTAAATAGCCATGAAGATGACCACGGCACACGCCCCCACGGTGGCAGCCAAAATGCCGCTGTCGATGGATTCTTGCCCGAGGGAGGGGCCAACGGTGCGTTCTTCCAAGATGACGACCGGCGCAGGTAAGGAACCTGCACGCAAAACAAGCGCCAAGTCCTGCGCTTCTTCTGTCGTAAAGTTGCCGCTAATGCTGGCGCGCCCGCCGGGTATGCGCTCGTTGATATTGGGTGCAGAATATACTTTGCCGTCGAGCACGATGGCCATGCGCTTGCCCACATTTTCTCCGGTGAGGCGCTCAAAAACCGTGGCGCCGCGTCCGTTGAAGTTGAGCAGAACATAGGCTTGATTTGTTTGGTCAAAACCAGGACGCGCATCGGCGACGTCTTCGCCTGTGAGGACGGCATCTTTTTCGAGGATAATGCGCTGTTCGGGAGCATTGAGTACGCTGCTCTTCTGCATGAAGGGCAGGGCTATGACATCAGGAGGCAAGACGGTGCGTGTGGCGTCAATGTCGTCGCGCACAATGTGAAATTCCAAGTGGGCAGTTTGTCCGATAAGTTGCACGGCGCGGCGCGGGTCGGAGATGCCCGGCAGTTGAATTTGGATGCGGTGGTCTGCTTGCTTGCGGATGTCCGGTTCTGCCACGCCAAACTGGTCTATGCGGTTACGGATGGTGCGCAAAGCTTGCTCTTGTGCCATATCTTCGGTAAGAGCGCGCGACGAGGGTTTGAGTCGGACGGAGTATTGGAGCTGTCCGCTGTCCAGTGTTTTTGTATCGACAATCTCCACGGAGGCATAGCTCTCTGCCAAGAAGTTTTGCAGGCGTTCTTGATGCTCTGCACGCAAGAGGATAAATTCCAGCGTGTCGGCATTTATCATACGGGGGCGAAGAATGCTTAAGTCTTCGTCTTGCGCATCGACGCGGATGTCTTGACCAAGCTGTGCGAGCGCATTGGTGACGGCCTTTTCCACTTCCACCTCAAGGGTGAGGTGTATGCCCCCTTTGAGGTCAAGCCCAAGGTTTATATGGGCATCGGGCAGGATTTTTCCCAAAAATGACTGTTGAACAAAGGGTATGCTGGGCAAAACATAGATGAGGCTTGCCGCAAAAACCAACACTGCCAGGGCCATACGCCAACGATACAATGCCATGAATGCTACCTTCCCCGTAAGGAATAAAAGATGAAGGGATTTTCCCAAAAAGCATGTGGCCGCACACTGTTGTGTACGACCAGATACCAATAACAGGCTGTTGAAAAACTCCATTTTTGACAGTCTGTTCAAAAAGTGTGAGATGCAAGGAAGCGCTTGTACTGTGCGAGGCACAGTGAAAAAAGTCAAGGCGCGCAGTGTATTAGACATACATAAGCGGTTTGACTTTTTATCGCTGACGCCGCAGATTGCACTTTTTCAACGGGCTGATAAGCCTTGTGTTGTTGAGACGACTCACTACATGAGCGGACTATACGCCTCAGCCGGATTTCTTTTCTGTGCTGACCTTGCCTGCGCCTTGCTCAGCGTCCTTGCCGGCACTTTTGCCCGAGTCTTTCCCGGTCGGATTGTACATGCCCCCCACAGCGCCGCGTGTAAGACGCACCTTGGACTCACCACATTCAAGCAGAACGGTGTCGGCGTCGATTTCCAAAATGCGACCAATCATGCCACCGGAAGTGATGACACGGTCGCCGCGTTTTAAGCTTTCCAGCATGTCCTTATGTTCTTTGGCGCGTTTCTTTTGTGGGCGGATAAGAAAAAACCAAAAAATAACGAGCATAAGTACAAGGGGGATAAAGTGGAGATAGTCTCCCGCACCGCCGGTGGCGCCCTGTGGCGCTGTACCCATGGCAAAAGCAACGGATTCAAATAGCATGATGCCTCCAAAAATATGATGTAAAAATACCGCAAAATTCTCACTTGCGAATTCTACATTCTAGGCATTTTCTCAAAAAGGTGCAAGTGTATTTTTTTTGTGTATTTTTTTTCTTTTTGTGGTATGACGGGAGGCACTATGCAGCGGCGGAATGTACGTAAAACGCGTGGCGTCGGTGCTTGGTGTGAACAGGCTGTTGACAGGCTGTTGAAAAACGGCAATCTGCGTCGTCAGCGATAAAAAGTCAAACTGCTTATGTATGCCCAATACACTGCGCACCTTGACTTTTTTCGCTTCCTCGCATCTCGCCATTTTTGAACAGCCTGCCTAGAATGGACTTTTTCAACAGACTGTTGAAGACGTGCGGTCTGTTGAAGACGTGCGATCTTTGGCGAGGCATTTCTCCTTCCCTCAAGAAAAAAAATAAAATAATAATAAAATACTGTATCGGTGTTTCCCTAGGCGCTGTGTCACAGTCGTCGAGAAAAAATGAGAGGTACGCCATGTTTTTCTTACACAAAGATGCCTTCTCACAGGTTATCGACCTTTGGGAAGAGCACATGCACGTTTACACCGTTCAAGGCACGAGTGAAGACGCACATTTTTTGCGTCACGACACACATTCCCCCCATGCCATGCTCATGCCGGAACAATATATCCACACCGTCATGTCGCCAAAAGCCTTCATTTTTGCCGAACGAGAAGCGCTTTTCCGCTGGGAAATAGGGGAACACATTTCTGTACACAGCGCCCAAAAGCAGCAGCGGCACGATGTCCTGCTTGTGGGTGTGCGCCCTTGCGATGCTTATGGCCTTGCCTACACACATTTTTTCTACGAAAGCGAATACACCGACATGTTTTGCGCCGCCCGCCATCGTCGCCTTTTTGTGGTGAGTATTGATTGTACACAAGCGGGAAAACACTGCTTTTGCACCGCAAACAATGGCCTTACGGGGCCTCACGTGTACGCAAGCGACACACATGCCGCGCATGGCAGCGATGTGCAAATGACACCCGACAGCGCCCGCCACGGCTACTGGCTCCAAAGTCATTCAGCCAAGGGGCAATGGCTCCTCACCCTCGCCGCGCCGCTCTTACACGCTGACCTTGCGCAAGAAGGCCGCACACGGGTGGCAACCATCCTTCAGGAAACGCTGGAACGATGGGCGCCTACAACAGACTTTCGCACATTGCCACAAGCCTTTCGCAAGGGCTTTAACCATCCTTTGTGGGAAGACATAGCTCCGCATTGCATAGCGTGTACCGGCTGTACGCGCGTGTGCCCCACGTGTACATGCTTTACCACAGACGAAGAAATTTACCCCGCACAAGGCCATGCAGACCACAAAGAGCGCACCGGCGGCCTGCGTGTGCGCCATTGGGATTCGTGCCAATCGGAGGGCTTTACGCGCAATGCGGGCTGGCACAATCCTCGTTCTTTTACCGCCGCCGTGCGTTATCGCTTGTACGATAAGCTCGTTTATATAGAAAAGCGCTTTGGACGTAAGGGGTGTACGGGTTGTGGGCGTTGTATTGCCGTGTGTCCTGCCTCCATAAATATGGTGCATGTGGCGGAGCAGCTCATGCGTGAGTATGCGCCCGAAGTGCCTGAGCACGCGGCAGTCGAGGCGCCCGTTCCCTTTGTGCGTCATGCGCGCGCCTTTGACCCGCAGCTTTACGTGCCGGACGTTGCTGAAATCATAGAGATATACGATGAGGCTGCCACCATACGGCGATTTACGTTGCGGCCTTTGCACGGGCGTTGTCTTGGCAAGCCTGCATTGCGTGGTCAGTTTTATATGATAAGTGATTTTGGGGTGGGTGAGGTGGCAATTTCTGTGCCTTTTAGCGATAGTACCGACGACAATTTGGTTTTTTACATAAAAAAAGCGGGCAAGGTGACGGCGTCTTTATTTCAGAAGCGCGTGGGTGATATGCTTGGCGTGCGCGGCCCTTATGGGCAGCCTTTTCCTTATGCGGCATTTAAGGGGCGCAACATTATTGTGGCGGGTTCCGGTGTGGGTTATGCGCCTGTGCGTTCGCCTCTTTTGCGTGCCATCGAAAATAAGCATGACTTTGGCGACATTGTCATTCTTGCCAGTGCCCTCACCTATGAGGAGCTTATGCTTAAGGAGGATTTGAAAGCGTGGGCACAGGTGCCCGGTGTGCGTGTGCTTTATGCGCTTGCCAAGCCTACCGATGCGGTGGATGCGCATGTGGGGTATATGAATGACTTACTTCCCACGCTTGGGCTTGACCTTGCGCAAACAAGTGCCATAGTGTGTGCATCTGCGCGTCGTATCAAGGCTGTTGCCAAGGATCTTATGGCGCTTGGCATGGCGCCCACCGACATCTACACGGCGCTTGAAACGCATATGCGTTGTGGTGTAGGTAAGTGTGGGCACTGTAAAGTGGGGGCGCACTTTATGTGTACGGATGGGCCTGTATTTACTTATGCCGAAATGCTCGCAATGCCGCCGGAGTTTTAGGCGCTGTCGTGTGCGTGTAGCAGCAAAAAATACCAACCATTTACATCATAATAAACACCACAAAGAGAACGTTATGCTCACATTTAATATGCATCAAGTATGGTCTCGATTATCCGACATCATTACATTCAGCGCATTTTTTTCTTACATGATTTTGTCTGTCCTCACAGGTTACGGCATCTATAAATATTATTTTAAGGGGGAGGCATTAAGGGAAAAAACGGTCACAGTATTCAAGCGGCTTTTTTATTTTTGCGTATGTCCCTTGGGTGCAGCTTATTTGTGTATGCCGCACTGGGTATCCGGTGATGACGGTTCGGCCATGTTCAGGCTTCCTTTTTACACATTTTGGCGTAGGCTCGATACATTGCTTTCCATAAATCTTCTCGTTTCTGCCCTTATCCTCGTTACCGTACTTGGGTTTGGAGGTCATCGGTATTTCATACAAAAAACGCCAGTGAAGGATGAGACGCGTGTTTTTTGTATGAAAGTATGTCTTTTTTATTTTCTTCCCTTGACGGTGGTCGTTGTGTTTTTTCCGCAAGCCGTCAAGTAGCGTACGCGTCGTGGTGTGGTGTTTTGTTTTGTGATGTTTTGTGATGTTTTGTGATGTGGTGTGCATGATGAAGTGTGTTCGTTGGCCTTTTGGGCGTTCTTCGCAGATTTAGCTTTTTCCCCCTCGCTTCGTTAAAACTTTTTTTCCTTATGCGCACGTACTAAAGTACGCTTACGCAGGAAAAAAACTTTTGCCTCCCGAGGGAAAAAAATCCCAAATCTCCTCGAACGCCCAAAAAAGCACATTTTGTTTTTTTTACTCCCTTGACCTCAACACTCCCTCACTCAAAAAACTCGACTCAAAAAAAACATGACAAAAAAAACAAAGGAAAAGGAAGGGGGACAAAAATGACCCCTACCCACACTCTTCCTTCGTTCCCACTCAAAAAATCTCCTCCTCTCGCTCCTCAAAAACCACCTCACAAAAACTCGTCTCTCTCTCACCTCTCTCACCTCAGAAGCCGCCTATCAAACACGTGTCAGGAGGGATTTTTTTGTTTCGTGATTGGGGAGTTTTCTTTTACTTTGCCAAAAAAAGGAAGAGTTAAAGCGTTTTGAGAGGATGGGGGGAGTTTGAGGGGGGAAGGGGCGTGTGCCCTTTAGGGTGAATCTTTT
>CAYJPE010000136.1:0-7594 GCA_964371965.1 uncultured Desulfovibrionaceae bacterium
CCCCTTCCTCCCCCACAAAAAAATGAGATGAGAATGCTGTGACAAGGTATTAGAAAACACACTTTTTTTCTTTCCAAAGTTCTCTCAGGGTATGGCGCACAAATATCACGGTGTTTCAGCGCACCTTTCCACCATCGGTACAAAAACATCATGCTCCTCATCAAGGCGCAACAAGGTACCCCTGTGCAAATCAAAGTACCAGCCATGAATGAATAAAGAACCGTCCTCTACAGCATTACGAATCCATGGAAAAGTGAGCAGATTTTCCATGGACACGCGGATACCCCATTGCTCATAGGCACGTAACCGCTCTTCTTTTGTTGCCTGCGGCATATACGCATCCACAACTTCCTTGGCTCTGCGCAATACCTGCATCCAAATACTGATAAACTCATCTTTGTGAGTGTTCACAGGATCCGGCTCTTCAAGTAATTTCTGAATTCCACCACAATTGGCATGCCCCATAATAATGATATGCTGTAATTTGAGATGGCGAATAGCATATTCTAAAGCAGCACTGACCCCGTGAAAGTTTTTATCCGGCGCATAAGGAGGCACAAGATTGGCCACATTGCGCACGACAAAAAGTTCACCAGGATGACTATCCGTCAACAAAGCAGGATCAGCACGGGAATCCGAACAGGCAATAACCAAGGCCAAGGGCTTTTGTCCATTCTGAAGGTCCTCATAAATATTATGCTCTTTGCAAAACCAATGATGTTGGAAACGTTGAAATCCTGCGGCAAATCGTTTGCCTATATCTTCAATGCCATTATTTTGTAACAAAATACTCTCCATAACGCTGGACTATACGGAATAATCGTTCAGAGGGTCTATGTGTGCATCGGCTTGAATGACCGGCCGAAAAAGCGTTGCTGCTTTGGCAAGGCGCTCATGTTCCCCAAAAACATAAATAATATCATTCTCTTGAAAAATAGCATCGGCATCTGGAGAGACCATGACAGCCCCCTTGCGACTCATGGCTATAACAGTAATGCCATGTGTGCGACGTAAAGCAGATTCATGCAGACTTTTTCCGCATAAAGGCGCCAATGGTTCCAAGCGAATGGACTGTGTGCCCACATTGGGCAAGTGTTCTACAATATCATCAAGAGAGCCCGTTTGCTCTGTGCGTGTACGCAGCATGGCATAATTTTCTCGACGTACAGCCAGTGTAAAGGCTTCAATGTCTTGTTTCGGTACCATATATTGATTGAGAACACACGAAAATACTTCAATGGATGTTTCAAATTCCTCTGCCACCACATCCGAAGCCCCAAGTGCGTAGAGCTGCTTGACTTGTGTTAAAAAGCGGGTACGCGCCACAATACGCATGTGTGGATTCAGGTTTCTAGCCTCAATAACAGCTGTTTGCACTGCAGTAGGGTCAGAAATAACAATGGCGAGCACTTTTGCCTTCTTAATGCCCAAATGCTCAAGGACAGCCGGTTGTGAAGCATCGCCATAGTGAATGGGCTCAGTTTCACGAAAACGACTCACAGTATCAGGGTTCATTTCTAAAATTTCATAAGGAACACCACATTGTTTTGCAACAGTAGCAAGATGTTGCCCGCTAATGCCAAAACCCACAATAATAAGGTGGTTTTGTAGTGTACTTATGGCACCTTCTTCGTGCTCATTCTCGCCTTGAGTGCTCTGCTTTTGGGAACATACATTTGCCAAATACGGTGCAGCCGCCATAAGTGCCGGAGTACACATCATCGTAAGTATGCTAATTGCCAAAAAATTCTGATAGGCAGTATTGTCTAAAAGTCCCATGTCCATACCTGTGCCCGCAAGCACAAAGGCAAATTCGCCCACCTGCGCCAAGGTTAGTGCCACAACAATAGCCGTTTTTAAGGGATATTTTTGCATAAGTACGGCGGGCAATATGAGCAATGCCTTCACGACAATAAAAATAACAGTGCCTGCCATTATATAGGTAAAGTTATGAAATAAATGATCAACGTTAAGGAGCATTCCCACAGAAATGAAGAAAATACTCATAAAAACATCGCGGTAAGGTAAAACCCCTGCAACAACACTCATACTATACTCAGAGCGTGCCAAAAAAAGGCCTGCCAAAAAAGCCCCCAGAGAGAGAGAAAGGCCAAGCCATGCCGTCAAGAGCGCAAGCCCCATACACAAGCCTAACGTGGTCAGCAGAAGAAGTTCTCGAACACGTGTGCGTACCACCGCTGTCATAAGGGTGTTGAGTCCAAAATGTGCGAAAAGAAAGACAGCACTCATAACAAGAACAACTTTGACCGTAGCCAACAAAGCTTCAGTTCCGGAAAGGTGCATGGTGCCAGCCAATATCGGAACAGCCAACATCATAGGGGCAACCATAATATCCTGAAAAACCAAGATGGCAAGGCTGAGTTTGCCCGCCGGCGTGCTCGTCATACCCTTTTCCTGTAAAAGGCGCAAAACAATGGCCGAAGAAGAAAGAGTGACAATGCAGCCAACAAATATGCCAAAAGCAAGTGTTTTGCCTCTCACAAAAACCATCAGCAGTATAAAAGTGAGAATGGTGAGGCTGAGTTGAAGGCTTCCACCCAGAAACACAGGTTTTTTAAGATGCGACAAAGCATCGCCCGAAAGCTCAAGACCAATGGTAAAAAGCAAAAGTGCGACACCCATTTCAGAAAGGACATCAATGGAGTGTTTGTCGTGGACAATGCCAAGCAAGGACGGTCCGCACAACACGCCTGTCAATAAAAAGCCCACTGTGGTCGGCAAACGCAAGCGTGAGCATAAGGTGTTGACAACAATGGAAATAAGAAAAATAAGGATAAGTTCTGTAAGAATTGGAGGTATGTGCATTTTTTTAGGCTATGGTGTTATTGTACACTGTCAAGCGCACTGTTTATCAAGGGGATAAAGGCATTTGCTGTGCTGTCAAATTCGAAGAGCGCCCCTGTGTGGAGATCAAAGTACCACCCATGTATATGGAGCGTGCCATTGTCGACAGCCTCCTTGACCCAAGGGAAGGTCAAAAGATTTTCCAAAGATACGCGAACACCCCATTGTTCATATACACGCAAACGGTCTTTATCATTTTCGGCTGTATTGATTTGTGATAGGGCTGTGTCGGCAACGGTTTTGGCCTTATCAAGTATGTGTACCCACTGTGTGATAAATTCGTTGGGAGGAGTGTGCTCACTTGATGTGGCCAAGGCGTGTATACCACCGCAACTTGCATGTCCCATAACAATAATATGCGGTATTTTTAAATAACGTACCGCATATTCCAAGGCGGCACTCACACCATGATTATTGGTATGTGGCGCATAAGGCGGTACGATGTTAGCCACATTGCGCACAACAAAAATTTCTCCCGGCAAACTGTCCATAACGATGGCCGGATCCACACGGGAGTCAGAGCATGCTATCACAAAGGCGAGGGGACTTTGTCCATTTTGCAATGTTTTGTATAAATTGTGTTGAGATGAAAAGTGTTTTTTTTGAAAATCTTGAAAATTCTTTATGAAATGAGTTTTTATGGGGCCTTGCAGTGCACTATCACGCGTTTTTAAAGGGAGCACAATGTCGTGCCGAACAAGCGTCAAGGCGGGCACAGTCACAAAAAAACACACTATCACAAAAGGGAGCAAGGCGGAGTGTGACACCCGCGGACAAAAAAATTTTACGAGCAAAGCGCAACACAGGATTACGAATAATACCGGAAGCAAGGGAATAACATCCATATCCTCTCCCATGTAACTCACGAAAATATGCTTTTGCTACGATGTCCGTCCGAGAAATTATTTCGGCGAAACGCTCTTTTGAAAGATCCTTTCGTGAAAAATAGAAGGCTCTCCTTTTATACGTCAGCGCATTGCATCCCATATTGAAAGCAATAACAGGTGCAACGCGCTGAAGAACAGCCCATACTTGCGGAAAAATGTTTGAAACTGTTTATTTCTTTTTTTGCCAAGCATCCGCAAGCGCTTGCCCCATGATTCCAAGGTCATGAGATGTGGCAGACTTCCCCGTTCCGGTCTTACTGTGTTCTTTCCAAGAACGATCTGTCTTGCTCTGCTTTTGCCCATTTTTCGGCGTATTTGATGGGGTACGGCTTTGTGCAAGCTCAAGATCCACACCTTCTGGCACAAGACTTATACGACGCTTTTCCGCATCAACAGACTGCACCATGAGCTGAACGTCTTGACCCACTTCAAGGTTGGCAAAGTCTGCACTATTTTCAGCATACTTTATGACGGCATGTGCCAAAAGCCCCGTAATGCCGGGGGCAAGATTCACAAAGAAACCAAAAGAGGCATGGCCTTCCACAGTACCTTGCACCACACTCCCCACAGAGAATTGTGAACTGACTTGTGCCCAAGGATCTCCTTCGGCATCTCTCATGGAGAGGGAAAGGCGACGACGCTCAAAGGAAATATCTTTAATCTTGACTGCAACTTGATCGCCAACAGCCACAAAGTCTTCCGCTTTGTGAACGCGTTTTGTCCACGACATTTCAGAAATATGCACAAGACCATCCACACCCGGCAATACTTCCACAAAAGCACCAAAAGGAGTCAAGCGCACAACGCGCCCCGTGACCACATCACCCGTATTGAGGCGTTCTTCCACCTCTGCCCAAGGATCCCCTTCTGCCTGCTTACGCGAAAGAGAAATGCGCAAACCGCCCTTGGGGGCAGTGGCAATGGAAAGGACTTTTGCACGAATGCAGTCGCCGGGGCTTACTGCTTCATCGGCACTTTGCACACGCGACCACGAAAGCTCCGAAATATGAATCATGCCTTCAATGCCGGGCGCAACATCCGGCGCAACTTCCATAAAAGCGCCAAAGGCGGCAAGGCGTGTTATGCGCCCTTCAACAGTATCGCCTTCTTTAATCGTATTCAAAAGCTTTTCCATAGATTCCTGACGCGCCAACTCCAACAAGGCACGACGGGAAACAACAATATTGCGACCATTACTTTCGATACGTGTAATAAGAAAGGTCATGGTGCGTCCCACCATACTTTCAGGGTCACTGGTCATTTCCATTTGACTGCCGGGGCAAAAGGCTTTTTTACCCAATACTTCCACGGAATAGCCGCCCTTAATAGTGCCTATTACCTTGCCGTCAACAGGAATACCCGCATCACGTGCTTCCTCAAGAGCTGCCACTCCGCTGCCGCTCATGGAGCGCGAAAGACGTATTTCGTGAGGTGTCACAGCAACAACCCACGCTTCCACGATGTCGCCTTCCTGAGCTTTTAATTCTCCGTTAGCATCAAGAATATCCTTGCGTTCCATAACGCCATCAACCTTCACGCCCACATTCAAAAAGACATTTTCGCCGCTCACGGCAATAATTGTACCTTGCACCTTTTGTCCCGGCTGCAAACGTATGCTTTGGGTTGTTTGCAATTCAAAGAGACTTGCAAAATCTTCGGTGCCCTCATCTTGAACAGACTCAGCAGTGACAGTCTCAGGGGAAACAGCCAGTTGTGATAAAGAAAGATCTGTCGCAACACTTTCGGTGGCAACATGTTCTTTGAGGGGGGCGACCTCTTCTTGGTGTTGTTGGTCAGATATGGTCATGGAAAACTCCTTCATAAAATCTCTCGTACCTTTTGTATCTCACGGCACAAGCAATCAAACATAACAAATTTTGACTTTATATTCAATGCGTTGAAAGAAAAATATTTTTTTCACATAATACATTGCTATTATTAAATATTTTCTATTGTGATATAGAGATCCCCTTGCCATTTGCCTACTTTTTTACCAAGTCCTCGCAAACGCATGGGCTTTCCTACGGCAAAATCCTTGGGCAATGTTATTTCAAAAGTTTTCAATTCTTCGGAAAGACCTTGACGGATTTGCAAGCGTATTCTTGCACCGGGAAACAGGGTTGCAGTTGACATCTTAATCACTTGTTTTGCATCTATTTGCTGCAAAAACCATCCCTTCACCTTATTGGCAAATCCGTTAAAGGGTTTAGGGCCGCTATCAACATCCACACGTGTGGCCTGCGTTGCTGTGGTCGGGGGGGGGGGCGCTTTAGGCGTGTGTACGGCACTTGCGCGAGAAGATGTTTGAGGATTTTCATCTTGGCTTTGTTTATTGACTTCGCTATAAATGTCCTCAAAAACACGACGAGCAAAAGAATCTTTTAAAAGATCGCGCAGCACATCTTCTTTTTCGTATTCTTTTTCGTAGGCGGCTGAAGCGCTTTTTTGTTTCTTTTTTTCTGCTTCACGTTGAGCTGCGCTTTTTTGGGCGGCATCTTCGTGTTTTTTTGCATGCTCTGCGTCTTTGCGGTGTTCTTTTTTCTCACTCGTTGAAGCCTGCTTTTGCGTTGCTTCTTCAGTTTGCAACACCTGAGACAAGGCCACATAGGCCTCATTCAGACGTTGAAACTGATATCCCGCATCCGGAGTATGGGG
Source organism: uncultured Desulfovibrionaceae bacterium (assembly GCA_964371965.1). GTDB lineage: Bacteria > Desulfobacterota > Desulfovibrionia > Desulfovibrionales > Desulfovibrionaceae > CAYJAD01. The sequence goes on from CAYJPE010000136.1 coordinate 6,408, forward strand.
ATTGAGATCTGGATGGAGTTCAAAAGCCCTCTTTCTGTAGGCTTTTTTTACGTCTTCAAGATTCGCGTCCTTGTCAAGCTGGAGAATATCGTAGCATTCTTTAAGATTGATGTGGCGACTTTTCTTCATGGCTTTTAGCTCAAGGTTTTTCTAGATGGCAGGGCATGAGCGCGTGTGCTTCCTCTTTGACATTGCTGGCACTTAAATTGTGACTTTTAAGGTAGAGAGTTCCTTCTTTCTGGAATTCTTTATGCTCAATATCGTCACGTATGCCGGGGCAGTAGGCTTTTGCCATGAAAAGACTTTCTGCATCAAGCATATTGCCTCGAAAAAAAGGCCATGCTCGACAGATAGCAGGTTTTCCTTCGTGAACAATGCATCCTTTGCCTTTTTCAAAAAAAACACAGTAACCTTCTGTATTACTACGAATTTTTAACTTGCCGTTATGTGTGTAGCAATAGCGCGTAATACAACGTTGCGCATCCATACAAAGGTGTGTTGCAAGCCTTTCCAAGTCCTTAGGACTCACAACAATGCCTCCATAACCTTCACAGCATTGGCCACACATACGACATTGAAAAACAGGTCTGCTCATATAATTCCTCTCTCTTCACGCCTTTAAGAATTTCTCATGCTCCATTTTTATGCACAAATCCTCTACGACACGAATATTTTGAGCAGCAAGTAATTGCGCGGCACTTAAGGAGTAGATACCAAGTTGCATCCAAAAGCATTGCGGTTTCCACGGCAAAGAGACAATTTCTTTTGCATGGGCAAGACAATGCATGGAAGCTCGAAAAACATTTACAATATCAACACGCTCTGGTAATTCCGCAAGACTTTGATAGACTGGCAAACCCCAAACGGACTTACGCACCGGATGCACCGGATATACTTTATACCCAACAGCTAAAAGATAACGACCCACCATATCGACAGGATGTCCCTTTTTATCCTTGGCACCAATAACGGCGATGACCTTTGCTACCTGCAATACATTATGACACGCAGTATGTGGAAACATAAAAAACCTCCCTGCCATAAGAAAGGACTATATGCTTCTCTTGCGGGAAGTGCAATGGTTTAAGAAAAAATGTTGCAAATTTTTTCAAGATTTCGTTAAGTAAACACCGATTACCTATTTTTTTTTGAGGGGGGAAGGGGAACTTTTGCCAAAACCCAAAAGT
>CAYJPE010000137.1:0-7550 GCA_964371965.1 uncultured Desulfovibrionaceae bacterium
TGGGGATAAGTGCGTGTGAGTTCACGTACTTTTTGGGTGAGGATGCTTTTTTTCACATGGCGGAACTGTTGACGGGGGTCATCGTCCACTTTTTTCGCACAAATATAAAAGCGTCCTTGTGCAAAGCCCACGGCGCCATAGGCAAAAAGGGGGAGCAGTGGGGCATGAGCGTCGGTAACATAGGTTGGATGGGCAGTGAGTGTGTGCGCCGGTGCCGCAAAGGCCGCCACGGCCAAGTCTTCCAGTATTTCCAATTGCCCGCTTTGCTCGTTGAGACCTGTGGCGCGGCGTCCGGGCAAATAAAACAGCTCGCTTTCGGGCGGCAGGGGCATAAGCTCGTCTGACCGGGGCAAGGTCCATTGATTGCCGCTGCGACATACCATGAGTAAGTCTGGGTGGTCATAAATATTGCCTTCGCTGTCTGCCACCACCAGACGGGGATGCAAGGGGCGTGTTGCCATAATTGTCCTTGTCAGAGCTATCAAAGTATTTTATTTTGCGTACACGTTCTGCCATGCACGAGGTATGCTCGTGCGCCCGGCATATTGCATGATGTGTTATGATGAGGATGTGTTTTTGCAGACATGACTTCACCTTTTACGCTGCACTACCGAGCATAATGCGCACACCTAAATGTACGCAATGCCCCACAGACTGTCAAGAAAATCCGTCGTACCAGTGCATGCACAACGATCAAACTCTGGAGTGTCCATGGCCTTGATGATTTTTATATTCCTATGTTTTATTGGCCTTTTTGTCATGTTTTACTTTATTCTTCATGGGCAAGAGAAGCTCTTACGTTTGTTGCGAGAGGAAGTTGTGCGCCAACGCACGGCTTTGCATGCCATGGAAAAGCGCTTGGCGGTATTTATGGGGGATGCAGATGCCGCTTCGCTCAATGCTCCGCCGGATGGTACATTGTCTCCATCGTCCGTGCCGTCTCCAGCTCCTCAATCTCTCTTGCCTGACCTGTCCAATCGCAAAAAGGAACAGAGGAATGCATCGCACGCCCTCGAAATACATCTTGATTAACAGGCCGTTGAAAAACGGCACTCTGCGTCTTTAGTAATACAAGAAAACGCGGATTTATTATTTTTCTTGAGGGGGAGGGGATACTTTTGGGTATTGGCACCTGCCAGGCTGTTCAAAAAGGTGCATTTAACGACAGCGCCTAACAGGCCGTTGAAAAAAGGCAATCTGCGGCGTCAACGAAAAAATCCAGACATCTTATGTATGTCTAATACACCGCGATGCCTGGATTTTTTCGTTTCCTTGCATCTCACCTTTTTTGAACGGCCTGTGAATTTGGAGTTTTTCAACAGGCTGCTAAGGGGACAGAGCCCCTTCCCCTCAAAATAACTCATCCATGTGTCCTCATATTTTTCTATGAAAATATATTGTTACATTAAACGGTATTGTCATCTTGTTGCAAGGTCGCAATCTTTTTTTTGAGCACAGCATTTTCCGCTGTCAAAGCATTGTGGCTTTCTAGCATGTCTTCCATGGAAGCGTTGATCGCTTTCAACTCTTGTGTAAGGCTTTCGTACTCTTTGAGTAAAGTCGTAAGGGCATGTGCATTGTTCTTATGGTCAGTAAACATTGTATACATTTTATCAGTAACAATGGGGGTGATGACGCGTGCATATTCGTTCCCTGTACGATGTGTGAGTGGGTCAATATTTGTGAAAATTTTGCTGAGAACCTCGTGGTCATTGACAGGGTGCAGTACCCATGCATATTCCAGAAAGTCCTCGTAACACATATGCGCAATGGGTTTTGTGCTTTCAAAGACCTTGGCGCGTGGTGTGGGGTCATTTGTGCGCCACAGAATGGTTTGCGGATTGCCATTGTTGACTTGCGTGCAATACGAAAACTCAGGGTACATGTCGTGTATGGCAAAAATAGCTTTGAACACATCGCCGTGCCATGCGGCTGATTTTTTCATATCAGCGCACGCTTTCCACTGTACGCTTTTTTCAAGTGAGGCAACGGCGGAAAAACAGTTGGAAGGGACTGTATCATCAAAAATCCACACGGTTTTTTCGTGACTGTAGGGGAGTGTATTCTCAAAGTCGCGCAACGTTTGCTCAAAAGTATGTAGGCCGTCAATGAAGATGACATCGAACTTAAAGGGAGAGTTATGATAGATGTGCTGTAATCGAAGTGCATCCTTTTTGAATTTCTCAAAAAATGCATCAGATGTATCTTCGTAGAAGACAGTATTGGCATTGGTAAACCTTGATATTTCAAATTGAAATTCGGGATCAACGGCCACCTTGTAGGGTACGTCTAAGTTTAAAAATGTGTCACCAAAGAAGACGCCGATCTCAAGATATGTCTTGGCATAAAACATATCAATATACGATTGAATACGTGCGCATGTGGAGGTATTCATATGAGAGAGTACGTTGGTGAGGTCGTCATGTGAAAAATATTTCTGAAGTTTTTTTGTACGATACTTGGCAAGGGCGGCTTTTCGAGACATATTGAAGGGCTCAACGGCTACTGCTTTGCGGGCGCAGTCAATGGCCTTATCAAGCTCTCCCTTGGCATCATGAATGGCTGCGAATTGCGCGTGTGGTTCGCTCCAAAAGGGATTTTCGTGCATGGCTTCTGTCATTATGCGTATACAGGCGTCATAATTTTCATTCATACGCAAGTATGTTGCCAAGTGTTCCTTGCAGACAAAGTTTCGTGGTTCTTCTTCCACAGCTTTTTGGGCATGTTCTATGGCTTTATCGAGAAGACCCATAATGGAGTAAATGCGAGCGCATTGTGCATAGTGTTCGCCGCGTCGTGTGTTTTTCATGAGCCTTTTTGCCATAAGTTGCGTGGCTGCCTGTGTGTCGCCGTTTTGTTGCAAGCAGTGTGCAAGTTTTTCAAGAGCATTGAGGTTGTTTGGCGCCAAGTCCACGGCTTTTTGAGCGCAAGCAAGCGCTTTATGTATGGCGCCTTGAGCCAAATGTATGTCGGCCAAATATATATAGGCGACTTCCCATGTGGGTGCATCTTTGATCGCTTCTGTCATAAGCTTTTTGCATGCATCATACTCGTGTTGCCGTATAAGATAGTGAGCAAGTTCTTCTTTTCTTTTGAGCCTATGCGGTTCTAACATCACAGCTTTTTGCGCATACTCCACGGCTTTATCGATGCTTCCTTGTACATGATATATGTACGCCAAGACTGACAAAGGCTTACTCCAGTGTGGGTGGAGTTCGCGCAAGTGCTCTTGGGTTTTTATGGCATTGTGAAAATCCCCCATTATGAGGAAGATATTTGTCAATTTTTCGCTCATTCTTGCTATATCTGACTTTTCATCAATTTTAGCTTGAAGCAAACTTGTGCGATGACGTAATTCTTCTATGGGGAGAGTGATACCTGTATTTTGTTCTATGTGATATCTTTGTATGCCTATGAAGCAATCATTGTACATATGTGCTTCAAGAAGCTTTTTTTCACAGAGCTTTTTGAAAAGTGTGTATGCGGCATGGTAGTGTTTTTTTCGATACAGGAAGACGGCCTCGTAGAAGTATGTTTTTGCATCACTCAAAGGGGCAGGTAGCGCATAAGAACATGCCGGAACCGCACTGTGCTCCTCTTGCATTTGTTCTTGCTTTATCAATATGTTGGAATACGATTCTACGTTTTTGGTAAAATCTTTTGTCTCATGGAGGATGTCTTGGAGCATGTGAATGTCGATGGTAAAAGAGTCGTTTGCGGCGTCTTGATCGTCTGTAGAGAGTATGTGTCTTTCAAGTCGTAGGAGAAAATAATTATTTGACTTGGCGTTTGCTATAAGATTGTATGTGCAATCGTGTATGCGTGGCAAGACAATGATACGTGTACGTAAATTTTTTGCATACATAAGTGAGTGCTGTGCAGAACCGCTGATCATAAATAATATTTCGGCAGAACATATGTGTTTGACCTGCTCTTGTACCGACATTTTTTCGGGGTGCACAATGAGCCAGCCGCGCTTTTTTAAAATGTCTTCAACCTGCTCTTCATTGGCACAGCCTCTGATGTTTGAGCGTGAAAAGTACACATATTTGCCGGCAATGGTTTTTTCCTCATGAAATTCTAAAAATCGAACGTGATCAGGGTGTAAGTGACCGCCGAGGGTGAAGCCCGGTTCAGGAAAATGCACCTTGGCAAAGCGTGTGGGTTCTTGAAGGAATATGTGTTCGTTCTGTATGCCGAGCGCATGTAGAATTTCTTTTTGCCATGCTGGGCGTTGTGCTGAGGTAAATGATGCACCGTTGACCCCTGCCCAGACAATAGGAAGTTGTTTCTGTTGTGCATACCACAATCTTTGCAAGTTTTCTATAAGGAAATGCCCCCAGTGCATGAAATATATGCCGCCATAAATGACTTCTTGAGATGACACATTCCATGCTTCAATAGGGGGTAACTGCTGGCTGACAACTGTATGAAAATTTATGCGGTGCACATGGGGGAGTGCTTTGCCATTTTGAAATGCACCAAGGGCGTAGACTTCTGTGGGGCCGGTAATGTCGCCTATCATTGGCAAAACGGTGACATCGCTCAAGATATCGCACTGCAAAGGAAGAATTTCTTTTGCACCTAAAGTGTGGTTAAACATGAACACTCCTTTAATTAAGACATTATTCTTCATAATTTTAGCATATGCTCCTTGTTCGTGCAAGCGAGGATATTTATATTTTTATATATAAATATTGACTGTAGGAAAATATATGTATATCTTCTTGCTTACTGGGGCATATGCTCACAAATATTCTTTTAATAAGCACTATTAAAAAGATTTGCACGCAACAATTATCGCACTTACAAGCAAAAAACAGCCTATTAAAAAAGTGCATTTTGTTTCGTCCTCTGCAGAACGGGGATCAAGAGTCACATCGTTTATCAGGCTGTTGAAGAACGGCACTCTGCATCGCCCCCTTCGGAACGAGGATTAACAGTCACACTGCTTATGTATGCCCAATACGCGTTGCTCTCGATATCCGTAACACTCGTTCCTCGCTCAACGGCTACGCCTACGGCACCATTCGGTCGACCCCTTCAAAAAACCAATAGGTTCACATACATGCCGAAGTTTTTTGCTTGGGAAAGAAGGAATGATTTTGTGGCGCATGGCAGCATGTATAGAATGCAAGAAGAGCTTTTAGAGTCAACAAGGCACTAGAACGATTGGAGAAAGGATATGAATCACAGTAAAACAATGCGGAAGGGTGAACTGGGAGAAGGTACAGTTGCCTTACAGTATGAAAAGGAAGACGTGCTTGATTCTGTTGTTGAGGTAAAGCCGCCACATGAACCATACAGCGTAGATGTGCATGTGCCGTCAAAAGAAGTGTCAAATGCAGGAAAAAAGGCTGAAAGCAAAGAGGTAAAAGAGCGTACAGGCAAATTTTTTCAGATGGATAAGGCGCTTGCAAAACGCATGAAAATGTACGCTGTGGAACATGAGATGAAGGAAGTTGTACTCATGGAAACTGCCTTGAAAGCCTATTTGGACGCTCATGAAGAGTGTCCATGAATAATGTCTGTAAATAATGTGTTTTTTCTTCTGTCTCAGTGAGGTTCTCATGTCATTAAAAAAAATAATTTTTCCTCCGCCTACGCAGAAGGCGCCCGTCACAACCTCTCTCTTTGATTTTTTTAAACAAGGCCCCGGTCCCTCTTCGTCGCATACCATGGGTCCCATGAAGGCCGCCAAAGATTTTTTGGAGCTATGCAAAGCTTTACCTGCGCCTATTCTTGAAAGAGCGCATCATGTACATGTAAGCCTTTTAGGCTCCTTGAGTGCCACAGGATACGGTCACGGAACGGCCGGTGCGGTGATGGCGGGTTTTTTAGGGCATGAGCCGCAGCATTGTCCACCTGGGCTTTTATTGCAGTTGCAAGAACAAAAGCAGGCAGCGTACACCATTGACCTTGGGTGCGCGCGCATATCCATGACTTTACATGATATCTCTTATGATGCTCTTGTACACGACAAACCTTATAGCAATACACTTGTGTGTTCATTATATGATGTGGAGAATAACTGCCTTTGCCAGCGAGAATATTACTCCGTGGGTGGTGGGTTTATTCAGTGGCAAGGATGGGAAACGCCCGAAAGGGGAACACCAACCTATCCCTATGCCTCCATGCGACAATTGCGAGCGCAACTTGAAAAGACAGGCTTGACACTACACGAGCTGATTTTAGACAACGAAAGCGCCATTACGGGACAATCGCGTCCGCAAATTTTTGCTGAGCTTGAAGGTATTATGGAGGCCATGTACGAAAGTGTGCGCCGTGGCTTGCAGGCCGAAGGCCCATTGCCCGGCACCCTTGGTTTGCACAGGAAGGCAAAGATTATTTTGGAATCGGCAAATAAGGTACCTCACGCCGTAGATCGTTTCATGGGGCGTGTCAATGCCTATGCTTTTGCGGCGGCAGAAGAGAATGCCGGAGGTGGTGTCATTGTGACGGCTCCCACATGCGGTTCTGCCGGTGTCATGCCGTCCATATTGTATGCGTTGCGTTATGATTTAAATATCGGTGGGCGTGCTTTACGCGAAGGTGTTTTGGCATCTGCCGCCGTGGGGTATTTGGCAAAGCACAATGCGGGCATTGCCGGTGCAGAGGTAGGCTGTCAGGGGGAAGTGGGGGTGGCATCTGCCATGGCGGCAGCGATGTTGGCTCATGCGCGCGGCAATAATATTGGTGTTGTGGAAAATGCTGCCGAAATTGCGCTTGAGCATCATCTTGGCCTTACCTGTGACCCTGTGGGCGGATATGTGCAAATTCCTTGCATTGAGCGCAATGCCGTGGGCGCAATTAAGGCTTATAATGCCTGTCTTTTGGCACGGTGTGAATCTGGTATTCATCATATGGTGACACTTGATGCAGTCATACGAGCTATGGGTGAAACAGGCGCAGAGATGAATGCTAAGTATAAGGAGACAAGTGAAGGTGGACTTGCGGTGTGTATGGTCGAATGTTAGTAGGCTGTTGAAAACGGCAATCTGCTTCGTCTCCTTCGGATAGGGGGATAGAAAGTCAAACCGCTTAGTATGTTTCATACACTGCGCGCCTTGACTTTTTTCGCTTCCTTGCGACTCACACTTTTTTGAACGGACTGTCAAAAATGGAGTTTTTCAACAGTATCCATAGCGCCATCAGTCCCTTGACTTTTGCAGCAAACAAAATATGGCACGCACGACGGCGGAAAGGGGGCAATTGCCCTTGGTGAGTTTGAAAAAATGCCTTTAAAATTTTCTGGCTCACGTGGGTTGATGCATAAGTGGTTAACAGGCAGAATCCCCAACGGTCTTTCGGTGGCGATAGCGTTTCTTTGAGTGCACAGTGCAAGACGGCTTCATTGAAGGATTTCTGGCTTTTTGTGTTGAGTCAGTGGAAGAAATTTTTTTTTATTCTCGCGATGTATAGTCTTGACAAAGGTAGGAAAATCCCTGTATTGAAGGAATTGGTGTGCGAGAGTGGCGGAATTGGTAGACGCACTGGACTTAGAATCCAGCGCTTTCGGCGTGGGAGTTCGAGTCTCCCCTTTCGCACCA
>CAYJPE010000138.1:0-7537 GCA_964371965.1 uncultured Desulfovibrionaceae bacterium
AAAAGATCCCCTTCCCCCCTCAAGAAAAATAATTCATCCGTACTTCCCGAAAAACATTCCCAACAAAAAAAAGAATGAAAAGCACTTACATGTCGTGCCTATGCATTTTCATCCTCAACACCGCGAGCATATTTGCATGTTTTTTGTGGACATCGAATTTGCACGGCACCACCTCGCATGACTTTGCGTGTCAGAATCGGCCAGCCACATTCGGGGCATGTTTCGTTCAGCGGTTCATCCCATAAGGCATAATCGCAGGCGGGATAGGTATCACAAGAGAAAAATATTTTACCGCGTTTGGAGCTTTTTTCCACAATGCGTCCCTTTTCGCACTGAGGACAGGGTACGCCTGTTGAGAATGGAGCGGCGTATTTACATTTGGGATAGCCCGTACAGGCAATGAATCTGCTGCCGGTACGGGACTTTTTTACGATCAAGTCACTGCTGCATTCCGGACATTGCCCCACGACTTCATGAACAACCTGCTCCCTTTCTACGGGAATAACAGTGCCTTTTTCATCGCGGATAAAGTTTGTGGTGTAGCGACACGCAGGGTAGGCGGAACAGGCAAGGAAAGGACCTGCTTTACCAAACTTCACAAGCAGTGGCTCGTTGCATTCCGGGCAGAGTATGTCTGTTGCAAGCCCTCCCTTTACGCTGGCCATATTCTTTGTGGCGGCCTCAAGTGTTGGCACAAAGTCATCATAGAAGGCACGCATAATGTCTACCCAGTTGCTTTCACCCTCGGCAACTTTGTCAAGATCGCTTTCCATCTGTGCAGTAAAGCCCACATCCATGAGGGTAGAAAAATGCTGACGCAATTGGTCACACACAATGCTGCCAAGATCGGTGGGGCTAAAGTGCTTCTCTTCAAGGCGAACATAGTCGCGATCTTGGAGTGTAGAAATAATACTGGCATACGTAGATGGTCGCCCAATGCCGCGCTCTTCAAGTTCCCTCACAAGGGATGCCTCACTATAGCGAGCAGGTGGCTGTGTGAATTTTTGTTCTTTATGGAGCTTTTCAAGACTGAGCACTTGCCCTTGCTTCAAAGGCGGCAGGTCTGCCGTGCTTTCGTCGGCACTGCGAGGATAGACGCTTGTCCATCCGGCAAAAAGCATACGAACGCCCTTGGTACGCCATAAAACGGCATCATCCGGCGGTGTTGTTGCAGAGGAAACATTGTGCCCCATAGGCAGGCCACTGCTCACCGTCACCGTGGTGTCATGATAACGTGCCGCCGCCATTTGCGATGCCACAAAGCGCGACCAAATGAGGCGGTAGAGCGTGTGTTGTTCCTGCGGCAAATGGGCTTTCACCATGTCGGGTGTGATGTTGACGTCGACGGGGCGAATGGCCTCGTGGGCGTCTTGTACCGTGGTCTTTTTCTTTGCGGCTTTGCCCTTTGCCTTTGTTGCGGCATTGGCCTTGGGCAAAAAGTCCTGACCATGATGTGTTAAAATAAAAGCCGCCGCCGCTTCCTTTGCCTCATCTGCTATGCGCGTGGAATCTGTACGCATATATGTAATGAGCGCTGTCACGCCCATGCCTTCTATGTCTACGCCTTCATAAAGTCTTTGGGCAATGCTCATGGTGCGTTTGGCAGTGTAGCCGTGACGCTGGTTGGCGCTTTGCTGCAATGTGGATGTGATGAAGGGCGGGAATGGCGCCTTGCTCCGTTCTTTTTCCTCTATGCTGGCGACCACATAAGGCTTGCCTGCCAGTCGCTTTTCAAGAGCTTCTGCTTCTTCTGCTGAGCCAATATGCGCCTTTTTTCCATCTATTTTATAAAGATCCGTTTTCATGGTAGGCGGGGCATCGGCATGCAAAAAAGCTTTGAAAGGCCAATATTCTTCAGGAATGAAAGCACGGCGTTCTTCTTCTCTCTCCACAATGAGACGAAGCGCCACGGATTGCACGCGACCGGCAGAAATACCCCTCTTCACATTTTTCCATAAGAGCGGTGAAATTTTGTAGCCCACTAGACGATCGAGTACGCGACGTGCTTGCTGTGCATCAAAAAGGTGGTTGTTGAGCTCCCGCGGATGCTCCAAGGCTTCGCGCACGGCCTTTGCCGTAATTTCGTTAAACTGAATGCGTTTTATGTGTTCCTTGTCTTTGTCAAGCAGTGCCGCCACATGCCACGCTATGGCCTCACCTTCACGGTCAGGGTCAGGAGCAAGGTAGACAATATGAGCCTTTTCCGCGGCTTTACGTAAGTCGTTGACGACTTTTTGTTTGTTTTCAATCACTTCATACTGAGGAAGAAAACCATTGGCCTCGTCCACACCTAGTGTACTCGTGGGTAAGTCTCGCACATGCCCCACACTTGCCAAAATCTGATACTTGGCGTTGAGGAATTTCTTAATTGTTTTTACCTTAGCAGGTGACTCCACAATGATTAAATCTTTTGCCATACTTTTTCTCTCCCCCGATGAACTGCATATGTACCGAACAGAACATACGGAAAAAATTTCATTCGTCAAGCACTAGTGACAGTTTTTAAATTCTTTTTGGTAGAGGCTGTCGCCATATGCGCTTTTTCGGTTATCTTTGCGTCAGACTTAGCTTGCTTTTTCAGGTAAATAGCATAGCAGGATGTTGAAAAACACCGCTTTTTAGACGACCTGAAAGCCGGACTTTTTAAGGAATCACTGATGAAGTGCTTTTTTACCCTCGAGTTGCGTCAAGTTCGCTTCATGAAACGCTTGTATATGTTTATCCATACCGCCGCTTCCCCACACTCACGTTCCTTGTTGGAGAACAAAAGTTCAATGTCATCAGTTTTTTTACAGCCCTTGGCAACCTGTCAGATGCATGCTTTAAAAGAATGAAAGCCGCAACCTATAGGCGCGCCCTTTGCGCACTACGAGAAATTGTACTTGCCCCGCCATGCGTAGCACCCGAAAAGCATCGAAAAATTCCTCAAGGGAATTGACACGTACATTGCTGACGCCCGCAATAATATCGCCTCTATTGAGTACGGCGGCGGGACCATTTTTATCTGCCGAGGCCACCACAAGTTTTTCGTCATATTCTTGTAGCTGAAAACCCCAGCGCTTTTCAAATATGTTACGCACCTCATCATCCGTGAATACTCTTGGCATAATGCTCAGCATAATTTCTTTTTCTTGGCGCACAAGGTGTACTTCTACGTGTTTTTCGGAGGGAGTATTGCGCAAAAATTGTAAATATTCTTGTCGATCGCCAATTTTTGTACTGTCCATGCGTATGATCACATCACCGCTTTGCACGCCTGCGTCAAAGGCGGGCGTATTTGTAAAAACATGGGCAACAAGCAAGCCTTTAGCCTCACTCAAATTAAGTGCCATGGCCACCGAAGGATCCACATTTTGACCGGAAATACCAAGCCAGAGAGGCGACACACTGCCCTTGCCCAACAAGTCTGCCATAACTCGTTGAGCCTTGTCGATGGGAATGGCAAAGCCTATGCCTTCGGCACGGGCATCGACAACGGTATTGATGCCCACAAGTTCCCCTAATATATTGAGTAGGGGGCCACCGCTGTTGCCGGGATTGATGGCGGCATCTGTCTGAATAAGCCCCGTAAAAAGGCCGCGTTCGCTGCGAATGGTACGGTCTGTGGCAGAGACAACGCCGGTAGTGACCGTATGGGCAAAGCCAAAGGGATTGCCAATGGCAATGACGGTTTCGCCGGGCAAAAGATCCGCCGTATGGCGTATGCGTACCGTGGGCAAGTCGCTGGCGCCTTGCAACTGGAGTAGAGCCACGTCAAAATCCGGTTCTGCACCCACGACCGTGGCCTCAAACTCGCGCCCGTCCAGCAAGTTCACTTGCACTCTGTCGCTGCCTTCAACGACGTGTGCGTTCGTGAGTACAAGACCTTGTTCTCCATCTACAATAACGCCGGAGCCAAGGCTTGTTCGTGTACGCTGCTGTCCGGGTATTCTGGACAAGCCGGGCGGAAAGTTTGGCATACCCGGAAACATGCGCCCAAAGAAGAGTTCGTGCAGGGGATGTAATTGGTGCTGCGGTACATCTCTTGTGCTGGTTATATTCACAACGGCAGGCCCCGCACCTTGCACTGCCTGTACCACGGGTGTCATGCGCAAAGCCTCACGATCCTGCCCACGCACGGTACTCACAGTGTACAAACTTACACAAAGCAAGGTGAGCGCGCAAAAAAAGTATTTCTTTTTATACAAATAATTCATGATGTCCTCTTCGCAAGCTGTTGGAAAACGCCATTTTTGAATGGCCGTAAAATTGACCTTTTCAACAGAATGTTATGTGTAGTGTAAAATCATACTAAGCAGTACATCGCCCTGACCTATATTTTCATATGAGTGGGGCGTATCTGCCCGAAAACGAACGGAATCTCCCGCATCGAGCACAAAGCTTTGCTCGCCCGCGCACACTTTCACAGTGCCCGCAAAAACAGTAATATACTCATCGGTACCCGCAAGATGCGCTTCCGCCTCAAGCTGTCCGCCGGCAGTTATGACAATGCGGTACGTTTCAAAGGAACGTTCTTCGCTAAAGGGGAAGGCGGGAAAATTTGTGTACCTGCCCTCATCGGCCACAATGGAGACTGTTTCATCTGCACGAATGACAAGGGCGTCATCCGGCATCGCTTTGAGCAGCGATGTAAAGGACACTTTGTAGCCATTGGCAATTTTCCAAAGTATGGAGATGGTGGGATTCGCATCCCCCCTTTCGATGTGTGCCAACATGCTTCTGGAAACACCCGTGGCACCGGCAGCGGCGTCGAGAGTGAGTTTTTTTTCTTCGCGAACGCGCTTGATATTGTGCGAAACAGCCCAATGTATATTCATAACTAGAGTCCGACAGCGACATTTTGAGTGTAAGGTAGTTGGCAACTTGACATGGGGCGTGCAGTCCGATATATAGAGCAACGAGTTCAATATAGTGAACGCATAGTTACCATGAACAGTCCAAGTAGTTTAATGAAAAAGAGAAAGAGGTCAAGCCCTGAAAGAGGGTATTACCTAGGTAGTGTCTACACGAGTGCCTTTTCGGTTATCTCTGCGTCAGATTTCACGGTCTTTTTCGGTCGAGTACCATAAGAGTACACTCCCTCAAAGCCCGCTCATCTTCCTTGATATAACACGAAAATTCAACTCGTGTAGACACTACCTAGGCACTATCGTCACATGCTTTTAAAAACACACATTGAGACAAAACACGTTACGAGTAGCTTTTTGAAGCACTCAACAAAGGAGGTTGTCCTTATGCCTATTTCAGAATTTGCCCACATTGATTTTAAATGGGTCGATTTTATAACATATGCCCTTGTCACCGCCATAACGCCCGGCCCAAACAACATTATGTCCATGAGCAATGCCGGGCGTTTTGGCATGAGAAGGGCACTTCCATTTAATGTAGGCATCTTGGGCGGTTTCGTGGCAGTAATCACAATCTGCACGTTGTTCAGTTCGCTTTTTGCCATGCTTATTCCCAAAATTGACATGTACATGCGGGCGATTGGGCTCTTATACATCCTGTATTTGGCGTGGAAAACGTGGACGAGTTCACCCGAGCTTGAGGACAGTCATGTGAAAAACAGTTTTTTCGTGGGGCTGTCCCTGCAATTTATAAATCCAAAGCTTTATATTTACAGCATTATCTCTATGAAAATGTACATTCTTCCTTATTATGACAATAACATTGTTGCTCTTGCGAGTTTCGGTTTGTTATTGGCTTTCATAGGTTTTTTGTGTACACTGTTATGGGCGGGCTTTGGGCACTGTTTCAAACTCCTTTTTAGCCGTCACGCGCGTATTACCAATGCCATAATGGCGCTCTTATTGGTATATTGTGCTGTCAGTCTTTATGTGTAAACGTTTTTGTGCATTTTTGAGTGAAAAAACTTGCAAGACGCATGATAAGGCGTACTTATTCCGTGCAGTAAAAGCGGACTTATTCGCAAAATAAGTTGACAGCAATGGCAACTTATATCAATTTGGAGGGGGTCGTTTGGGAATCGGCTGACCATCTTCATTTACACTTTGTTGATACGAGAGATCATGAACCGTTTTTCTCCTCGAACTTCTTGTGACGCATTGTGGCGCCGGTGTCATTGTTCATGGCATGGTTTTTGGGACTTATCCCTTGTTGCGCGCTTGCGTTGCCTTATGCACATATTCTTTCTCTGCTATGTGTTCTTTTTTTCCTTGGGTTATGTGACACGGGACATATTTGCCACATTGTGCTTGTTGTGCCTTGTGCCGTATTATGCGTGTGGATGGAAGGAGAGTACTTTACGTCTTTTTGATGGCAAAAAGTTTTTTGTGGCTTTTTTTGTATTGGTGGGCATGGGCATAGTCTTTTCGCAATCGCCATGGGCAAGTTTGCAATTTATAGGGCGAGGTTTCAATAAGGCTTTTGTGTTACCCTTTGTGGCCATGGAATGCGTGCGTACAACGAGGGACGTTATACGTGTGCTCTGGGCATTACTTGGTGCAAGTTTTTGGCAAGGGTGCAATGGCATATACCAATATGTGACGGGCTTTGATTTTGTGGATAATGCCGGTATTTTGGCTGGCAGGCTTACGGGATCTTTTGTGGATCATAGGGTGGGAAATTATATGGCGCTTGTCATTATTCCTGCGAGCGCTTTGTATTTTTTCTTTAGACAGCACATGACCTCCTTGCTTTCCGCCATTTCATTGGTGTTCTTATTTTTTCCGGGCTTTTTTCTGCTTATTTTCAGTTATAGGCGCAATGCGTGGCTTGCTCTTCTTGTGGCGCTTTTGTGTTGGTGTTTTTTGACGCAAAAGTATTTTTGGCGCATTTTATGTGCAGGCGCCACATTTGTATTGTCCTTGGGTTTCATAAAAGTGACACGCCTCAGTCTCGACGTTCTCTTCAATGACGGGCGCTGGGATTTATGGAGATTTGGCTGGGCAGTTTTTCAAGAACATCCTCTCTTTGGCGCAGGTTTTGGGCAGTATAATGTCAGCTTTCGCACCCTTGGTCTTGTACCGACAAAGGATCTTATCACCATTGAGCATCCGCACAATATCTATTTGCAACTCTTGTGCGAAAGTGGTGTCGTGGGTTTATGCCTTGGTGTTTTTTTTCTATGGGGCATTTTTTATTGGGCCTATGTGCGTATAAAAGAGCCATTACGTGCTGAAATACAACAAAAAAGTATTCAATGTATTCATTGGCGTATGACGAGTATATTTTGGTGTGTGTGGGGAGCGTACCTTGTTACGGGTATTGTGGGGCATCAATTCTTTCAGGCATGGTGGCAGGCGCTTGTTATGAGCTATCTTGGGGTGCTGATTGGCGCAACGCTTCATATGGGCGGAGGCAAAAGCACGAACTTTGCGAATAGCGTGCCACACAAATAACATTCTTCGAAAATAGAGTTGTATTTTTTTAAGGAAGTGCTGATGAAGTTCGTGTTGCCTTAAAAATATGGGGAAACACGGATTAAATAAAAATATATATAAAACTTGCTATAAAGTAATTCCAGAAAGGAACTTCTCCTCTCTCAGAGGTGGAATAATTAAAGCGTTTTGAGGGG
>CAYJPE010000139.1:0-7495 GCA_964371965.1 uncultured Desulfovibrionaceae bacterium
GTTAATTACTCCATGCCTAGCCGTGGGAAATACCTGCTACGCGCCTTGTTCTGCGTTCATATGTGTGCGTAAGGCCTCGTTCATGGCTCGTTGGTAGCCTTTGCCTGTGCCTTGATTGTATTTGTTCTCCGCGTCATTTGTCATCATAGTGTCCTTTGCACTGGGCAATTTCACAGTCATCGTCTACAATACGATACACAAGACGATGTTGTTCATCAATGCGGCGGCTCCAAAAGCCCGCAAGGTCACCTTTTAAGGGTTCGGGTTTGCCTATACCGTCAAAGGGGTGGCGTTGCACCTCTTTTATAAGTGCGTTGATGCGTTTAAGAGTTCTCTTGTCTTGGTTCTGCCACCACAAATATTCTTCCCATGCTCTGGGGGCAAATTGTATTTGCATTACTCTGCCATAGCCTCAAGTTCCGCGAGGGTCTTGGGAATGCCCTCTCCGCGGTCAAGCTGCGCAATGGCATCTTTCAATACAAGTTGGTTTCTCTCACAATAAAATGGGTCAGCCTTTGGTGTGAACGGCAAACCGTTTTCCCTCACCATTTGGGTTAAGAAAAGACGCACACTGGAGGCAAGGTCAAGCCCCATGCTTTGCGCTACGTCTTGTGCCCTTGCGCGTAAATTATCATCAATGCGTATTTGTAAACTTGCCATTGCATTCTCCCTATGTGTCATTATGTGTCATCATTTATCATATTCTTTCATTTACTATGCAACGATAGGCAGTGCGTTGTCAATACTTTTTCAATGCTTTCTCTTGCCTTTACCCCTATCTCTCATGCGCCTTGGCAAAGGGAATGGTCTTGGCAGTCTTTGGCGCGTCCATAATGCCTTGCAGTTGCAAAGCGGCGTCGCGTTCGGCATTGGGGCACAAATGGCTGTATCGTGCCGTCATGGTCAGCGTCTTATGTCCAAGAAGCTTGCCTATGGTGTAGAGCGGCGTTCCTGCCTTGGCTTGCCACGAGGCGAAGGTATGACGCAAGCTGTGAAAGACAATCCTGTCCCGTGTGTCTGTGCGGCCTGTGTTCAAGCCCATGTTCTCCACCACGCGCTCAAAGGTGCGTGACACTTCCGTCCCCTTGAATACTCGTACATCAAGTGCGTGTCCGTGTATTCCCCCATGGAGCACACACTCATGGCGGCGGCCTCCCTTGTAATGGGGTTTGCCTTTGTTGTGATGAGCTTGATGAAGACCGTTTCACCGCGCCTTTTCGTAAGGGGCGTCGGTGAAACGGTTGAAGAGATGGAATCGGAAACAAAACGTGTAAGTTTTGTTTTAACGCCTTGTAATGTTTTCTCTGTCTTGGACTTGCACTGCAAAAAGCACTCTAACAGTCCGTGAGTATTGGAAAACATATCAGGGTTACAAAATTGGGTTACAATAGTACATGCTGTTGGATGCATATGGATGCCCTCAGATATACTCTAACTCCTTGAAAACCTGGGTGGTACGGCACATTGAGGGAGTTTTTTTCAACAGCCTGTTACACCGCAATATCACCCCGTTCGCCAGTACGTATGCGAATGACATCGAACATGTCCGTGATGAATATTTTACCATCACCCACGCTGCCTGTTTTTGCCACTCGCTCAACCGTACTCACAACGGTTTCCATCATTTCGTCTGTCACAACAACTTCAAGGCGCACTTTGTGTACATATTCCACAAATATTGTTTGACCACGATAGGTCTCGCAATGGCCTTTTTGTTGTCCATAACCCTTTACTTCGCTGTAGTTTAAGCCCTTAACGCCAACCTCTTCCAAAGCCGCCCGTACCACGTCGAGTACCTGAGGGCGAATGATAATTTCAATTTTTTTCATTCGTTTACTCTCGCTCCTGTCTTGATATTAGAGGGAATAGCCGCGTTCATTATGTTCGGCAAGGTCAAGGCCTGTCACTTCGGCTTCGGCACTCACACGCAAGCCCACGGTGGCCTTAACTATAGCAAGGATAATCCTGCTGACAATATACACAAAAGCCCATGTTGCCACAATGGATATGGATTGTGCCACCAAAAGATCCATATTTCCATAGAAAAAACCGTCAATATCATTCACTGAAGCGCTGGCAAAAAGTCCTGTGGCAAAGGCACCCCATGTGCCACCAATACCGTGAATACCTACAACGTCAAGGGCATCGTCATACTTGAGCTTCTCCTTCAGCAAGACACCGCCATAGCAGAGCATGCCGCCCACAAAACCCACAATAAGGGCGTCCGTCAGGGGGATAAATCCTGCTCCTGGTGTGATTGCCACAAGACCCGCCAAAGCACCGGAAATAGCGCCAAGAGTGGTGGGCTTGCCCGTGCGCCTCCATTCGACCACAAGCCATCCAAGAACGCCTGCCGCCGTGGCAAGGTGTGTGCTCAAAAGAGCGTGACCAGCCAAAGGCCCGGCAGAAAGAGCACTGCCAGCGTTAAAACCAAACCAGCCAAACCACAAAAGACCACCGCCAAGAAGAGTCAATGTCAAATTATGAGGGCGCATGGGCACAGAACCAAGGCCACCTCTTGCTCCCAAAGCATGGGCGCAGGCAAGAGCGCCCGCTGCAGATGCCATGTGGACAACAGCGCCGCCAGCAAAGTCAATGGCACCAAGTTTAGCCATCCAACCACCGCCCCACACCCAATGAGCCATAGGCACATAGGCCGCAAAAAACCATAAAGCGGAGAATAAAAGGTACGCAGAAAAACGGATGCGCTCCGCATATGCTCCAGACACCAATGCCACCGTCAAGACGGCAAACATGCATTGAAAAGCCATAAATACCGTATGGGGCAATTGCGGTGCCATGGGTGCCGCCTCACCATTCACGCCCTTCAAAAATACATAGGATAAATCCCCAATCAAACCATGTTGATCTGGCCCAAAAGCCAAGGAATATCCAAGTAAAGCCCACAATACCGTAATCAAGCCCAAGGCCGCATAGCTGTGCATATGCGTCGACAAGACATTTTTGGAACGTACCAATCCTCCGTAAAAAAGCGCTAAAGCCGGCGTCATGAGCATGACCATTGTGGTACAAATAATAATAAAAGCAGTGTCGCTTGCATTCATTGTTCTTCCCTTCCTCTTCAGTTTACGTTACAATATTCTCCGAAACACAACCAACGCATGAGGCGCGTTTGGAAAAACGTTAAAAAAATACCACGTCTGCATTTTTTCAATAAGCTCTTAGAGCATGCTTTGTGCCAAAGAGTGATTTTGTTCGTAATTATACAAAATATTTGGAAAAATCTGGGTGCAAAATAACAGCACTCTTTTTTGCGGGCGTATCGGCCATGCTTTTCTACAAAATTGTAGTTTTCTTGACGACAATTCACTTCACCCACGTACATTTTTTTGAGATTTTTTTATTTTTTCAAATTATTTCTGCTCCTTCAAGCTTTTTCGACAAAAGTGTAAAATAAAAAAAATATAGAATATTATTACATGAGCTGTAAAAACTCTCTTAGCAAAAGCAAAATCTTTCATTATTTTAAAAAAATGCTTTTTTTTCAAAAAAAGACATTAAAATTCGTCAGAAATATGTAAAAATGATTTTTTAAAAAAAGACACAAGAAGATATGCGTCACAGGAGGGTAAGAGGTGTTTTTTTCTATCATATTAATATAACATTTTTTTTTCAGATATTGCTCTATATGGATTTTTGTTTTAGAGTAAATACGTGCTGTCTGTACACAACGTATTGGACATGCGGGTAGCGTGATGAAAAGGCAAGGGTTTTGTCAACCCGTTGGAAAAGTTCCCTCTGCGGCGCCCTCTTCAGGGCGGGGATAAAAGTCAAACAGCGTTGTTATCTGTATCCCTAGGCGCTGTCTTTAAATAGCGATTTTTCGTGTTATATCAAATAAGAAGAACAGGCTTTGAGGGGATATACTCCTATGGTGTTTGACCGAAAAAGCAAGTAAGGTCTGACGCAGGGCCTAGAAATCCGTAACACTCGATCCTCGTGTAGGGGCTACGCCTTCGGCGCCCTTTGAGTCGGTCTGCGCACCTTGACTTTTCCGCTTCCTCGCATCGCACCAATTGTGAACAGCCAGCCTATAATGAAGTTTTGTAACAAGATATTATCTCATTGTCGAAAAGACGCATGATACATGCGAAGAGAGGTGGGTTTTTGGAAAAATATCACATAAAGAAGCATGCTTTTTATGCTGCTGCCGTGGTCGCGTGGCTCTTTCTTTTGTGGCCCTATCCCGTCACAACGCTCATGGCTGCGTGCATATCGTGCGCTTTTTTGCCACTGTACAGAAGAATGCTGAAGCGTTTTCCAGGCAAAAAGGGTGTAACGCTCTATTGCCTTGGCTTTGTTTCTGCCCTGCTGCTTCCCATATCCTTGCTCATAAGCCTTGTGGTGCCGCAAGCTACCGCCGGCTTTAAAATGCTGCAAGTTTTGCGGGAAAATAATTTTCAACTCCCATCGCATTGGGTGAATTTTTGGAAGGGTATTCGCGAAAAATTGTCTGCCATTCCCGGTGTCGACGCCATGTTTCAAGAAATTGCTCACAATGTTGACGCTCTCCTTTCAAAAGCCTTGGCAACACTTATCGGTGGTGGTGTCAGTTTGGTAGGAAGTACGCTCAACGGCATCTGGTTGCTCATTCTTTTCATGTCACTTAGCATGCTGTGCACAGTGTATGCGGAACGTATTTTTCATGTCTCGGCGCATGTTTTGCGCATTTCAGAGCCCATGCTTGTTCGCTTTATCACGGTTCTTCGCGGTGCCCTTCGTGGGGTGTTGTTGGGTGTTGTGATGGTGGCTCTATGCCAAGGAATTTTATGTGGCATAGGTTTTGCAATGGCAGGTGTCAAGCAACCGGCATTTTGGGGTTTATTGGCAACGCTTGTGGCGCCCATACCTGTTGTCGGTACGGCCATCGTGTGGCTTCCTTTAAGTGTTATGCTGTGGTTTTCTGGCGCCACAATGAATGCTGTGGGTTTGTTTTTGTGGGGAACCATGGCTGTGGGTGGTATAGACAATATATTGCGTCCGCTTTTTTTGAAAAAAAATATCAATGCACCCTTTGTTATTCTTATTTTGTCCATTATTTGTGGTCTGACGTCATTTGGCCCTGTAGGAATTATCGCAGGCCCCTTGCTTGTGACTTTTGCCATGCACGCTGTATATGAGGCAGATAATCTTTCCGTTTAACATTTTTCTTAGGGACTCTTCCTCAATAAAGAGATTTTGTGTTTTTGCCAAGGAAAATGCGTTTTTTTGCGAAGGGCGCGTATACAAACATGCGTGACATGAGCAAAAAACACCGTTTGACGAAAGTAAAACGCAAAAGAATGTATTGAGAGGCAGCCCCTAACATATGGGGAAACACAGTCGTGAACACTTTTCGCTCATTTTTTCTTGGTGTATGCGTCGCCTTATTGCTGGTTCTCACAACAACATGCGCTTTTGCAGAGCTCACATCACGCTCAGCCATTCTTATGAATATGTCGACAGGGCGTATTTTGTATAAGCATAATCCTTATGAGCTTATCCCTCCCGCCTCGCTCACCAAGGTTCTTAGCATGTATGTGACTCTTGACCTCATTAAAGCCCAGCAATTGCAATTGGACAATACTGTCTCCATAAGCAAAGAGGCGGCTGCAACGGGTGGCTCCAAAATGATATTGCGTAAGGGAGAAAAAGTGAGTATTGATAAGTTGCTTATGGGGATGGCTGTGTCTTCCGGCAACAATGCTTCCCTTGCCATAGCGCAACATATTACAAAAAAATCCGCTACATTTATCAATATGATGAACAAAAAAGCCGCGGAACTTGGCATGCGAAACTCAACATTTTATACTCCTCACGGACTGCCGGCCGAAGGACAATATACCACAGCGGTCGACATGCTCAAGATGGCACGCAGCTATTTGAAAGCACATCCAGCTGCCATGCGCTACCATAATACGCAAGAGTTTACGCACAATGGCAAAAAACATGAAAATACCAACAAGCTCTTAGGAAAAATACATGGTCTTAATGGTTTGAAAACAGGCTGGACCATCGCCTCGGGGCACAATCTCATCTTTACGGCAGAGCGAGACGGTGTACAACTTCTTGGGGTTATTCTTGGGGGTACAAGCCGCATAAATCGTGATGTGGATGCTAAAAAACTTCTTGAGGCAGGCTTTGCCAGCCCTGACTCTGCTGCCAGTGTCAACATAAGCATTGACGGTGAAGATTTTAACGCAAGATTGCATGAATGATATTGATGAGGATGTGAGCGCACAAAGTGCTGCGTTTGTACTGCCCTCACATATTACTCGTGCCTCATTACACACATTTGACATGAGTATACCGCATTTTTTGCTTGTATCGTCAGCAAAAGAACTCTTTTTTCGCTGACTTTGCCACATGGCACAAAGGCATAAAATGAGTATTTCCTTAAATAAAAACATACTGGAGGTAAGCAATGGCTGTTTCTCTTTCTAAAGGTGGTAATGTTTCCTTGAGCAAAGAAGCTCCGGGTCTTAAAGCGATTTTAGTTGGCCTTGGGTGGGATGCCCGTGGTACGGAAGGCGTGGCATTTGACCTTGATGCCAGCGCGTTCTTATTGAAGGACGATGGTAAAGTGCGTGGCGATGCCGATTTTATATTCTATAACAATTTGCGTTCCGCAGACGGTGCCGTAGAACATCTTGGCGACAATTTGACAGGCGACGGCGACGGCGATGACGAAGCTCTCATCATTGCCCTTGAAAAAGTACCCCATGATGTGGCAAAGATTGCGGTGACGGTGACCATTCACGACGCAGGGCCACGCAACCAAAACTTTGGCATGGTGTCCAATGCTTTTATACGCATTGTCAATCAAGCAGACCAACGAGAAATTGCTCGCTTTGACTTGTCCGAAGATATGAGTACGGAAACAGCCATGATTTTTGGTGAAATTTATCGTCACAGCGGCGACTGGAAGTTTAGAGCTGTGGGACAGGGCTACGCCGGTGGCCTTGGACCTTTGGCGAAAAATTATGGCGTAAATGTTTAATGAAGCACGCCGTGTGTCTTATGTGTTTATGAAAAACGCTTCTCCACTTTCCTCCTCAAGCGCTTTTTTGAGGGGAGGGGGGCGTTTGAGAGGGAAGGGGAAACTTTTGGGTATTGGCACCTATCCCTTCCTAGGGGGAAAGTTCCCCTTCACCCCTCAAGACAAATAGTTAATCAGTGTTTCTCTAGGCGCTGTCGTCAAATGCGCCGTTTAGGTTATCTCTGCGTCAGACTTCGCTTGCTTTTTCAGTCAAATACCATAAGAGTATATTCCTTCAAAGCAAGCTTGTCTTTCTTTCAATGGGCTTGATATAACACAAAAATTCGCAATTTGACGACAGCGCCTAAGAACGGGTAAAGCTCAAGGAACACAGATTTTGTCCCTTTTTGCCCTTTGGCGGCGTCAGACTTCTTTCGTGAAGCCCTTATCAGGCTGTTGATAAACTCCATTTTTGACAGTCCGTTCAAAAAGTGCCCCTCTGCAAAGGGCGCAAGG
>CAYJPE010000140.1:0-7495 GCA_964371965.1 uncultured Desulfovibrionaceae bacterium
TATTGCCTTGTATACTCTAAAAGCTATGATTGCACTCTATGCATGTTACCATGCTCCACAAAATCTTTCCTT
This sequence comes from uncultured Desulfovibrionaceae bacterium, assembly GCA_964371965.1. Classification (GTDB taxonomy): domain Bacteria; phylum Desulfobacterota; class Desulfovibrionia; order Desulfovibrionales; family Desulfovibrionaceae; genus CAYJAD01. Next base: position 73 of record CAYJPE010000140.1, read on the forward strand.
CTTTGCCACGTAAAAAAGCTTCGGCATACATACGGACTTATTGTTTTTTCTGAAGGAGCCGACCGAATGGCACCGCAGGCGTGACCGTAACCGAGGGACGAGGCGTACGGGCATCGCGAGCAGCGATGGTGTGGGGGAAAGCTTTTTTCCTAAAAAAGTTTCACCCTAAAAGGCACACGCCCCCCACATGCTTTTCAAAAAATACACATTTAGACAATACACGCTACTAGGCACAGCGATACATGTTTTTTATTGAGAAACAGCCCCTAAAAAGCACTCATTTAATGTCTTTTTGCTCTTTACGATATAAAACCTTTCCTTAGCCAATGGGCATACGTGTTGTCGGATAAAAATACTTCCTCGAAGGACGCAGACTTTGTAAAGCGGTCAACAAACTGATAAAGCCCACACGGCCGATAAACATATTCAGCATAATAATCACCTTGCCAAAATCGCTTAAATGAGGCGTCAAATTCATACTCAAGCCCACAGTCCCAAAGGCAGATGCCGTTTCCACCAGCAATGGCAATAGAGGCGTTGATGCCCCATGTTCGCTAAAAATATTCTCTGAAACACAGAGCATGATAACAGAGACTGCTATAGTAAGCGCCCCAAAGAAAAAGAGCGTGAGCGCTTGACGCAGCGTTTCGTCAGGAATGGCTCTATCGTGCACCAAAACGTCCTTTTCACCGCTAATTTGCGTACGAATAAAGCCAACAAGCACGCGAAATGTCGTAATTTTAATACCACCGGCGCAAGAACCCGGTGCCCCACCAATGAACATCAGCCCAACAAGCACCAAAAGACTGGCATCCGTCCAAAGCGCCAAATCCACAGTAATGAAACCCGCGGTACGCGCGCTTATGGATTGGAAAACACTTGTCAGAATAAGGAGCCAAGCACCATCATTGCCATTATCCTTGTGTGCAAAGGGCCATTCAAGAAAGGCAAAAAGAAAAGCCCCTAGAACAATAAGCACAAGTGAGGTAACAAGCACAAGACGACTGTACCTGTCAAGGCCATGACGGCGAAGAGGATGTTGCGAAACACGATCATAGTGCAAGGGCGTTGGGCATTTTTCAGCAAAACCCATGCGCGTACACACAGAACACAAAAAAGCGTAAAATACACGAATCATTTCGTGCAAAACGGCAAAGCCAAGGCCCCCCAGCACAATACTCATCCCAATAATCATATTTACGGTCACATCATCTTGAAAGCCAATTAAATTATCGGCAAACAAGCTAAAGCCCGCATTGCAAAAAGCCGAAACAGCGTGAAAAAACGCACTAAAAGGATGAAAAAGCACAGGGTCATGGAGGTATAACAACACAGCTGCCGCACATTCTATACCCAGCACCAGCAAAACCACTTGCCACACAAAGGAGCGAACATCTAAAATATCTTTGTTTAAAAGTGCTTGGTGTACAGCCAACCTATCCGAAAAAGGCACACGATTGCGCCACAAAATAAAGACCAAGGACGTATACGTTGTAATACCGAGGCCACCAAGCTGGATAAGCAGAAGCATAATGCTTTGCCCTGCGTCGCTCAATACCGTTCCCACATCCACAGGCGCAAGACCTGTGACACACACGGCAGACGTAGATAAGAAAAAGGCATCCATAAGCGTGACATGCTGCCCATCTGCCCATGAAAATGGCATAGAAAGAAAGGCAGCACCTACACAAATGACCACGGCAAAAGAAATAACAGGCCATGTGATGGGAGAAAACCAGCGCGAAGTATACATAACTCTTTTCACTCAATCTCATAAAATGCAATTTTATTGAAAAAAACTCTTCAAGAAAAAATATTTCGTTGAAAAGGGGGATTGGTAGGCGCTGTCGTCAAATTGTGAATTTTTGTGTTATATCATGGAAAAAGGCGCATTTGACGACAGCGCCTAGGAAGAGACAGATGCCAAAACCCAAAAGTTCCCCTTCCCCCTCAAACTCCCCCATCCTCTCAAAATGCTTCACTATGTCTCATTGCAATACATTGTAAAGAGAAATTCTTTTTTGGAATTGATATATAGCGAGTTGTATATATGCTTTCATTTCATCAGTATTTCTCTAATTTTATACACACTTGCAAGTATACACATGACAAAGTCAAATATCAACTTTTTTCAAGCTCACTCTGATAAATTTTTTTAAAAAAGTACAAAATAAAACTTGGCAAAATCAGTTTTTTTTTATAATCTCCTTCGGCTGTTGCTCCACATTCCCCGTCGTACATGCCGACCCCCCGTTATCTGGACATGTCTCGGGCTTTTCTGTAGGGAGCTTTTTTCAGATCTTTGTGAGGAGTTATTCCCAATGAAAACATTCAGTCCTACCCCAAAAGACATTCATCACGAGTGGTTCGTGGTGGATGCTGCGGATAAAATTCTCGGGCGCTTGGCATCGCAAATTGCCCACCGCCTGCGTGGCAAACACAAGCCCGAGTTTGCTCAACATATGGATAACGGTGATTTTATAATAGTCATTAACTGTGACAAAATTCGCGTTACCGGCAACAAAATGAACGATAAAAACTATTATCGTTACTCCGGTTATGTGGGCGGCCTTAAAACGACCCCACTGAAAGATATGATGGTAAAAAAACCCGAACATGCCATCATGAATGCTGTTAAAGGCATGTTACCCAAGAACCGCTTGGGTCGCGCCATGTTAAAAAAACTCAGAGTCTATGCAGGTGGCGAACATCCCCACACAGCACAAACACCCAAACCCTTGGACCTTCCCTACTAAGAAGCACGGGGGGTGAGGAGAAAACCCATGTCTCAAAAATTTGATTACGGTACCGGTCGTCGCAAAACCGCCACTGCGCGCACCCGCCTCTATGCAGGCACGGGGAGCATCACGGTCAATGGCCGCCCCTACGAAGAATATTTTCCACGCAAAACATTGCAAATGATTATCCGTCAACCGCTAGAGCTTACCAAGCTCTTTGACAAAATCGACGTTAAGGTGAATGTTCGCGGTGGCGGCGTGGCAGGTCAGGCACAGGCTGTTCGTCACGGCATTTCCCGTGCGCTTTTGTCCGTTGACGGCGATCTTCGCAGTCAACTCAAACGTGCAGGCTTCCTTACGCGCGACGCACGGAAGAAAGAACGTAAAAAATACGGCTTACGTGCCGCACGCGCAAGATATCAATACTCAAAACGTTAATCGTATTGCATCCAGAGGGTGTACCCCCTTTCGTTGCTATATTTTTTGTGGGCGGGCGTCTTTTTGGGGCGCCTGCCCTTTATTTATCAAACTGTTATGAAAGCAGTGATGACATCGAACTTTTGCGTCTTTGCAAGAATGGCTCATGGTGCACAACACGAAATATACATGTACTTCGTCTCTTCATTCTGACGCAACTAAAGAACAAAAAGATTTCAAATCTGCAATTCTTTATATTTCCATTGTACAATATCGCCACTCTCGCATCGTAGAAGGAGGCAGCCTCTTATGTTTCACTATGCGTATACACACACAAGTACAGAAGCCACCACAGGCTATTTTTCTTGCGTGCCAGAGCCATCTCTTTCATTGGAAGAAAGCTTTGAGCGCTTGGCACAGAGCCCTTTGGATGATTTTTTGCATCGCCATGCCTTACGCACACTCGTTACCATGACATTTTCTGACCTGCGGGATGTGCTCCAAGCACCGCGCTCCGAGGCGACGCAGCCTATTGTCGCGACGCTCCTCTGGGAATGTGCCCTCCTCAACCCTGCCCTTGCTGCTCTTCGCGAAATGCTCCCTGCCGACATCCACCTATGGGCTACGCGCTACACTCCCCTACCCTATGTCGCATGGCCAGCCTTACCAAACAAAGAAGCACATCGCCTCTGGAGCGCCATTTTTTCCGCCAATATTGAGCAGCATACCAACTTGCCCCACCCTGAAGAATTGGAAGAAGACGAAAACACGCCCGTGCTTTATACCCACGAAGAATTACAGCATGTGGGACGCAGTATGTGCCATATGACAGAGTTGCACGCGCGCCATCAAGCGCAAAATGCGCCAACCTATACAGCCCCGCCACCACACGAAGTGGCCACACAGGCTCTTACACTGTTGGTAGAACATGCCATTGTTGATGGTGTGGAAATGCGACACGAAGCTTCCCTCTCCCCCATTGCCCTCCTTCGGCCATGGCGCCTTCGCATGCGCGTTCACTCCGGGCGTCATCACTTTTCTGTGGAAGGGCAGGCCACCACATATGGGCGAGGATTATCGCTGGCGCAAACGCGTGCTTCTTATTCCATGGAAATGATAGAGCGTGCATCTTCCTATGCCTCTGTCACAACACAAGGCGACATCACATACGTGCAAGGTATGCTGCACAAGGGCACACTTCTTTGTGCGACGTATGCACAATGTCTCGAAAAAGGTCTCCGGGCTCTTGACCCCAACACTTTGCCCCTTGAGATCCCCTATGCCGGCGACGCCATATATTGGATGGCAGCAGAAGAAGCGCACAGTCAAGAACGCGTTCTCGTACCTTTTCAATGTGTGTTCCTTTTTAGCAATCTTGATGAAAAAACGCTTTTTTTGTCGGCAGGCTCCACAGGCCTCGCAGCGGGGACGACCATAGCAGAGGCCAAGCTGGCAGCGCTCACAGAAGTCATAGAGCGCGATGCAGAGGCTGTCATGCCTTACGACCGCAAGCGTTGTTTTACTTTACGCGCCCGCGATGAACTTATACAAAGTCTCTTGGACGATTATGCCGCACGGGGAGTACACATCCACTTTTTGGACTTAACCACAGAATTTGGCCTGCCTTGTTACCAAGCCTTTGTCATCAGTCGCACAGGTGACATTGTTCGCGCTACGGGCGCGCATCTTTCCGGCGCACGGGCGGTCATGGCTGCCCTTACAGAAGTGCCTTGGCCCTATCCGCACAGCCCTGCTTCGGGCGCTGCCATCAAAGGCTTACCTGAACGATTTTTGGAAGATTTGCCCAACTACACATTACCCTCTCCGGAAAGCAACGTGGCGCTTATTGAAGATATGTTGATACAACATGGACACACACCACTCTATGTGAATATAACACAAAAAGATTTGGCATTTCCTGTTGTGCGAGCCCTCGTTCCCGGCCTCGAACTGTCTTCAGAGCTAGGAAGTTTTTCGCGTATATGCCCGAGGCTGTATGCCAACTACCAACGTATATTTGACGAAAATCTGTAAATGTGTCACATTTGTTTATGCGCAACAACACCTGCTCATACGACGCCTTTTATGAGAAACTTTTTAATGACTCCATAGCAGGCTGTTGCAAAACGCTCATCTGCGTTGTCCCCTTCGGAACAGGGATAAAAGGTCACACTGATTATGTATGCCTCATATGCGCTATTCTCAATAGCCTTAAGCACTGTCGTCAAATTGCGATTTTTTATGTTATATCAAGCTCATTGAAACAAAATCGAGCTTGCTTTGAAGGCATATACTCTTATGGTATTTGACTGAGAAAGCGAGCGAAGTCTGACGCAGAACCCACTTCGATATGGGCGAAAAGGCGCATTTGACGACAGCTCCTTTTAAAATGAGAACATACTCTTAAAAGAGATATAGATTGACTCGCTTGTATATTCCTTAAAGCAGACCTGCTCTCTGCCTTTGAGGCCTGACCATGCTACAGAATTGCGGGGTCGAGATTTTAGCAAAGCCTCCACCATGAACACATCATTGTCGTTTTTTGGGGTATACCATGAAGTTTATTTCTTCTCAGTTGACCGTTTTCATGCAGCAACGTGGTGCTCGGCGTAATATTTTTTTCTTACTCCGCTTTCTCCTCTTGCTTCTTTTCATGATCACTCTTTATAGCATCGTTTTTCATTATATTATGCAATTTGAAGGACGCACTTATTCATGGACCACCGGCGTCTACTGGACTCTCACCGTCATGTCCACTTTAGGCTTTGGAGACATCACATTCACCTCAGACATGGGGCGCTTTTTTTCCATCGTTGTTCTCATGTCCGGCGTTATTTTCTTGCTCGTCATGCTCCCCTTCACCTTCATTCAATACTTTTATGCTCCATGGCTCGAAGCACAAAAAAAGCAAAGTACGCCACGCGCACTCCCTGCACTGACAAAAAATCACGTCATTTTTGTGGGCATTAGCCCTTTAACACTCAATACAGTTGATGCCCTCGTGCGATACGACATGCAGTGCATACTTCTTTCTAATGACAGCCAAAATGTCCTCGACCTTATCGATCAGGGCTATGAAGCCATCATGGGTGATCATGATGACAGCGCTGTTTATCAAAAACTGCACCTCAACAGCGCTGCCATGCTCGTTGCCCTTGACAGCGATGTTCGCAATACAAATATTACCTTTACAGCGCGTGATGTCAGTGCAACAGTACCTATCACAGCCAGCGTACAAAGTGATGAAGCCATTGATATTTTAGGCCTTGCAGGGGCAAGTACGGTTATTCAATTTCACAAACTTCTCGGTATTGCGCTGGCTCGTCGCGTTCTTGACGAGCATGTACCCTCCAGTATTATCAGCCAATATGGCAATCTTATCATTGCAGAAGCTCCCGTTATGCGTACATTTCTTGTGGGCAAAAGCCTTCGTGGGTGTGGTCTGCGTTCAAGCACGGGCATCACAGTCGTAGGCTTGTGGGAACGGGGAAAATTTCTCTTTCCCACGCCAGATGCCATCTTTACAGACACCTCGGTGCTTGTTATGGCAGGCACACAAGAACAAGTGCACGCCGTTGACAAATTATTGAGTGAACGCCTTCACGAAAGTCAAAAAGGCCCCGTACTCATTTTAGGCTGCGGACGTGTGGGAAGGGCGGCTGCCTTGCATTTGGACAGTGTCAACCGCGAATATAACATTGTTGACAAGAATATACGCCTTCAACAAAAGCTCTCTTCACATAAGCTCATTACAGGCGACGCGTCCGACATTGAAGTGCTTGAAAAAGCGGGAATGCGCACAAGCCCCTCTGTCATTATCACCACGCACGATGATGATACAAATATCTACTTGACGCTCTATTGCCGTCGCTTACGACCCGACATACAAATCATCAGCCGTGCCACCTTGGACAGAAACGTAGGCATTCTCCACGCTGCTGGCGCCGACCTCGTGCTCTCCCTCGCTTCCATGATGACGAGCAGTATCATCAATTTACTGGCTCCGGGAAAAGTACTTATGCTCAATGAAGGTCTCAAAATTTTTCGCAGTACTGTGAGTAAAAAACTTCATGGCAAGCCGCTTATGGGCAGTGGTATTCGCGGCATGACGCATTGTAGTGTTGTCGCTCTACGCGATACCCATGGCAACATGCTTATCAACCCCGACCCAAACCATATTCTGACTCAAGGAGAAGAGATGTTTCTTATTGGCGATACCCATGCAGAGCAAACATTTTATGAAAAATTTGGTGCCGCTTAGGCGCTGT
>CAYJPE010000141.1:0-7489 GCA_964371965.1 uncultured Desulfovibrionaceae bacterium
GAAAAGGTTTCCCCCTCCCCCAGCTCGTGAAATATCCGGGTTAAATACTATTTTCGCATTTTTTCTGTGCGTAACCATTGATACCATTCCTGCAGTCCTTGCTGGCTGCGGCAAGACACTTCAAATATGGGCAAATCCTTATTAAGTTGTCTGGCAAATGATTTTGCTCGTGTCACGTCAAAGTCCACATAGGGCAGCAAATCCACCTTATTCAAAATCATAGACGTGGCAAGATTGAAGAGCAGGGGGTATTTTTCCGGCTTGTCATCTCCCTCTGTGACGCTGAGCAAGGCAATTTTTGCATCTTCGCCGCAATCAAATTCCACAGGGCACACAAGATTACCCACATTTTCCACAAAGAGGATGTCAATATTGTCCAGCCCAACCATGTCTTCGAGGGACTTGAGGGCTTCCATAATCATGGCGCTATTGAGGTGACAGCCGCCGTCGGTATTTATTTGTACGGCGGCAGCGCCCGTGGCGGCAACACGACGCGCATCGTTGTCTGTCTGTAAGTCTCCTTCGATGACAGCCATACGAAATTCTTGGGCAAGGTCAGTGAGTGTGCGCTCAAGGAGCGATGTCTTTCCTGCGCCGGGTGAGCTTATGAGGTTGAGCACAAGGATGCGATGCTTGGCAAATACGTCCCGCAGTGTTGCCGCCATTGAATCATTGGCTTCTAAAACTTTTCGAATAACAGGTATTTCCATGGTATGGTCTCTCGCTGGTAATCAACAGTGTATATCAAGGAAGACGAACGTGCTTTGAGGGCATACACTCTTATGGCATGTATCCGAAAAAGCACGCGGCGTCTGACACAGAGCCCGCTTTGATAAGGGCGAAAAGGGGCTTCTGACGATAGTCCCCAAAGGTGCAAAAAATGTCAGCAGCTCATGTATTCAGTCCTTGCCCAGTTTCTTTGCTGCGGCAATAAAATCCCTGAAAAGCGGATGTGCTTTCATGGGGGTTGACTTAAATTCCGGATGAAATTGACAGCCAAGGAACCACGGATGATCCGGCAGTTCTATGATTTCCACAAGTTCACCATTGGGTGACGTGCCACTAAAAATCATGCCACTTTCGTGCAATACATCCATGTATTCATTATTAAATTCGTAGCGATGGCGATGGCGTTCTTGGACACAAGCGGCACCGTAGGCATTGTATGCGAGGCTGTTGGGGCTAATATGACAATCGTAGGCACCAAGACGCATGGTGCCGCCAAGGTCTGTATCCACATGCCGTCTTTCCAGTTGACCGGTAGTCGGATTCATCCACTCGCTCATCCAATAAATGACTTTATCTTTACAGGCAGCGGAAAATTCTTCAGAATTTGCCTCAGTCAAGCCCACCACATGGCGAGCAAATTCAATCACAGCGCACTGCATGCCAAGACAAATACCAAAGAAAGGTATGGCATTTTCTCTTGCATACTTGATGGTGAGAATTTTGCCTTCCACACCGCGATAGCCAAAGCCACCGGGCACAAGAATGCCGTGACAGCCGGCAAGTGTAGGTGCAACACTGTCCGCTGTCACTTCTTCAGAGTTGACATAGCGCAAATCCACCGCCACATTATTAGCGATACCTGCATGTATGAGAGCTTCATGCAGGCTTTTATAGGCTTCTTTCAGTTCCACATACTTACCCGCAATAGCTATGGTTACGCGCCCTTGCGGGTTTTTACAGTCATTCACAAGCTTTTTCCATGCTGCCAAATCGGCATTGCGCGCGGGCAGGCGCAACATGATGGCCACCTTTTGGTCGAAGCCTTCTTTGTAGAATTTAAGAGGTACTTCATAAATATTTTGGACATCCACGGAAGAAAAAACAGCATCTTTATCCACATTACAAAAGAGAGCAATTTTGGATTTTAATTCCGGTGCGATGGGTTTTTCACAACGACAGAGGATGATGTCAGGTTGAATGCCAATGGAGAGAAGTTCTTTGACACTATGTTGTGTGGGCTTTGTTTTGTGTTCGCCTGCTGCATGGAGATAAGGGACAAGTGTGAGGTGGATATTCAGACAATTATCGCGTCCAAGTTCTGTACGCAATTGGCGAATGGCTTCAAAAAATGGCAGTCCTTCAATGTCGCCCACCGTGCCACCAATTTCGATGATGGCCACATCTGGCGCATCGGGGCCTTCTGCCAAGGCACGGATGGCGTGTTTGATTTCATCGGTAATATGAGGAATAACTTGTACCGTGGCGCCAAGGTAAGCACCGCGGCGCTCCTTGGCGATGACGCGATTATAAATGGCGCCGGATGTAGTATTGTTGTGCCGAGACATGGGAACGCCAAGATAGCGTTCATAGTGTCCAAGGTCGAGGTCAGTTTCTGCACCATCGTCGGTAACAAATACTTCCCCATGCTGAAAGGGATTCATGGTGCCCGGATCTACATTTATGTAGGGATCGAGTTTTTGGATAGTCACCGACAGGTTGCGTGTTTTTAAAAGAGCGCCCAAGGAAGCGGCCGCCAACCCCTTGCCAAGGGAAGATAACACTCCCCCTGTCACAAAAATAAATTTCGTCTTCATGCCATGCCCCGAATGTACCTTGGATGGTGGTTAAATCGTTTGCAACGTCGTGCAACGCTATACCCTTTTCGGCTTGTGGAGGCAAACAAAAAATGTACATACTTTTTGCACACACGGTATGCTCAGGAAATGCTGCTTTTATCGCATTTCTTTTCTTTAAACCTATTCTTTTGTCGTCGTATGCTCTGCCCAACTGTGTCCTGTCAAGCAATTCACTAAACACCCGCCTTCTCGCACACATCAAGCATGCGCTCCAAGGATAAGCGCGCGTTTTCCGCCTGATCAGGCACAATACTGACACTCTCTGCCCTATTCTCTTTAATATCTTGCAATTGTTTATACAACGCTTCCTCGGAAATACGTGCCATATGAGAACAATAGGCAGCGCGCAAAGGGATCACTGTATGTGACGGAGCGTAATCCCTGCCAAGGCGTGCCACAAGATTTGTTTCCGTCCCTACGATGATGGTGGTGCCCTTCGGTGCATTTTTCACATAATTGATGAGATAAGACGTAGAGCCAGCGCCGTCAGCTGCTTGCACCACATGGGGGTGACTCTCCGGATGAACAATTATGCGACATGCCGGGTGCGCAGCGCGCATGTCGTCCATATGTTTTGGGGAAAATTTGGCATGAATGGCACAACAGCCGGGCCACAAAAGCATGCGCGATTGAAAGATACTGTCCATATGCAAACGACTGCCTCGACCACGAATGTCAAGAGTGTGATAGGCATTATGTGGTAGCCCCAACGCGTGACCAGTATTTTGTGCCAAGTTTTTGTCTGGCAAAAAGAGGACGTGATCGGCCTTATTCAAAGCCCATTGCAGCATGGTGGATGCATTGGCCGACGTACATACCGCGCCGCCATACTTGCCCACAAGCGCCTTTACAGCCAATGACGTATTCACATAGGCAAGGGGTACGACAGTGCGCCCAAGCTCTTGCGCTTTGGCTTGTAATTGTGCCAAAACATGTTCCAAAAGAGGTGCCGGTGTCATTTGAGACATGACGCAGTTGGCCTTTTTATGTGGAATATGAACATGTTGCCCTGAACGTGCCAAGAGGGCGGCAGACTCTGCCATAAAGTAGACACCGCAAAAAACTATATGTGGTGCTGTAACGCGTGCCACTTTTCGAGCCAATTCCAGAGAATCGCCCACAATATCACAATGATCAACAATATTTTGTGCTTGGTAATGATGCCCAACGATACAGATTTGATTGCCCAAAGAAGCCTTAAGAGAAGTAATGTGTTCTGCCAAATGTGCCATACATATTTCCTCATAGTAAGATTTAAGGATTTTTTACAAGCCACATGCTAAAGTCTGCCGCCGGTGCCGAGTGGGTAAGCCTACCCACAGAAATAAAATTCGCTTGGCGGTGAGGGTGTCCTGCAAGCGCCAGTGTCCGGATATTTTCAAGGCACACATTACCGCTTATTTCCGCTTCAATGTCTTGCGGAATAAGCGGCAAACATTCGCTTAACAAGGGCACATCCATATTGTCCAACATAATGCGATCCGCCTTGGCTGCCACAGCTTGGCGCACTTCCTGCTCCGTGCGGCACTCCACTTCAATGGGCGGACACGGTGTGTATGTGGCGCGTAGAGTCTGTACGGCTTCCAAAATAGAGCCTATGGCGTCTATGTGATTATCTTTAAGCATGAGCATATCTGTGAGATTGTGCCGATGGTTATGACCGCCGCCCATGCGCACGGCATATTTTTCGGGCCAGCGAAGGCCGGGCAGTGTTTTTCGTGTGTCGAGCAGACGGACACCTGTCCCTTCCAAGGCTGTCACATAGGTGCGCGTCATATTGGAAATTCCAGATAAATGTGTAATATAGTTCAAAAATACACGCTCAAGCTTAAGCACGTCTTGTGCGGGAGCACGCACATGAGCAATGTCTGTGCCCGCTGCAACCCAACTGCCTTCAGGCACATGGGCTTCCCACGAGTGCTGCCCGCGCCTTTCAAAAAGCGCCTCATATATGTCTATAATGAGGGGAATCAATGGCAACCCTGTCACTAAAGTGTCTTGCTTTGCTCGTATGTACGCATGTACACCGTGCTGATCTTGAAAAATACCTTGCGCTGTAAGGTCGGGGCCGTCCTCTTCCAAAGCAAGGCCAATGCCCCGCTTCAAAAAAGCAAAGCCGTCATCGGAGAAATACTCTGTAAAGAAGGTCTCAGGAAAATTTTGAAAAAGCACAGGAGGCATATCTTGTCCTTGGAATGTCTTAATGTTACATTAGCAATGGGCGAGCCACACGCGGTCGCATATGAACATAGCAACCTGTTGAAAAGTGCCATTGAGAGCTTGTCTGCTCAAAAATGGTGCGTTGCGATGAGGAAAAAAAATCAAGCATCACAGTGTATTAGGCATACATAAGATGTTTGGATTTTTATCCCAGTTCCGAAGGGGACGCAGCAGATAGGGCTTTTTCAACGGACTGCTAGGGGCATGTACATTTGTCTTAGGCGTATGTGGCGTTTTCGTCAAGCTTTTGCCTTACTATGGGATTTAATTCACAAACTATTACGGAACACATAGAACGTATTCGCAGCTCGGACTTTTTATGACAATACCAAAAAAAAACATGACACACAACGAATCGTTGACACAAAAAGAGGACTCTCATACATCTCATAAAAGTGTCCATGAAAATGCCCATGAAAATGCCCAGAACGACACCTACAAGGCCGGTGATTGGATACAAATGCCCGAAGCCTGTCGCGACAGGAGTACACACACCACCCTCCCCTTTGCGCATCCGGCAGATATGGCCGATCATATTGAAAACTTGAGCCTTGAAAAGCAAGTATGCGTCCTCCAAAACCTCTCCAAGGAAGATGCCGCCGAGGCATTGGCGGAATTGGATGAAAATGTGGCCGTAGACGTGCTTGAAAATTTGGATCCCGACACCGCCGCTCTTATTATTGCAGAGATGTCACCGGACGATGCCGCCGACGTGTTGGACGAACTTGAAGCGGATCACCGCGACGCGCTTCTTGATAAGCTTGGCAAGGAAGATTCGGAAGAGCTGCGAAACTTGCTCACCTTTGACCCAAATTCTGCCGCAGGCGTTATGAATACGGAGATCATCCTTGTGGATGAACATATTTCCGTGGACGCTGCCATCATGCAAATTCGCCACGAGATGGAAGATTTAGAAACACCCTACTATGCCTATATCGTGAATGAAAGTCATATTTTAAAAGGTGTTCTTTCTTTACGAGATCTTATGCTTTCGCGTCCGGGCATGCGCATAGGTGAAGCCCTTTCCACACAAAGCGTTGTGAGTGTGCCCTATGATATGGAAAAGGGTGAAGTGGCTTCCTTGCTCTCTCACTACAATTTTATGGCCATACCTGTTGTGGACTATGAGGGACACATCATGGGCGTTGTGACCTACGACGATATTCTTGACATTATTCACGATGAAGCCAGTGCCGACATGCTGGGGATGGTGGGGGCAGATCCTGAAGAGAGTATTGATACGCCGTGGTTTTCCTCTGTCTGTAAGCGTCTTCCTTGGTTGCTTATCAATATGTTCAACTCTGCTCTTTCCGCTTCTGTTGTCTATATGTATGAGGGTGCCATTGCCAGCATGGCAGTGCTTGCCGTGCTTATGCCCATGGTGGCCAATCAAGCGGGTAATACGGGACAACAGGCTCTTGCTGTTATTATTCGTCAATTGGCCACAGACCGCTTTGATGCAAAACGCTCTTGGCTCGCCGTATTGCGTGAGGGTAAAATCGGCTTTGTGACAGGCTCTGTCATGGCGCTTGTGGTTGGCTGTGCCGTATGGTTTTTTACTGGCAATGGGGCGCTTGCGTGTGTTATGGGGGGAGCATTGTTGTGCGACATGCTTCTTGGATCCATCGCCGGCGGTTCTATTCCGCTCATCTTAAAGACCCTTGGTCGTGATCCTGCACAGGCATCAAGTATATTTCTTACTGCCATTACTGACGGTGCCGGATTTTTTATTTTTCTTGGCTTGGCGACGTATTTTGTCTTGTAAGGTGGAGGCCAAAAAATAATGAAGAAAAAAGGGAAAGAACGAACCTTTCCCTTATCCTGCTCTTATCTTTTATTTTCTTATTTTTTTACTCCACGCAAAAGCTCATGCACATAGCAGCCTTTTAAAAACTCCATTGTAGGCAGGCTGTTCAAAAATGCTCAGATGCAAAGAAGCGAAAAAAGTCAAGGTGCGCAGATCGACCCAAAGGGCGCCGAAGGCGTAGCCGTTACACGAAAAACGCGTGTTACGGCCATCAAGAGCAACGCGTATGAGACATACATAAGCAGTGTGATTTTTTGTCCCTACTCAAAATGTGACGCTATACATTGCATTTTTTCAACGAGCTGCTAGCCATTTCTTTGACTTCCACCACATCAATGACAAAGGTCAAGCTTTTTCCTGCAAGGGGATGGTTGGCATCAAGGTCAATACTCTCATCATCAAGGCGAGCAATACTGACATTCATATTGCCTGTTTCGTTGGAAAGCTGCAATTGCATGCCCTCTTCCGGTATAATTTCTGGAGGAAGTTCACTACGCGGTACGGTAAAGACAAGTTCGGAGTCGTGTTCACCATAGGCATCTTCCGGTGCAATGGTAGTCGTCACGCTGTCTCCCACATTTTTTCCCATGACAGCGGCTTCAAAACCCGGAATGAGCATGCCGCTACCCATAACAAATTCCAAGGGGGCACGATCTCTAGAAGAATCGAAAACACTGCCGTCATCTAAGGTGCCTGTATAATGTACACACACGGTATCGCCATTTTTTATGGGCATTAAATTCTCCCTAAGGTTGCGTGTTCACAATAGTATGAACATGCGAAAAAGAAGTACCCTACTTATCCCAAAAGAGCAAGCAACAAGTGCGTACATAAAAAATATGTCTTCCCTCTTTTTCCCTAAAAAATCATAAATATA
>CAYJPE010000142.1:0-7469 GCA_964371965.1 uncultured Desulfovibrionaceae bacterium
CCTATGACGCTGTATGCCCATGCAAGAGGAAGATTTTGTGTAACGCCCGTACCATTTGCATAGAGGTGTGCCAGGGTCACTTCGGCGACTTCATTTGCATCATCAGCTGCTTTTATTGCATATTCAAAGGCTTTTTTGGGGTTTGGAGCAACCCCTGTGCCGTCGGCATAGTACATGCCCAAGAGGGCTTGCCCTTCCGTATCGTCACCATCGGCGGCTTTTT
Organism: uncultured Desulfovibrionaceae bacterium; assembly: GCA_964371965.1. Classification (GTDB taxonomy): domain Bacteria; phylum Desulfobacterota; class Desulfovibrionia; order Desulfovibrionales; family Desulfovibrionaceae; genus CAYJAD01. The sequence continues at coordinate 224 of CAYJPE010000142.1, forward strand.
GCGCGTACTCAAAGGCTTTTGCGTCGTCTTCCGGTAAAACAATACCAAGATAAGACATCCAACTTAATACGCTATAAGCGAGAGCTACATTATGTTTGGCAGCATTACTGGCGAGTGTAAAGGCTTTTTGCATGGTTTGTTCGTCGTCATAGGCGAAAAATAAAATATAAGCCATGAGTGCTTCGGCATCAGGATCGGATTGGTCAAAATTTGTTTGTAAAATCTCTTCTGCCATGTCCCAATCACGCGTCACACCCAAGCTTTCGCCATTTGTCCACAACTCGGCAAGGATATAGGCATAGATTGATTCGTGCGGCGCGGCCTCTTGCAAAAGCTGCAAGCCAAGCTGTGTATTCTTGAATTCCAAGTCGGTCACATAAACAAAACCAAGATAACCTTTAGCGTTGATATTTCCTGCGGAAGCAGCTTTTTCAAGCCAGTACATGCCTTTTTGTGTATTTAAAGGTGCCTCGTCTCCTGCGTAATAGGAAATGCCTATGTACATTTGGGCGTGGCTATCACCCGCCAGGGCATCGGCAAAGATTGCTTTCATTTCTGCATCAAGGTCATCGCTCGTATTCAGTGCCGCATTTTCCACGTCAAATATATACCCTGAAATGGATCCGGTAATGGTATCAGTGATGACACCGAGAAAATCATCAAAGCTTCCTGTTGCAGGTGACGCTTCAGATGGAGCGTTGGGTGCAATGGAGGAGGGTTGGGACGCATCATCGTTGAATGGCCTAGGGGTATATACAGCCACTGTGTTGTCATTATTGACAATACGTGGCTCAACGCCACAGGAGTATAAAAAATCTACAGAATCTTGTGCTGTGAGTGCGGCGTTGACGAAGGCACCTTCGTCGTCGTCTGTGGATCCCCATGTATTGATACCTACAACATGACCATGCGCGTTGACGAGCGGCCCGCCGCTATTGCCACTGGCGATGGCGGCGGTGTGGACAACGCTACGCATGGATCCGTCGTCCACAAAGCTGCTGACGATACCCTCGGTGTACACCAAGGGAGGCAGTCCGACAAACTCACCGTTGTCAAAGAATTGATGGTACTTTATGTCATGCCGCATAACTATATAAGGATAACCCCATGCGCTTACCCTATCAGTTCGGCGCGCTTTGAGATTGAAGGAAAGTATGGGAAGTTTTACAGGTGGTTGAAAGCGCAAAAGAGCAAAATCGTATTTGTCATTATATACTTCCTTGACAAGTGTCGCTTCCATAAGAGAAAAATCGCGACCTGCCACGTAAAAGGTGTCCGCCCCTGAGGTCACGTGGCCATTGGTAAGAATGTAGCCGTCTGCCACATAAAAACCTGTGCCGGTGCCGCCGGTATCTTCACCTTCGGCATAAACAAAAAAAGTACTTGCCTCCATGTTTTCTGCAATGAGTACACGACGTTGTTCTGCGTGGCGCAGGAGGTCTTCAAAGGCTGCGGTATCAGCTGCCAAAAGAGAATGTGGGCTGCAGGTAAAAATTACTGTGAGGAGCAATGCTCCAAGGCTTCGGTATGCATACACAAAAAAAACTTGAGATCTCTGTATTCTCATAAGGGGGAGCCTCCGGCGTTTGAAAAATAAAGATTCTTTGTCTAGGTGTCCATGTAGATTGTGGCAAAATGAGCAAGTCAGGTCATCAGACTGTTAAAAAAAATCCATGTTTAACGGACTGTCATGCTTCTATAACATCCGATATTGGTGTCGTGGTTCGCTTCCTGGTGACGCATGTATTTGAAAGATTGAGGCTGAATGTTTTGTAGTAGTGCCTAGTTGTTCAGCATAATAGTTTATTTTGATGTTCTTGTCAAGTTGTAACCTTTTGAGCCATTCATAAAAATGTACGTATTACGACATGCATATTGTAATTATGGAGGATAGAATCTTTTGTAAAAAATTTTTGAAAATTACATTGACAATCAATTTCAAAAATGTGTATAAAACACATGTCGCTGATTATGAGCTCAAGCTTTGTGCAGTTGCAAAGCATAGGCTGCCATATGAAGCAGGCAAGGTGGTCGTGTCGCTCGGTATATTTTCTTGGTGCTCATAAGAAAATCCGGCGTATGCACAATATCGTGTGCAGTTTTCCATATCGTAAGGAGTGAGTATGAAAAAGGGTTTTTTACTCTTGGTAACATTAACGGTGCTCAGTATGCCGTCAATGGTTTTGGCTCATAGCCCCATTTTTGATTGCTTTGATAATGGCGACGGTACCATTATGTGCCAAGGGGGCTTTTCTGACGGTTCCTCCGCTGCCGGCGTTAAGGTGCATGTAAAAGATGGTTCCGGCAAAGTTGTTGAAACTTTGGCCATGGATTCCAATAGCGAAATCACCATTGATAAGCCGGAAGGCGCATACTCAATGGAAATGGATGCTGGTGAGGGGCATGCTATTGTAGTAGATGGAAAGGATATTGTGGAATAGTTTTTTAGGGCATATTTATGGAAGGATTGATGCAATGAGTTTTGGCTCGCAGGTAAGGACAGTGGCATGTCTTTCTCTATCAGCCCGTTGTAAAAAGTGCCATTTGCGGCGTCCCCTTCGGATAGCTCTTCGGATGGGATAACAAAAAGTCAAACCGCTTGTGTATGTCTCATACATGTTGCTCTCGATATCCGTAACACTCGTTTCTCGAGTAACGGCTACGCCTTCGGCGCACTTCGGGTCGCTTCGCGCGCCTTGACTTTTCGCTTCCTTGCGACCTTTGCAGGGGGGGGCTCTTTAGAAACGGACTGTCAAACATGGGGCTTTTCAACAACCTGAAATGCGGTGTATCTCATAAAGATTGATTTCATGTAGCGGGCAAAAGTTCGATCGCTTCATTTCTTTCAATTGTATATAGTTTCTTGCAAGTATTTTTATTCACCTTTTCACCTAAAAACCGGAGTTTTTATGAAAAAATTTGTTTTTGCTTCCTTAGGTCTTTGCGCGGCTCTCGCCATGGCCGCTCCTGCCGAGGCACACTTCCAAATGGTGTATACCCCTAAAACGGATATGGAAAAAGCAGAAGACATGGATATGCGTATTGTCTTCACACATCCTGCCGAAGCCGGACACATGATGGATATGGGAGGCATTAAGGAATTTTATGCCCTGTATAAGCGCGGTGAAAGTGAGCCTCAAAAGCTGGATATGAAGAAGTATTTGAAGGACATAACATGGAAAAATCCCGGTTCAAGTGCTCCCGCTTTTGCTGCAATGATTCCCAGAAAAGAAATTCGCTCCATGGGCGACTATGTCTTTGTTGTCGTTCCCGGTTACTATCTTGAGAAAGAAGAAGATTTGTATATGCAGCAAATCACGAAGCTTATCACCAATGTGGGCGGCGTGCCCACCATTTGGAATGAGCCTGTGGGTCTGCCATGCGAAATCGTTCCCATGATTAAGCCTTATGCCACATGGTCTGGCAATGTTTTTCAAGGTCAAGTGCTTTCTGGTGGCAAGCCTGTTCCCGGTGCCGAGGTAGAAGTTGAGTATATGGGTCACGCGCCTAATCTAAAAAATAACTCTTTGGCAGAAAAATCCTCTGTTACGTATCCCAACGGTGCCCTTGTGACACAAACTATTATTGCTGACGAAAATGGTGTCATTACTTTTGGTCTTGCCAAGGCGGGTTGGTGGGGTTTTGCCGCGCTTGGTATAGGTCCTGACACAAAATATAATGGCAAAGATCTTTCCCAAGATGCTGTTATTTGGGTGCAAGCCTACGACATGAAGTAAGAAAAGTATTGAAGGAAGGCATGTTTTTTTGAGGGGGAGGAATTACCTTCCCCTTGTTTTATTATTTTCATCAAGTGTAAGAGGCAAATATCATGAAAAAGAGTTTTATCCCCCTTCTTCTTTGCGCAGTGTTTCTTGCCTTTTCTGCACAGGCACACGCGCACAGCGCACTTTTAAATTGTTTCGACAATGCTGACGGCACATTTACCTGCCAAGGAGGCTATTCAGATGGTTCCTCCGCCACTGGTATTCGCATTGTTGTGAAAGACGACTCCGGTCGTATATTACAGGAGGCGCAACTGAATACTGATAGTGAGGTGGTATTGCCGCGCCCCCAACAAAACTTTACCATATTATTTGATGGCGGCTCCGGTCATTCTGTGGAAATTCCTGGTGAGAGCATCGTGCGCTAGCACGTTCTCACGCAGCACGACACATTTTAGCATGAGAAGTACCTATGGCAGATGCACCTGTTATTATACAAGATTTACGCCATAATTATGGCAGACGCGAATTATACAATGGCTTGAACTTATCCATTGAAAAAGGACGCGTGTGCGCATTATTAGGCAAGAACGGTGTGGGAAAAACAACTCTGATCCAGATACTTATGGGTTTTATGCGTCCTAATGGCGGTGAATGCCGTATTTTTGGTGATCGTGCCCATGCCATACGACCTGAAACACGCGCCCGCGTGGGGCTCCTCTTTGAAAAGCATCTTGCTTATCAATTTTTTACCATTGAGCAGATTGAAAAATACACGCGCCAATTCTATCCCAAGTGGAAAGCCGAACGTTATTATAACCTTGTTGACTTATTGGGTCTTCCGAAAAATCATCGTATAGCGCATATGAGCGAAGGGCAACGCTCTCAAGTGGTGCTGGGGCTTACCTTGGCGCAAGATCCTGAACTCTTAATTTTAGACGACTACTCCATGGGGCTTGACGCTGGCTATCGTCGCCTTTTCATAGATTATTTATGCGAAAACCTGCGTGATGGGCGCCACACTATCATCATCACGTCACATGTTATTCAGGACATGGAGCGTTTTGTGGACGATGCCGTTTTTATGCGTCGTCATAAAATGGCGCATCAAACGTCATTGGCTGACTTTGTAGCAAGCTTTACAAGTTATACCCTGCCGCGCCCGGACAATACGGAAGCATTGCAAAGTACTTTAAATACTATTCCTGAAGATATTTTGGTGAATACAGAATGGCATAAGGATTTTGTAGAATTGTTCTTTTATGCTGACGAAGCAAAGCTCCAAGAAACATTTGCCAGTTACAAATTACATGAACTTCCTTTGAAAAAACAGCATATGAATATGGAAGACGCCTTTATCGGATTTACGGGGAGGTATTAAATGCGCCTGACATCTGCACTTTCCGCTGTGTTTTACAAAGAATGCATTAAAACGCGCCATATGATGCTTCTGCTTTTTGCGGCAAATATGCTGTATATGGCATGGAACTTTATTATTCTGCGCCGCTTATATATGCAAGACCATTCCGAGGTCGTGTGGTACAGAACCATTGATCTTGGGCAAATTCCTTATGAAGGCATGATGTTTGTGCCCTTTGTCACGGCCATCATTTATGGCATTTTTCAATTTTTGCAAGAAATGCGCGACGGCAGAATTCGTCTTGCTTTGCATGCGCCTTACGATTCCTGCCTTATTGTCTTGTTGCACACATTGTTTGGAATGCTCTTTTTGTGCGCCATATTCGCCTTCGATGCGCTTATTTTGTATTTAAGTATGACGCATTATTATCCACCAGAAGTAGGTGTTGCGGCCTTGGTGACGGTTTTGCCGTGGTTTGTGGCCGCTTTTTATGCCTATCTTGGCGGCGCTTTTGTCATGCTTGAGCCGCAGCCCAAAAGAAAATGCCTTGCGGCTCTTGTGTGCTTTGGTTTGTGTATTCCTCTTTTTATGTACAGAAGCACAGGATTTTATGCGGACATATTGCCATACTTTGTGATACTGATTCCTTGTATGTTTTACAGTGTGGCTCTTTCTGCCGATGATTACAGAAATAGGTGGATTGCATGAAAATACGCATGGCAGCGGCGTGTTTGTACGCCATTAGTATAGTTTTTTTTGCCTGGACAGCACCTTTGCTCTATGAACTTGTCTTTGTGAAGGTAGTGGATAAAACCCATTTGTTTTACAGCCCTGTAGACAATAATATGATTTATACGGAACAGCTTCTCGGGCGTGATGCCAAGGCAGAGGAAAAATCTGAAAATCATCATTCTGACGTGGTCTATAAAAATGAAAAGGGCGAGTATTTTACTCGTAATGAATTTGAAGAAAAATTGCCTTTCATTTATTATAGAAACATGGATATGCGTGGCCTTTTGCCCATGACCTTGCACGGGCAAAGCTTTGACAGTCAGAGTATTCAAAAAGAGCGCCGTGTGTTGGAAATGACCGGACGTCTTCTCGATCAAAAAATTTATAAAGAAAAAGTTTATCCGCTCATTGAATCTAATCCGGGGCAAGTAGCGCTTGTGTTACCTGCAGATCGTATTCGTTTTACTGAAACCCACTTAGAATTTATCGACAGCGATGCGAACGGTGTGGATGATGAAAAAACGGGTATATATACGAGAGCTTTAATGGAAAAGGGCTTTACATTTCCTGCCAAGGGTGTGTGGGGCAATTTTTCCACATTCAAGCCCTTTGAGGGGGGGATTTTTGTGGTGGATGCGGCCGGCAAAACATTTCGTCTTTTGCGTACAGATGACGTTCTCAATGTGACGGCAATGCCCTTTGATGCGGGGATTGTGCCCAAAAAAATTGTTATTGCAGAGGCAAAAGACAGAAAATATCTTGGACTGCTTCTTGATACACAAGAACGCGTATATATTGTACATGACAATGATTTTCGCCTTACCTATGTGCCTACGCCGCACTATCTGTCACAAAATATGGATTTTAAGCTTATTATGGATCCACTTTTCATAACGGCTGTGTATTCCGATGCCAAGACTATTCATGCGGTCGCTTTTCAGAATGCGCTAACATTACCGACGGCATTGCAGGCTGTGCACAGCTTTCAGCATGATATGAGTAGAAGCAAAAGTACGTTTTTGATGGATGTGGGGGATGTGCTTTTTCCTTTCCGCATTGCACTGAAGGACTTGCACAGCACAAAAGGTGACTTGTCTCTTGTTCTCAGTCCGCAATTTCTGGGTGTTGGTATAGTGCTGCATTTCTTGCTTGCGGCGGCATATGCCTTTTTTTATAGAAGGCACGGACAAAAAGCTGTCTATATGCAATCTGCGTGTATTGTCATTTTTGGCATATATATATTGGTTCCTTTCTTGCTATTGGAGCAATATAAAGAGCGTAATGTGTAAAATCGTATCTATGGATTTCCTTTCGATAAGGGCTCAAAAGCACGCAAGCTTTCTTTGTAGAGAGGCCTTGCGTGCTCTTTTTTTCTTATTTCACGTCTATAGTTGCCTTGCTGCCTTTGAACGGCCTGTGAAATCAGTATTTA
>CAYJPE010000143.1:0-7441 GCA_964371965.1 uncultured Desulfovibrionaceae bacterium
GAAACTTTTTTTTCCCAAAAAAAGTTTCCCCCCACATGCTTTTAAAAAATAAACATGAAAAAAGTTTCCCCTAGAGTGTGCAAGGTACCAGCAAGAGGGAGTTTTTCTGCTCAGCCTCTTTTATTTTTCAGAACTTCAGTGGTTTTTTGAGCCTCTTATGTGTCTTTTTTTGGACGCTTCGCTGTTTTTGCTTTCGGTGCTTCTTCTTGCTGAGGCGTCACTTCTTGCTCAATTGCCGGTAGCCCATCACCGAAGCTGATTTCCAAAGAGCCTTCGGCATCAAATTCCATACGCACTTCCTTGGGCATGTCCTTGCTGGCCATGTTCTCCAAAATTCTGCGAGAGAGCAGTGGGAGGATGTGGGCAGAAATGATGGCATCAAGATTGCGAGCGCCCGTTTCCACTTCAGAGCAGCGCATGGCAAGGGTTTGTGTCAGTTTTTCATCGTACACAAGACGCATTTTATGATTGGCGAAAAGGCGTTTGCCAAGGGCATCGAGCTTGAGTGTGGCAATGCGCATGAGGGCATCTGTTTTGAGCGAGGTGTAAGGTACAATGCTCATGCGCGCCAAGAGTGCGGGCTGAAAGTGCTGAGAAAGTATGGGGCGTATGGCGGTGGTAAGTTGTTCTGCCGATGGTATATTGTCCGAGCACAAGCTTTGCACCATATCAGATGCAAGATTAGACGTGAGCAGGAGCACCGTATTGCGGAAGCTGACCTCAGTGCCTTCGCCGTCTGTGAGTGTGCCTTTGTCGAAAACTTGATAAAACAGTTGCATGACATCGGTATGGGCTTTTTCCACTTCGTCAAGCAAGACGACAGAATAAGGGCGACGGCGCACGGCTTCCGTAAGCATGCCACCCTCTCCATAACCCACATATCCTGGAGGGGAACCCACAAGGCGTGACACAGTGTGGCGTTCTTGGAATTCGCTCATATTAATGCTTGTCATGCAACGTTCGTCACCAAAGAGGGCATCGGCAAGGGCAAGACCCGTTTCCGTTTTACCCACACCGGAAGGACCCACGAGCAAGAAAATACCGATGGGTTGTTGCTCTGCGCGAAGCCCAGCCTTGCTCTCTTGGATGCCGCGCGAAACGGCACGAAGCGCCGCCGCCTGTCCTTTGATACGTTTTGCAAGGGTGTTTTCAAGGTCGGCAAGCATGGAGGCTTGTTCTTGAGCAAGCTTGCCTACGGGTATGCCTGTCCAGTCGGAGACCACTTTTCCGATGGTTTCCGGCGTGACTTCAACATGAATGAGTGGGGCTTCGCTTTGCAAGTCTTCCAGTTTTTTTTGTGCATGCTGGAAGGCGCTTTGGGCGTCGGTATAGGAGAGGGGCGCCTCAGAGTTCTCTGCTAAGTGAGTTTCAGGAGATTCAGCGTTTGGCGTATTTGCAGCAAGGGCTTCCGCCGTTTTTGCCTTGTGCATGGCATCGCGGGCATTGATAAAATCATGCGCCGCATCGCGTTCTTGTTGCCACCTGTCGCGCAAGGCCGCAGCCTGTGAATTGAATTCTTCCACTGCTGTTGTCAAATGAGTCACGCGCTCTTCATCTATATCGATGCCATTGTCTTTATCCCGCTCAAGTGCTTTCAGTTCGCGTGTATATGCCTGAGAACCTCTTTCCATGTCTTCAAGCGCCGCAGGCTTTGCCATGAGGTTCACCTTGACTCGCGCACAAGCCGTGTCAAGCAGGTCAATGGCTTTGTCTGGTAAAAAACGACCTTGAATGTATCGACCCGCGTATTCTGCCGCAACTTGTAATGCATCCCCGCGAATAAGCACGCAATGGGCTTTTTCATAGCTGTCGCGAATGCCGCGCAAAATGAGTGTGGTGGCTTCTACGGAGGGTTCGTCAAGTTTTACCAACTGGAAACGGCGGGCAAGAGCGGGATCTTTTTCAAAATACTTTTTATACTCTTTCCATGTGGTGGCGGCGCAGGTGCGAATTTCGCCGCGGGCAAGAGCTGGTTTCATGAGGTTTGCCGCATCGGAACCGCCTGCGGCATTGCCTGCACCTACAAGCAGATGTGCCTCATCAATGAAAAGAATGATGGGTGAAGGTGAAGCTTTTATTTCATCAAGAACTCCCTTAAGGCGGCGTTCAAATTCGCCTTTGACGGACGCACCAGCTTCGAGTAGTCCCATATCAAGGCCAAGGAGCGTTACGCCTTGGAGCGTCTCCGGCACGTCTCCTTCCACTATACGCAGGGCAAGCCCCTCCATGACAGCAGTTTTGCCAACACCCGGTTCGCCCACAAGGATAGGATTGTTCTTGCGTCGGCGTGCTAAAATATCGATCATTTGTCTTAATTCTTGGTCACGGCCAAAGACGGCATCAAGCGTACCGTTACGTGCTTTGGCGGTGAAATCTTCGCAAAAACGAGCAAGAAAGCTTTCGCCTTCCTTTGCGCCTCTGGCACCTTGCACACCCGAGGCAACAACGGCGGCTTCTTCTTGAGCGTTTTCCACAGATTTGCTGACAATTGTATGAAATTGTGTGCGGAAGTTTTCACGATTGATGCTGCTAAAGCCTTCGCTGTAACTGCCTTGAGCATACATGGAAGGGCGTCGCAAAAAGGCCATGAGAAGTGCACCGGAGCGCATGAAGTTGAGCTGCAAGTCCACGGAGGAGACAAGCCATGCAGCTTCTAAAGCTTCTTGAAGGAGAGGGGAAAATACGGGTCTGCCAGAGTTGCCGCTACGGAATTCTTCCAGCGTTTTATGGAGGGCGTGTTGGAGCTTTGGAATGTCACCTCCGCAATGTGTCATGGCTAAGCTTATGTCTGAGTTTTTTTCTTCCAAACAGGTAAGAAAAACATGTTCCAATGTCACTTCGTAGTGCCCCGCATTGACAGCCATACCTGCTGCCGTGTGCAAGGCTGTGGTGCAAAACATATTGCATTTGTCAATAAGTCCCTTCATGTCAACGCCAATCATGGGGCTGTCTCCTTTGAGTTTGTGAAAAAAAACATTATTTATAGCAAAATTGAGAGCAATGTGCGGCGTAAAAGCGTTTATTCTTCATTGCCGTACAATACTGATTTTTTTGGAAAGCGCTTATGTTATGTAATGTGTGTTCTTTAACAATGAATGGGAATTTTGAGAACACGTGGAATATATAAGTGTTTCACGAAGTCACCTAGGTGCTGTCGTCAAATGCGCCTTTTCGCCCTTATCGAAGCGGGCTCTGCATCAGACTTTACTTGCTTTTTCGGTCAAATACCATAAGAGTATATGCCTTCAAAGCAAGCTTGTCTTTCTTAATATAACATAAAAATTCGCTATTTGACGACAGCGCCTGGGAGTTGTTTCTAAATAAATTCTTTTGCGTTGTGCCCCTGCTCCGAAGGAGCCAAACGATGTTTTTTCTCACGCGACGTATGTTTGTATACGCGCTTTTCGGCAAACAACGTATTTTTTGGGCAAAAAGCAAAAGTTTTTTAGAAACACCCCCCAGTGTATTGAAAGGCAAAATGTACTGAACCCGTCTTGCTTGAGCTGACGAGCTGGGAGACTACGCTTTCCAGTCATCTACATATTCGATGTTACCATCATTATATGTCCACGTAATTTTGGAATATGTGAAGGACACACTTTCCATGTCGTGATAGGGTTTATTCTCTGGCAAAAAGGTGAGGGGGGTCTTTTTATCCATGCATACCACGATGGCATTTTCCATTTTGATGGTATAATACTTTTCTTCTGTGCCGTCGTCTTTGATGCGATAATGGTCAATGGTGACGGTGCACTGCTCACCTGTGCAGCAGGCCTTGTAGAGTTTGGGGCTAGCTGGATCAAGGTGCTTTGTGACGGTAAAAGCGTGGTGAATGCGTTGACCTGTGGGGAGACCTGTGTGGGTATCTTTCGGAATTTCCACTGTATGATCTAACGCATAGAGGAGTATGGTGTCCTTTTTGTCACCACCTTGAGCGCAATCGCCCTTCATTTCGCCCTGAGAATTGCCTTCAACTTTCATATACGCAGTAAGTGCCATACGTACTCCTTAAAATTGTAATATGTTATGTGAACAAAGATGTTCGATACTGCCCAATGGTTCCAAACATTAAAAAAGCCTTCACTTTCTGCTTGGTTATGGTTGCCATTAAACAGTACTTTTTGTGCTATATCAATTCTCTATTACGTTTTTTAACGCTCTGCTGGAGTCAGTTGTCAAATGCGTCTTTTCGCTTGTTCCAGCGTCAGCGCCCGCGTGCTTTTTCGGCCAATGCCATAGAGCATATTCCCTCAAAGCGAGCTCGCCTGCCTTGATATAACATAAAAAATCGTTCTTAGCTGACTCCCCTAGTTTTTGTCAAGCTTGCCTACAAGAGAGAGAGTAAAGCTTGCGCCCATGTACTTAAAGTGGGGACGCGCCATGATACCGACGGAGTACCACCCCGGTTCGCCCGGCACATCGTTCACTGTAATTTGTGCCATACGCAAGGGTCTTTTACTGCGTGTGACAGGATCAGGAGAATCCATTTCTGTCACATATTGGCTAATCCACTTGTTGAGTTCACGATCAAGGTCTTGCCTCTCCTTCCATGTGCCAATGTTTTCGCGCTGTATGACCTTGATGTAGTGCGCAAGGCGGTTCATGACCATCATGTAAGGGAGTTGTGTGGACAATTTATAGTTAAGCGATGCCGCAACACCTTCGGGCGTATTTGGGAACACTTTTGATTTTTGGCAGGAATTTGCCGAGAAGAAGGCGGCATTGTCCGCCCCTTTGCGCATGGTGAGGGCTATAAAGCCTTCTTCAGACAATTCGTACTCTCGTCTTTCAGAAATAAGCATTTCCGTAGGGATTTTCGTTTGTATTTCGCCCATGGACTCATAGTTATAAATGGGTAAGTTGTCCACGGAGCCACCACCTTGAGGGCCAATGATGTTGGTGCACCAACGATAGTTTGCAAAGCTTTCTGTAAGGCGGGATGCAAATGTAAAAACGGAATTGCCCCAGCAAAAATCATCGCTCTTGTTGGCATCTTCCTTGAAAGTAAAAGTTTTTGTGGGCACAGTGTCCGGCCCATAGGGAGTACGCAAAAGAAAGCGTGGCATGGTAAGTCCGACGTAGCGGGCATCTTCCGTTTCTCTAAAACCGCGCCATTTTGTGTATTGGGGCATTTCAAAGATGGAGTTTAAATCTTTAAGATTTGGCAGTTCCTCCCAAGAGTCAATGCCGAAGAAGGATTTGTCTGTGGAAGCAAGGAAGGGTGCGTGAGACATGGCCGCGACTTTGGACGTGTATTGCAAGAGGGAAATATCTTGCGTACCCGGGCCAAAGCTGTAATTGGCAATCATGGCACCCACAGGTTTTCCACCAAACTGCCCGTATTCTGCCGTATAAATGTGCTTATAAAGGCCAGATTTTGTGACTTCCGGTGTGTCTTCAAAATCTGCAAGAAGGTCTTCCTTGGAAACATTGAGAAATTCTATGCGAATGTTTTGGCGAAAATCCGTACGATCCACAAGGAATTTGAGTCCACGCCACGAACTTTCGAGTTTTTGAAAGTCTTGGTGGTGTAAGATGGCGTTCACTTGGCATGAGAGTTTCATATCCAGTTCTGCCAGCATCTTGTCCACAAGGCTTGCGGAAACCTTAACGCCTGTGTCGGAGTCGACTAATTGTTTTAAGAATTCTTGTAAACCGGACTTGGTGACGGCATAGCCGTCGTCGCCTTGCTTCAGCTTAGACGCCTCGAGTATTTGGTCTAAAAGGCTGGCAGATGCACCTTGCGATGCTGCGGCAGCCTGTGCTTGCTGTTCTTGTGTCATGCAATCCTCGTTCATCGAAAGTAGTCAAAAAAATCATGCTTTGCATTGCTGCTATGTACAAATGAGGAGGAAGAAATTTTATTCTTTGTCCTCAGAAACATTGTCCAGGCCAAGTTCTTTAAGAACTGCTTCACGTGCTGCTGCATCACCCACTAGCTCTTGAACTTTTTTGCGGAAATCCGGCACGTTTGAAAGTGGTCCTTTGAGAGCCTTTAAGGCTTCGCGCAGCTCTATGAGTTTCGCCAGTTCCGGTACTTGTTGTACTATGGAGTCTGGTTCAAAGTCACGCATGCTTTGAAATTTGAGTTCTACGGCAAGCTGATTGTCTGGATCTTCTTCGCCTGAAAGTTTGTTGGGAACAGCCAAAGTGACTCCGAGTCCCTGCCCTTTCATGACATCATTGAAGTTGTCTTTGTCGATGGATATGGGAGGGCGATCTTCCACGGTACGTGTGTCTTCGCGACCAGTAAAGTCGCCGAGCACCATGAGCTTGAGGGGAAGTTCAACGTCTTCTTGGACGTCACCAGTTGCCGGTTTATAGACAATATTAACACGTTCTTTGGGAGCAACGGAACCACTTTTTGACATAAAAACTCCTCGTTTACTATAATTTTTTGAGTTATGAGGCTACTGTAGCATGCCCTTCTGATTATGATCCTGATGTGCGCGAAATTTTGAGCATGCACCTTTGTAAAAAGGTTATGATTTCACGCGCACAGGCCAAGAATATCAACATGCCAGTGTTCTCGTAGCTATCAAAGGCGTAACTACAGCGAGCTGTACGTCAGGTTTTGCTTGCGTTTTCGGCTAAATACCAAAAGAGTAAACTCTTTCGTTTTTTGCTTCTTATTCTGAAGAGGGTAGACGGAGTTTGTTGAGCAAACATACAAAGGCTCTTTTAAGTTTTCCATTCGAAGAGAATTGATTGTTGCGTTATTCACGTGCCCTTTTCGTAAAACGCTTCCTTCAAAAAACGCTTCCTTCAGCAACATCCCCTACCATGTCACGTTCATAGACCGGGGCTTCTTGCATTCATAACTTCTTGCCAAAAACCAACATCAACCCGTACATTAGCGTGTCATGGGTATTCTTGTGTCGTATGAGCTTTATGTGATTATACCGTTTTTGTCAATCTTAAATAAAGGATTTTTGCGCCTTATTTTTGACTTGCTTAGCAGGTCGTCGAAAAAGTACACTCTACGGTTTCAGAGAAAAAAGCTCACAAATTGAACCTTTTTATGTATGCGCAGGTGCATTTTTGACCGTCCGTTCAAAAGGAGTGAGATGCTCATGAAGAAAAAAGTCTAGGCGCGCAGACTTATCCAAAGGGCGCCGAAGGCGTAGCTGTCACACAAGGAACGAGTGCTACGGATATAAAGAGCAACGCGTATAAAACATACAGAGCGATGTGGCTTTTGTACGCTGACGTAGCAGAGTGAACTTTTTAAAGGATTGTTGTGAGTGCTCATGTGGCGAGAACGGTGTAAGCATTTTTGTCTTTATCAGGCTGTTAAAAAAGGCAATCTACTGCGTCAATGAAAAAATCCAGACATTTTATGTATGCCTAATACACTGCGATATCAGAAATTTTTCGTCTTCTTGTATATGATCTTTTCTGAGCTGTCCGCGAATTTGGAGTTTTTCAACAGGCTGTTATG
>CAYJPE010000144.1:0-7396 GCA_964371965.1 uncultured Desulfovibrionaceae bacterium
CTTTTTGAAGGGGCTGTCAAAAATGGAGTTTTTCAACAGCCGGTGAAGAGCTTTTCGTCCATAAGCCTTTCGTGGCCGATAACTGCGTCAAAATCCATTTTTTTGTTCTCGGCACACGCTCCACTCATTGACAGGCAAGCTCTCATTCAATAGTTTCATAAAAACTTGTCCAAACAATTCTCAATTAAGGAGAACACACCATGTCTTCATGCTCCACTTGCTCTTCGGCACAGAAGGGCGCAAAAAGCGACTGTTCGTTGAAAGGAAAGGATGCGGCGCTGTGTGCGCAAGATTCACTCATTTCAACGACGCTCAACAAAATTCGGTATAAACTGTTCATCATGAGCGGCAAGGGCGGTGTGGGAAAAAGTTCCGTCACTGTCAACACGGCAGCGGCGCTGGCAGAGCGCGGATTTAAGGTCGGTATTCTCGATGTGGATATCCACGGTCCAAGTGTTCCCAACTTATTGGGGCTTTCGCAAGGTATTGAGGTTGATGAACTGAGCACGCGTATGATTCCGGCTGCGTATAACGAACATTTGAGCGTTATTTCCATGGATTCGCTCTTGAAAGAAAAGGACAGTGCCGTTTTGTGGCGCGGGCCCAAAAAAACGGCAGCCATACGACAATTTGTTTCGGATGTGCAGTGGGGGGAGCTTGACTTTCTTCTCATAGATTCGCCTCCCGGAACGGGTGACGAGCACATGACGGTGTTGCAAACAATTCCCGATGCCCTCTGTGTTGTGGTGACGACGCCACAAGAGATTTCTTTGGCAGATGTGCGTAAGGCCATAAATTTTTTGCAATATGCCAAGGCCAACGTGCTTGGAGTCGTGGAGAATATGAGCGGTCTTTTTTGTCCGCACTGTCATGAGGCCATTGATTTGTTCAAAAAGGGTGGTGGAAAAGCACTTGCAGAGCGCTATGGGCTGAAGTTTTTGGGAGATATTCCCCTTGACCCTGCCACGGTTGTTGCTGCGGATAGGGGTGTTCCCGTGGTGTATTTGAAGGCAGATTCTCCGGCGAAAAAGGGTTTTTTGCGACTTGCCGATGCCATTGTGCTGGCGGCACAGACAAGCTTGGAAGCGCTTGCGAGCAATCATGATTGATGGGCGGGTGAAAAGCGAGTGATGACGCAGCAAGGACTTTTTTGATAGTTTTTCTAGAAAAATATTTTATTTTCTGGGCTTTACTTTATTTCTTTTTAAAAGTATGGTGTGCAGAACAGTCGTAGTGGATGTTGTTTTTTGGGCAGCGCTCATGCACCTCTTTTGAGTTGTTTGACAATGTGTTATGGAAAACTTGTTATAAATATTCTACAGGCATGATATGTTTACCCTTGCAACAAAGTTAACGCTTATAAGGATTTTTGCCACGCCTCTCATTATTTTTCTTTTGTATTTTGAGGGGCCGCTTATGTGTCTTTTGTCCATGTTCGTCTTTATGGTGGCTTCTGCCACAGATTGGGCAGACGGCTATGTGGCACGTAAGACCAATATGGTCACAAGTCTTGGAAAATTTCTTGACCCATTGGCAGACAAAGTTCTTATTTGTTCCATACTGATTATGCTCAGCGCTCTGTCGTGGGTGCCAGCATGGCTTACTATTGTTGTGGTGTGCCGTGAGCTCGTGGTGACGGGTTTACGTGCCATTGCCATAGATGAGGGTATTGTGCTAGCGGCGGACAAGTTTGGCAAGGCGAAGACTGTTGTGCAATCACTTGCTCTTGTGCCCTTGCTTTTGCATTATCCGAGCCTTGGTTTTGACCCGCAGCCTTTAGGGCTTTTTTTGCTGTATATTTCATTGATTTTAGCAGTGTTTTCAGGTGTTAATTATGTGTACGGCTTTTATAAAGCCAGCAAGGCGTAATGGTGTTCTGGTCACGTGTTTTTTTTGACACTTGTGTGATTGGGCATCTGTAACCGAGGCGTCACCGGTGTCATGCCTTTTTGTTCTTTGACGGCACCAAGCACATGTTGCGAAACCTTATAGATGTAGCAATATATGTTGCGGGCTTCTCAAGATGTGTCTTTCTTGGCAAAGAGCAAAAACGCTTGCATCAGCGCTTCCCCAACAAAGGAAATATGAGCATGATGTCCGTCTTGCAGCTGCGTTTGCAGCAGTGCTTACAGACCATCTTGGATTTGGAGCCGCGCATGGAAACCTTTCCTAAATGTGCACAGTTTCAAGAAGGGATGAATGTTCTCAAAAATTCATTGGCGACTTTAAAAGAGTTGCATGTGACCGAGGATGATGTGGTGCGCTTTGAACAAGCCACAGTCAACTTTATAGATGAGATGTGGTTACCTTTGCAAAGGTTTTCGACGCCAAATGTCCGGTGCGATGATGACTTGTCTGCAGGGGCACTGTGTATAGACAGCTTGTGTGATGGCGCGTTGCCCGAGAACAAAACAAAAAGAGTTTTACAATAACCATGTTGTTGCGTACACTTCTCATTGTAATCTTGGGTATTGTCAACATTGTGCTGTGTTATCGCATGATGTGGGGTGACAGCGGTCTTTTGGCTTTCCTTGATCTTCGCGAACAATACGAAAGCCTTACACAAAAAGTTGCACAATTGGATGTCGCCAACGTGAAGCTTAGTAAAGAAATTCGTTTGCTTAAGTCAGACGAAGCGTATTTAGAAAAAATGATTCGTAAACGCCTACATTATGTGCGAGAGAATGAAATTCTCTACCTGTTTACCGATTCCTTGCCAACCAACAAGTCTGGAGCAGAACATGACTCAGGAAAAAATTGATTGGTACCAAGAGGTGCTTGACCTTGACCCGGGTTCAAAAATTTTTTTCCCCTTGGCCAAATTATTTGCAGAAAATAACGACCTTGCGCGAGCAATCTCCACATTACAGCAGGGCTTGCACAAGCATCCTGAATTTGTGGAAGCGCGGCTTTTTCTTGTGGAGCTTTTATATAAGCACGTAGAAAGGCCGGAGGGGCGTGCCTTATTGGAAACAGAGCTCACGCAGCTTATGCCCATTCTGTCGCGCTATGCGGGCTTCTGGAAGGCTTGGAGCTTTGTGGCAAAGCAAGAGCCGGGCGACACTGGCCTTGCATTGGCCTTTTTGTCCACCCTTTTTCAAGATAAAAGCGTCACCTTTTCGGATATTTTCCTTAAGGGACTTGATGCCTTTATGTCAAATGCTCATGGCACAACGTCCTCTTATGGCACCGCCATCGATTCACCCCGCGCACCATCCGGCAAAAATGTCCAAGATCAAGAATGTGTGCCTGTTTTGGCGCCGTCATTCACCCACGACACGAACCACGTGAATCACACGAACCACGTAGACGGTGTGGAAAGCGCGCCCGTACACGACAATGTGACGCAGCCTGTCATACCTTCTGTTGTGCCGGAGGCTCCGCCTACATTCCATGATATTGCGCCCGATGCGCCGCAAGAAGCCATAAGCGCGCCGCTTGACGAAGTGTACGAAGAAGCAGAGCAAGACTTTTCTACGAATGCGCCAGAAGAGCTTGTTGAGCCGGTAGAGCTTGCTGAGCCAGAAGAGCTTGCTGAGCCGGTAGAGCTTGCTGAGCCGGTAGAGCTTGCTGAGCCGGTAGAGCTTTCTGAGCCGGTAGAATTTGCCGAAGCAGAAGAATTGCAAAGCGCAGCACACCAAGACGAAGACATTACGCAGCACAATCAATCCACCGTCCTCAGCCATGAGCACCTCTCACAAAGTGCGCCGGAATTTGTTCCGGAGTATGAACAAAATGAGTATGCTTCGCCGGAATATGTTGAATCAGAAGATGTTGCTGGCGAACTGGCAGAGCCTCTAGCTTCTGGAGCTGACCTTGAAGCGGATGATACGGCGTATGCTGAGGCGTATGACGCAGAAGAAAACGAGCAAGAAACAGACGTTTCCCATGAAGAAGGGCACGATTTCGCTCTTGCAGATCCCGACACCATGCACGAAGCGCATACCGAAGCTGTGAGCGCTGAGCACGTAGCGTATGATGTTGACGACAGTCATGCCTCTGAAAATGCTGACCAAGCCATGGGGGCTGATGTCGCTGAATTTGCTGCCAACGAGTTTGGCGATGCTGATGATGACGATGATGACGATCAAGAGGAACGTTTTTCACTGCGTACCCGTTCCATGGCAGAAGTTCTGGCAGAACAAGGTGATTACGCCGGTGCCCTCGAAATTTACAATGAATTGGCTGATGCTGCTCAAACCCATGAAGAGGAAAGAGATCTTCATCATCGCATAGCAACACTCACAACACATCTTGGGGATACACACGAGAAAAGTGTATCACAAGAAGAAGAGGCTCCCGCGTTTCCCGGAAAAGATCGTGTTCTTTCGGTGTTAGAGACCTTGGCGGAGCGTTTGGAAAATCGCGTGCTTTCCTAGGCACTGGCCAAATGCGCCCTTTCGGTTATCTCTGCGTCAGGCTTTACGTGCTTTTTCGGTCAAATACCAGAAGAGTATATTCCTTCAAACCGAGCTTGCCCACATGAGATATTAACGAAAGTGCATTCTGTGGCCATAATTCTCGGGGAGTTCTGGTGTCACAAGTGTTACGCGTCATGCACCGAAAAGGAAGGCGAATTTTGAGAAACGGCGATGACTTGGTGTTGGCACTGCCATGACAAATGTGACTCATATCAACGTTTCTCCCAAATCTTGTCTACACGGTTTTATATTCATGTGGTCTTTGAGTATAGCCCGTGGTGAGAGGTCAAGTCTTATGGCATATAAAGTTCGGCATTCTTCTAGACCATATTGAGGAAAAAAATGTCAATGTATAAAATTCTCTTAGCAGCGCTCTTGCTCTGTCTAGCCCTTGGAGGCTTAGGTTGCGGTTCAAACCAAACAGTGAAAGATGCATGGCAAGGAACGCGCTCGTTTTGGTACAGCAATGTCAGCGTTCCGGCATCCATAGATTATGATGAGACAGGTGACCTGAGTGCCTATGAGGCCGTTCTTGCCAAGAATATGGTGGGAATCGACCTGCAACTCACGGGTCTTGAAAAAGTAATGATAAATGCCGACAGGCCGCCGACATCCCAATGGCTCAGCGCTCTTTTTGGGCGTTTTCCTTGGATAAATGGTGTTGCGGGTGTAAGGTCTGACGGTACTATTTTAGCACAAAATCCGGGGCCTTCTTTAAAACCTTTGGACTTTGCCCCCTTACTTCTGGAAGATTCGCAGCAAAACTTTCGGGCTTTACGTGCCAATGTCCAAGATACGCCCATGGGGCCCGAAGTGTTTATTGCTTCGCCCTTGTATGATGCACACACATTTCTTGGTATTATCGCTGTCTATTTTGACATGAGAATGCTCTTGAGCTTTTCTGAGTCTCCCAACGATATCGTCATATTTTCACCGCAAGCCGTCCTTTGGGCCGGCAAATACGACTTTGCCGCTACGCCTATGGCGGGCATTGAGTGGGATAATGTGACTTTTGAAACCAGTGCCGGCAGCGTGAGCAATGAAACAGGTTCTTTTTATTGGACCGTACGCTACTTTGCCAATCAGCCCATTATTTTCGCCGTCGCCATGAAAGGCGCATTTCCTGAGGCAGATAACCCTCTTAATGGCCCTACATTCAGTTCAGGCTTTGTGGCATCGGATCCCTTTGTGCTGAAGCCTTATGAAGCTGTCGTGCCGGAAGAAAGCATTGAGCAAGCTGCTGAAGTGGCCGAAGTGCCGGAAGAAATTGTTGAGCAGGAATCTGAAATGATAAATATTCAGATGGGGGCTCCTTCGCAAGCGCCTCAGCCTGTGAGCCAACCGGTACGCAGGCGTGCTGTCATGATTGATGTACCGGATGTGGAAGTGCCTGCCATCTTGCAAGAACAACCTGCTGTGCCGGCAGGTCCGAGGCTTTCTCCCATACGCCCGGCACCTGCTTCTCGTGCGGACTCAGAGCCGGAACTTGATCCGGAACTTGAAGCAGAGTCGTCAGATTCCGACTCCGGTCGCGATGACGATGCAGACACAAGTGAAGCTGCTTCCGGATCAACGTATCTTTCACCCATTCATCCTGCACCTGCCTCCAGCAGCGCGTCGGACAGTGAAGATACATCTACAGAAGAAACTGTCGAGGATTCTTCTGCGCAAGAGAGCGAACCCTACAGGGCACCAAGTCCGTTTGGACCTCGATAATAGAGGAAAAAGCGTGTAGGCTCAACAATGTTTGCAATATATAAGTAATTTTTAACCAAATAAGGCAAGTTCACCGTTAAGAAACAGTGTGCTTGCCTTTTTTGCCATTCAAAGGGGGACGTCATGTCAGAAGTTACCATCACCGAGCACTTATTGTTTCACCAAAAACGCAGCCCGCATGCCACAGGGCAATTTACAGGCTTGCTCTATGACTTAATTTTGTCAGGAAAAATCATTTCTCGTCAAGTCAACAAGGCTGGCCTGCTTGACGTACTTGGCGGTACCGGAGAAATGAATGTGCAGGGTGAGCACGTGCAAAAGTTGGACGACAAGGCCAATATGGTACTCACATACCGTATGGAGCGCTGCGGCGCTTTGTGTGCCATGGGTTCCGAGGAAAATGCCGACATATTGCGTATTCCAAAAGAATTTCCTCGCGGCGATTATATGCTTATTTTTGACCCCTTGGACGGTTCCAGCAATATTGATGTCAATATCAATGTGGGCACGATTTTTTCCATATTACGCCGCGATCCTGCACGAACGGGCGAAGTGGACTTGGATGAAATACTGCAACCGGGTGTCCAACAAGTGGCAGCGGGCTACTTTTTGTATGGCCCTTCTACCATGCTCGTATTGAGTACCGGTGATGGCGTTCACGGTTTTACATTGGATCCGGGAGTAGGGGAGTTTTTGTTGTCTCACCATAATATTACCATGCCGGACAGAGGAAATATTTACTCCGTCAACGAGGGCTACTGGCACCAGTGGAGCGATGGATCAAAACGCTGCGTAGAACATTTTAAAGATCCTAACAGTGACCACGGCTCCAAGTACACAGCGCGCTATGTGGGCTCATTGGTGGCTGATTTCCACAGGACATTGCTCAATGGCGGCATCTACATGTATCCACGTGATTTGAAAAAACCCCATGGCAAGCTCCGCCTCATGTGCGAAGCGGCACCCTTGGCCTTTCTTGCCGAACAAGCCGGCGGAAAAGCGACCAATGGCACACAACGCATCCTAGATATCAAACCCGGAGAACTGCACACGCGCACCCCGCTCTTTATCGGTTCGGCGGCTGAAGTGGATGATGTGGCGCGAATCTATAGGGACGCCGGCGAAGAGTAAGGCATATTGGGGGAGATACTCGTTTATTGTTGTTTTTTTGTTTCTTTGTTTTGTTTTCCTTTATGTTTTTGTTTTTTATTTTTTTTGAGGGGGGAAGGGGATCTTTTGCCAAAACCCAAAAGATTCCC
>CAYJPE010000145.1:0-7357 GCA_964371965.1 uncultured Desulfovibrionaceae bacterium
AAACATACGAACTTGGTACATGCTCTAATGTGGAAAAATCAAAAGACAAAGCCAATTCTTCCGAAATAAAATCCCGAAGCAAGGATTCCACCATCACAGGATCGCTGAAGAATTTTTTATATACCGCATCGTGTGAATAGGGCGCTAATGTTGAATCTGCTTCATTACGCATGTTTTATGAGCCTGTTATGGTTACTTTTCATGGAAGTATACCTTAAATACCTTTGCACCTCATGGTTATGACATATTGTCGCGCAGTATGTGATCCACAGCATGTTCAAAGTCTTGCCATGTGTCCATACTCGCAAGGGCTGACGCAAGGTCTTCCAGGTGCTCTGTGCTTGTGATATGCTGAAGCTTTTCAATAAGCGCTGTGTCTGCCGAACCCCATTGTAAACTTGCAAACTTTAAAAGCATACTGTGCATGCCTTGTGCGTGCCCTTCCACGCGTCCAAGCTTCACGCCTTCCATGCGAGACTGTTGTGCTATATGGGCTATATTTTCTGCAAGCATATCATATACCTCCCCAATATCATTTTTTAAAATTTCCGAATGCTCATGTGTATAGGGGCTATGTGCGCTGCGCAATGCCATATAAATCAATTCCGAAAAAAGCACACGCATATGCGCAAATTCAGGCCTTCGCAGTTCATGCGCCAAGAGCTTGCTCAGCACTTGAACGTCCTCTTGTGTTTTTGCCTTTTCAAGTCGCAAGAGCAAGGCCGTCAGTCCATGCCTGTCTTGCTTACTGTCAGCACAATAAACACGTTCGTCAAGAAGAAAATATTCTTGGCGCGCTTGGAATGTCTCCAAAAGACCCAACGATTGCGGTAAAAGCTCCCTCAATTGTTTTGCTGTCCATGCACCCTTGCCATTGTAAATAACAATGGGCAACACCGGCGGTAGCCTATCCTTTGTCGTAAAGTTTTTTTGTCGCGTAAGGTCTTGCCACAAAAGTGCCGTATAGGATAAAATACGTACGGCGATAAAAGGATCGCAGCTGCTTTGAAATTCGATAAGTAGATATAAATAGCACCAACGCGCCGTCATATCCCTGTTTCCGTCTCCCCGCACTTGTATTCGCCATATGGAATCGCTGTGACGCTCCCGAAAGTCGTCGGAAACATACGAACTTGGTACATGCTCTAATGTGGAAAAATCAAAAGACAAAGCCAATTCTTCCGAAATAAAATCCCGAAGCAAGGATTCCACCATCACAGGATCGCTGAAGAATTTTTTATATACCGCATCGTGTGAATAGGGCGCTAATGCCGGTGATTTGTCGTCATCCATATGTTACACTCACATTATTATGCCACACATGCTCTGGCAAGCCCTTTATGAGGGAGGGGAGAAAAACTTTTGCAAAACTCAAAAGCTTTCCTCCCCTTACAAAAAAATCAAAAGCACATGTTTTTTCCATGGTCTGTTACGAAATAATTTGTACACCATCCATATAGGGGACAAGCACATCCGGCAACACAATGCTTCCGTCTTTTTGCTGCCCATTTTCCAAAAGCGCCACAAGCGTACGTCCCACGGCAAGGCCGGAGCCATTGAGCGTATGCGCATATATGGCCTTGCCGCCGGCCTTGGGTTTGAAACGAATATTTGCCCTGCGCGCTTGAAAATCACCGCAATTTGAGCAGGACGAAATTTCACGATACGTATTTTGCCCCGGCAACCACACCTCTAGGTCATAGGTTTTTGTAGCGCCAAAACCCATATCGCCCGTACATAAAACTATGGTACGATAGGCAAGACCCAGTTTCTCAAGCAAGGCCTCCGCATGAGAACGCATAAGTTCCAACTGATTATACGAATCGTCCGGATGAGCAAAGCGTACCATCTCCACCTTTTGAAACTGATGTTGACGGATAAGCCCCTTGGTATCCTTCCCATAAGAGCCGGCTTCTGAGCGAAAACACGGCGTTTGCGCGCAATAGCCCCGCGGCAAATCGTCTTCGGCAAGCACTTCTTCCGCGTGCAAGTTCGTCAAGGGTACTTCCGATGTAGGAATGAGATAATAGTCAGAACCTTGCAAACGGAACAAATCCTCTTCAAACTTGGGCAATTGCCCCGTGCCTGTCATGGTTTTTGTGTTGACGATGAAGGGCGGTGCCACTTCAATGTAGCCATTTTTTGCGTGCTCATTCAAGAAAAATTGTGCCAAAGCTCGCTCAAGACGTGCAGCCCAACCAAGGAGCACCACAAATCGCGAACCCGCAAGCTTGGCACCGCATTCAAAGTCCAGCCCCTTAAGAGCCGTGCCAAGTTCCCAATGCTCCTTGATGGGAAAGTCAAATGATGGCGGCGTGCCAAAGCGACGTACCTCCACATTGTCATTCTCATCCTTACCCACAGGCACACTCTCATGAGGCAAGTTTGGCACACCAAGAAGCCATTGATCTACCTTCGTCTTGGCGGCTTCCGTTTCCACGTCAAGCATCTTAATTTTATCAGACAGTGCGCCAAGGGCGGCAAAGCTATCGGACGCATCTTCACCATTCTTTTTACGACGCCCCACTTCTGCCGATGCCGCATTGCGCTCGCTCTTCAGCTGCTCCACTTCTGCCAGCAGGCGACGCCTTTCCGTGTCGAGCGCCTGAAATTCTGCCATATCAAGGGACGATTGCCGCGCTTTTAAGGCATGAGCTACGACATCCGGATTTTTTTGTAAGGTCTTTATATCAAGCATAATATACGCATGCTCCCTTTATACTTTAGAAAGTTGTAACTTATCCGCCATAATGGTGGCAACGCGCTCCGTATAAGCCGCGCTGTCAAGGCGCTGCTTTTCTGCGGCTTCGCACAGGCTGTGTGGCGCATTCATAAGCGAGGCATGGGGCGTCACCTCATACTCCGGTGGGAAGCTGTCGGCAAAATACATATCTTGGAAACCCGAAAATTTGAGAGCATGGGCTGTGGCATCCAAAACGGCGTGCTCTTCGTCACTCACAAGGCCAAGGCTTTTCGCGTGTAAAAGCGCGGCAAGACATTCGCCGCCTTGAGTACACGTAATGTGCCCGTGACGATTGGCAAGGAGCATGGCATCCATAATTTGCTGCTCTGTCACTTGCATGACACAAAAAGCCCTTTCTGCATCCACACCCGAGGCTGCCGCTCTTTCTTTATATTTTTCCACAAGCTTTCGCACACGTGGGAAGGAGACGGGATTACCGATCATGGCTGCCTGTGCCACACTTGGCTGCACGGCCACAGCTTCCCATACACGATGTGCAGCGTCTGCTACATAGTAGCGATACACAGGGTCAGCATGATGAGACTGAACACCCACCATGCGCGGCAAAGCCTCAATAATACCCAACTCATGCATTTTCAAAAAGCCCGACATGATTGCCGTCACATTGCCCGCATTGCCAATGGGCACAAAAATCACTTGCTGTGACACATCCCAACCAAACCACTGCGCCACCTCATAGGCATATGACTCCTGCCCCAAGATGCGCCAACTGTTTTTGGAATTGAGCAAGGCAACACGATAGTTTTCTGCCAAGTATTCTACTACCTTCATACAATCGTCAAAGACACCGGGCATTTCCATCACCGTGGCACCGCTGCCAAGAGGCTGCGAAAGCTGCTGCGGCGTCACCTTACCCTGAGGCAAGAGCACAACGGATTTTAAAGGTGCGCCCACATAGGCCGCATATTGCGCCGCCGCCGCGGACGTATCGCCGGTAGAAGCGCACACCGTCAACACTTCGTCCCACCCTTGTTGGCGCGCGAGGGCTTTTAAGTAACTGAAAGCACAAGCCATACCCCTATCTTTAAAAGATGCACTGGGATTTTGTCCGTCATTTTTATAAGCAAAATTACAGCCCGTATGTCGCTTCAAGGTTGGCGAAGCTTCAATGATGGGCGTCAATCCCTCCCCAAGATAGACAATATCTTGCGCATCCACCACGGGTGCCATGAGTTCATAATAGCGAAAAATACCGCGCAAGGCGTCTTCACGGGTGTTTGCCCGGGCGTCAAAGACAGCACGCCAATGGGCGCCGTTCTGCTTTTTTAAGGTTGCAAAGCTGGTATCTTCCAACAAAAAAACGTCGCCGCATTGGGGGCAGGTGTATAAGAGACTGTGACTGTCATAACGGGTATCGCAGCCAAGACACACATATTCTAATGTGCCCCTATAGGTGGGAAATAAGGCAGTGGACATGCAAAGTTCCTCGAAAATTTATAATATTTAAGGGTTTGGAGCTGTTTATTGCTTTTGCGCATTGTAAACATTCTTTTTCCACGATTTTTCTGCGCCGCCGATGAGGCGCTGGATATTAGCTCTGTGCGTCCATACCACCAGTGCCATGATACACAAGGCCAAGGGCAGCAATGACCACGAACCAAAAAACACAAGAAATACCGGCAAGCTGAGCACAAGAGAAAGGGAGCCGGCAGACACAAAACCGCTCACATAAATAAGCCCAAGACAAACGACGACCGCACACAATAAAGGACCTATGGCCAAAGGGATAAAGATACCAATACTTGTAGCCACCGCCTTACCGCCCTTAAAGGCTAAAAAACACGAAAAAACGTGACCAAGCACAGCCACAAGTGACACCAAACTCACATACAACATACTGCCGCTGAGCAACAAGGCAACGCTGACAGGCAAGGCTCCCTTAAGGATATCGCACACCAGTGTCATGAGGCCATACTTTTTGCCGCACAAGCGAGCCACATTGGTGGAACCTACATTGTAAGAACCGGCGGTGCGTGGATCAATACGGCAAAAATGCCGAGCTATCAACAGTCCAAAAGGCACAGCGCCGATGAAATACGCGCATATAAACCACAAAAAAAGCATCGTTCACCTCACAGCATCTTGTTCTCTTACCATTAAGATTTCTCTTTTTCACAGTCAGTATTATGTGTGCGCCTTGTCTCTGTCTTTATAAACAGACGTGCATATCAAAAAATTGTTACTCTGCTGAACAGTCTGTGAAAGATGAGACTTTTCCACAAAAACACTGTACATACACCTGAGAATACCGTGTCACACTTCCATAACGTCTAAGATAGTTATGTCATTATACAGGGGACGTATTTTTCCAAGGCGGACTTGCACCTTTTGCCCGGGCCCCGCCCTTTCGCCAAAAAGATGCCTCTTGCCGCGCACAATGAGCTGTTCTCTGGGCAAACTGACCATGACATGATGATCATTTTCATCGGTAATAACCGCATCCCACCAGACTTTATCACCCTGCTGACGAAAATAACACAAGCGCCAATAACGCGGTCGAAAACGCTGTATTTGACCGGAAAGGTCAAGGTTGGCAGTGAGCGACAAAAGCATGGACTCAAGGGTCGGCGCATCCCAACGGGCGTGGGATTCCAGTAAAAAGTGTACCACTTGCGCTTCATTGATAAGATCAGAGTAGCGACGTAAGGGCGATGTTATGGGCACATAAGCACTCACACCAAGGCCTGCATGAGGGCGCGGTGTCAGCTCCAAGGTGGCGGCCACAAGAGTACGAATAATTTTTGCCATATCATGTGGTTCCGTCCACACACCGGCATATTCGCGCGGCACGGCCACGTCTTGTGTACGGTGCAAAAGGGGGAGCTGCTGTTCCTGTGCCCATTCTGCCATGGCGATGCTGGCCATGATCATCATCTCCGACACAAGGCGACGCGATTGGGGTACGGGCGCTGCGTCCTTCAAGTCCACGCGCACGTCTTCCTTAATCGTGTCCCCCGCTTCCAACGTGGCGCCATCTTCATTCACAAGAATAAATTCCGGCTCCGGCCTCTCAAGAATAATGGCTCCTTGGGCAATGCGATAAGCCTGCCGCATTTCGGCAATGCGTGCCCCAAGGCGCACTTGCTCCGCATATGGCAGAGCGGCATTTGTGGCGTGTTCGCACGGCTGACCATCCAAAATAGCCTCACAATCGTCATATGTCAGATTGGCGGCAAGGGTCACCCATGCCACTTGCGGCTCCACGCGCACAATGGCGCCCGTGCTGTCCACATCGCAGCACACAATCAAGGACGGGCGACGACGGTGCGCCACCAAGGAGAGTATATCGACGCCCAATACTTCCGGCATCATATGATAGGTCGCCTCCGGCAAGTACACGCTTGTGGCGCGACGAAACACGGCCTTATTCAAGGCAGAATCAAAGGGCCACACAAGAGCCGGACAGGCCAAGGCCACATGAAGGCGCAATATACCGTCTTCCAATGTTTCGACATAGAAGGCATCATCAATATCCTTTGTGGATGCATTGTCAATACTCACAAAAGGAAGGTCAAGGGTGGAAATGCTCGACTTGTCTGCGCTCTCGACTTCGCGCACAATGCGCTCAATGTCTTCGGCATACTCCAAAGCCCATGCATCGCCGGGCGCATAATCTGCCCTATCCAGCCAAAAATTGTAATGCGGCGGCACAAGCCCCCATGCCGTGGCTAGGTGCAAGGGCATGTGCGGCATGTCCGGCAAGGCCTTAACAAGGGCACGCCACTGGTTTTCACCCTCTACCGCTTCGGGATCTGCTATACGCATAAGAAGCATACTTTGTAAGTAGTCCAAAATATCTTGCGCAGGCCACACACTGTCGCCTTGCGGAGGGAGCGGACATTTTTTTTGGTATACATCCCAAAGCAAGCGAAAAAACTGACTGCCGCCCACTATCATCTGTTCCCTACGCTGCACAGCTTCCTGCTCGGCCAAACGTGCCGCCACAGTTTCTGCGCTCAATACTTCAAATTGAGGCGGTTGAAATTTAAAATGACTTTTGCACTGCAAGAGCGCCTGACCATAAGCGGCTATATCGTCCACCGTGGGAGCAGCCTCAAAAAGCTCCGCAAACCACTGAGCCGTTGCCTGCTCCACTTCACCTTGCGCCAGCTCCCAAAGTTGCAAAACATCAGAAGCCATAATTTCTGACAACTTACCCCGTCGCCGCGCACGATGCACCTCCAAAGCCTGTACCATTTTGTCGCGGGTAGACATATCTGTGACCACGGGTCCGCTCCACGGCAAGAATCTATTGACACCAAAACGCGTTTCTCGCCTATTTGGCAGGAGAAGGCGAGTTTTGCCCCCTTGTTCTTCCAATACAAGGCCAATGTGTACAACACCCGCTTCCATATACTCCACAATGCACCCGGGACCCGGGTATATCACCAAAGCCATAAATACAACCTTCCCATACAATAACAATAAGCGCTCGCCAAAAAATACAGAACTATCTCCTGAAATCTGTACCTCTTGAAATCAATACGCTCAGCGCATAATACACCAAGTCGTCAGCAGATGCTACGCTAAAATTGAGCCAAAAGCAATTTTTAAGGAAACACGGAGTCATTATTTTTCTTGAGGGGGGAAGGG
>CAYJPE010000146.1:0-7322 GCA_964371965.1 uncultured Desulfovibrionaceae bacterium
AGTATATTATCGACCCCTGCGATGCGCTTGCCATGGGTTTTAGGGTGGACTAGTAGCGTGTTTTGTCTCAATGTGTATCTTTAAAAGGCATGTGGGGGGAAACTTTTTTTAGGAAAAAAAGCTTTCCCCCCACACCCCCTTCAAAAAAACCAATAGGTTCACGTGTATGCCGGAGTTTTTTACGTGGGAAAGAAGAATGTATTGTGTGGCGCATGGTAACATGTATGGAATGCAATCAGAGCTTTTAGAGTAGACAAGGCACGAGTAGCGTGTTTTTGTCTCAATATGTGTTTTTGAAAAGCATGTGACGACAGCGACTACATGTCTTTTTCAATATATGTGGCAGATTGTGCAGATTTTTCCGATACCGTCACACTATACATAGACACACCACTTCCTACCAGCTCCGCAGCCATGCTTTGCCAGATATGACGAGAGAGATTTTCTGAGGAGGGATTTATGCGGTCAAAGGGAGGGACGCTATTGAGCACTTGGTGATCGAGGCTGGTGAGGACTTTTTTAAGAATCAACTTGAGTTCTTTAAAATCCATGAGCATTTCGACATTTTCAATGAGCTTATTGCCTTGTACGGTGGCTTCAACGCCAAAGTTGTGTCCGTGCAAGTTTTCGCATTTTCCTTCATAGTGCCGTAAGGCATGCCCGGCGCAAAATTCACTGCGCACAGTGAGTCGCCATATACTTTCTTTCATATATCTTCCTAGGTATTATAATCTCTTGAGTGTATGGGGTGATTCTAACAAGCTGTTGAAAAACTCCATTTTTGACAGTCCGTTCAAAAAGTGCTCCTCTGCAAAGGTCGCAAGGAAGCGAAAAAAGTCAAGGCGCGCGGACCGACCCGAAGGGCGCCGAAGGCGTAGCCGTTACACGAGGAACGAGTGTTACGGCTATCGAGAGCAACGCGTATTAGACATACATAGGCGGTTTGACTTTTTATCCCCGCTCCGAAGGGGACGCCGCAGATAGCACTTTTTCAACGGGTTGCTAAACGCCGTTCTCAAATACATTTCTTTATGTTTTACACCTGCTCCGAGAGAGTCAAACGACTTTTTTTACTTAAGCAAGCATATATTGCGCCTTTCACAAGAGAATACATGCTTCAAGGCAAAAACACAAGGAAACGCTTATCAAATAAAAATATATATAAAAAGTGCTATGAAATAATTTCCGAAAAAGAACTTCTCCTCTCTCAGTGATTGAGGATTCATCCTTTCAATGCATTAGAAGGAAGAAGAATTAAAGCGCTTTGAGAAAATGAGGGGGAGTTTGAGGCAGGAAGGGGAAACTTCTGGATTTTGACATCTGTCCCTTCTTCAGAGGAAAGTTCCCCTTCCCCCCCTCAAGAAAAATAATTACTCCGTGTTTTCTTGGAAGCAGCCCCCAAAAATGCTCAAATTCGACGTTGGCTCTGTAAAATTTTGGCAATCTGAAAAAGCATTGCATTCCTACAAAGGCAATGATACAGTAATATGGTATGTCCCGAGCATATTGCTTATGGATTGTTGACCTTGCATAGGGGGTGTTTCTAAGGAAACACTGATTAAATGCCTTTTTGCCCTCTAACTGCGTCAAGCTCGCTTTGTGAAACACTTATATATGTCTATATATACCGCGTACTTCCCAAAACTCGCTTTCCTTGTTAGAGAACAAAAATTCTATTTAATCAGCATTTCCCTAAATAAAGAGATTTTGTGTTTTGCCAAGGAAAACGCGTTTTTTTGCGAAAGGCGCATATACAGGCATACGTAACTTGAACAAAGAACACCCTTTGACCCCTTCGGAGCAGGGGCAAAAGCAAAAGAATTTATGTAGAGACAGCTCGTAGTAGGAGTTTTCATGTACCACATATATAAAAAATATTTTGACCGACGCCCAAGGGCTTTCGGAACGCTTTTGACGCGTGTCTGCACACTTTTTTTGGGCACAGCACTTCTTTTTGGAAATGTGTGCTCTGCCACGCCCACCACCGACTCAAAACCCGCCACACTGCTCCCCCAAGAAACACGCGGCGAGCTTTGGACAGGTGATTTGTATAGCTCAAAGTATAAAGCAGGGGCATGTATTGATAAGGAAGGCAATGTGCGCGGCGTCTTGGAGTTGCATCTTAAAAACGGCGATATTGACGTCTATCATTTTTGGGGGCAACAAGATGCGCAAGGAGTTATTCGTGCAAAACACAGTTCAGGGCATCGTTTTGAAGGTGTTTTTCAGGGCGAACATGTCATTACAGGTAAAGTGCGCACAAAGCAAGGCTTTACGGTAAAGCTGAAGGGACGCAGAACGCAAAATGTGCTTCTTACAGAAACGTGCGGTCCCATTTCGTCTCGCGAATTATGATGTATGGCCTGCATATGTGAACTTTGTCAATGACGAAGTATTGTGTTTATTTAAAAAGCGAATTCAAAAAGGTTTAATATGTTAAGTCTTTGGTATATAACGGCAATTTTGCAATGCGTACTGCTTTTGTCACTTTTTTACGGAGCTCGTCGTATCTTGTTGCGTCACAAAAAGCAGACAAAAGCTGGCACTGCAACCTTTGCCAACACTATGGCAGAAGAACTGCAGCAAAGGGCATCGGATATGCCCACCGTGGCCTTGATTATTCCTGCTGCCGGGCAGCATCCCAATATGGAAATGGCTTTGCGTTCACTTTTTACACAAGATTATCCGCATATTATTCCGATACTCGTGACGGAATCGGGAGAAGATCCGGCAACGGCTCTTGCCCAAAGGTTGCGCAGGGAGTTTCCCGCCTTGCACTGCCTTGTGGCCGGACAGGCAGAAGGGTGCAGTCAAAAAAATCATAACTTGCTCTTTGCCCTTGCCCATGTGAATGCGTTGACGCCCTTGGCAGACATCTTTGTCTTTTGTGACAGCACCCATGTGGCAGAGCAAGATTTTATCCACCGCCTCGTGACGCCCATCATTCGCGGCGAGATTGGCATGTGCACGGGCTATCATGAGGTGCAGAGTCATGACTGTCACCTTGCGACCTTGGGTTATCAAATAAGTGTGCTTATGATGCGCTGTTTACAGGCCATTGCGCCTTTTACGCAACCGTGGGGCGGTGCTATGGCCATTTCGCGAACATTATTTGAAACACATGATTTTGCAGGCATTTGGAGCAAGAATGTGGTGGACGATTGCTCTCTTGCGGGTATTCTTGAGGAGCGGCGGGTGCATGTTCATCTGTGCCCCGATGCCCTTCTTGTGACAACAGCGCGCAACCATGCTTTTTCCACATGGCAAGCATGGCTTCAAAGGCAGGTGCTTTTTTTGAAGTTTTGCGTCATGAAGCAATGGTATCTTCTTGGTTTGTTGGTCTTTTTGCTGGCATTTCCTCTTATGGCCTCCACAACTGCCGTCTGTGCCGCCGTATTTTTGGGTATGGGAAGTGTTGAGACTACACTCTGGGCATTTGGGCATTTGGCAAGCCTGTGCGGCATTGTTCTTTTGTGGCGTTCTGCAATAAGGCACGTGGCACAAGTTTTGCCGCCTGTGCATACTTGGTGTGCCGCGTACTTTTTAGGTATTGGTATGTTTTTTTGGGTATATATAAAAAGCATAACCCTATGGCACATGGATTGGTATGGTATCCGCTACTTTGTGGCAAAGGGTGGTCATGTGGTACGTCTTGAACGAGAAAAATAAGAACACATTGTGCCATGCGTACATTCATAGTCTTTTAGGAGAGTTGAAGAAATTTTATGATAGGCATGTCAGACCTTGTACGTGTGAGCGTGCGTCAAGTTATACGCCAAAGGGGCTTTGGTGTGATCTTTTCCATCGCCCTTGGCATTACAGCCTTTATCACTCTTTCTGTGCTTGGGCGAGAAATCCGCTATAACATTGGGCAAGACATGGTTCTTATGGGCGGTGTCAATATCATTGATATAGTCATGAACGACGTGAATCATCCGGGGCAGCCTTTGCGTGAATTCCACGAAAAAACGATCGGTGCCTTGCGCCAGCTCCCCGGTGTTTCAACGGTGAGCACGGCAATGTGGGGACAGCAGTTTTTTTCTTTTCGTACGGATACCACCACTGTAAATGCAGTTTTTTGGGGTATAGATGCCTATTATTGGGAAACATTTGCCGCCACACTCATGGCGGGGCGCTTTATCACGCGTGCAGATGTGCAAGAACACCGCCGTGTTTGTGTGATTGGGTGGGAGCTTGCAAGCTCCTTATTTGGCTCTCCTGAAAAGGCTGTGGGTCAGATGCTTTTTTTGCATACGGATATTTTTGAGGTTGTGGGCATTGTTGGTGGTGTCATGATTGGCGATGGCATTCGCAATGGCTATATTCCGTACACAACAGCCACCGATCGAGGCTGGGCAGGAGGTAAGGTCAACAGGCTCTATGTTCGTGCCATTGGCTGGGAAGACGTGGATGCGCTGACAAAGAGTATTCCGTCTACGGTGACTGCCCATCAAGATGCACCCTACTTATCCTTGCGCACGCGAAGTGAGCAGTTGGAGCGCATTCAGGGAACCTTTATGTTTGTGGAAGCATTGCTGTGGCTTGGCATTATTGCCTCACTTTTTTTGGGTGGTTTTGGCATTTGGTATGGCACTTTTGCGGCTGTGCGGGCGCGCACACGTGAGGTGGGTTTGAAAAAAGCCATGGGCGGTGCAGACAAGGATATTTTGGCACAATTTCTCACAGAGGCTCTGTGCAAGTCTGTTGCCGGGGGTATTCTTGGCATATGTATCGGGACACTTTGTGTGCAGCTTGGTGCTTATGTTTTAGGAGCGTCCACATCCTATCACTTGCTTGCCCTCAGTAGTGTGGGGAGCATCGCTTTTTCTGCTCTCATCGGCGTGATGGGAGGCTTATACCCCGCATTGCAGGCCAGTCGCATGGATGTGGTGACGGCTTTGCGTTTTGAATAGTGCATATATCGTGTATACCGATGACATATATCCTGACCACCATATAATACGACATGAAGCAGGCAAAGTATATGAATGGCGATGCAAGAGCGCATAAGACAGAACACACGGCCGCTCACTGTGTGATTGATGCAGAGCATCTTTATAAATGCTACCCGGGCTTTCCGCCTGTGCTTCGCGGTATTAACATACAGGTTATGACGGGAGAAATGGTAGCCATTATGGGCCCTTCCGGTTGTGGAAAGTCCACCATGCTCCACGTGCTTGGCATGCTTCATGCGCCTGACAATGGTTCTTTGAAGGTGCTGGGAACTGACGTTTTGGCTTTGCAAAGAGAAGAGATTGCGGCTTTTCGGCGCGGCAACATGGGTTTTGTCATGCAAAGCTCCAATCTTTTTGAGCATTCCACAGTTTTTGAAAATGTGGAATTTCCTCTTATTTATGAAAACGTGCCACCGGAAGAGCGTTGGGAGCGAGTTATTCGTGCCCTTGAACTTGTGCGCTTGTCACATAGGGTGAGTTATCGTAGCAATAGGCTCTCGGGCGGGGAGCAACAACGTGTGGCCATTGCGCGCGCCATGGTAAACAATCCGCGCATTCTCCTTGCCGATGAGCCAACAGGTGCTTTGGATGCAAAAACGTCCAAGGTGGTCATGGAAAATTTTTGCAGCTTGGCTCATGAGGGTGGCATAGCCATGGTGATTGTGACACACGATCCGGGCGTTGCCGAATATTGCGACAGTGTGTATACCTTGGAAGAAGGTTTGCTTGTATGTCAGCGTAAGTCTGCCGTTTCGCTTGTGAGCGGTGGTGGGGGATTGCTGCAGGCGAAGGAGCGCTTGTGTCATGGTATTTGCGTTGTAGACGAGTTTCCTACACCTTATGGCACGGCGGCTGTGCAACATACCTTAAGTTTATATGAACAAAGGCTTCTGACGCGTGTATATTCTGTTCGCGGTGCGCCACTGTCGCATATGATAGGCGCAGATTACAGCTTGCCTGTTCTTATGAAAAGACAGGGCATGTGGAAAACATTGTGGAGCATGCTTTTATTATGGCGCACAAAACAAAATAATCCCGGAATATTATGGCGGTATTGGAAGAGCTTGCCTGTGGGTGCGCGCTTGAATATTTTTACCGGTATGCGGTATCTATGGTATTTTGCCAAAGGGGCGCGAATGGTGCCTTGGTGCTTTGTGGATATGGAGCTTGGCAGAGGAGGCGTTGACAAGAGACCGCATATACATGGGCTTAGCGCAGGCACGGCGACTACGGCGATAAGAGCGACCACGGCGGCGTGGGTCGCAGGCGGCATACTGGGCATTCCTTTTTCATTTACGGTGCGTGCGCAGGATTTACACAAAATTTCCGTCGTGTGCGCCAAGGCCTTGCATGCGGCCTTTGTGTGTTGTGACAGTAAGGTGACGCAGGAGCACCTTCGTGAAGCGTGCCTAAAGAAAGACCCTCACTTTGATATCACAAAGATACATCACCTGTACGAGCCTTCGGCTCTTCTGCCACACACAGACGATTTGCCGCTTGATGAACACGCACATACAAGCATGCCGAGCTCAGGCGCATGGGAGGCTTTTCAAGGCCATGTGAATATTCTTGTGGCAGGTCATATAACAAAGCAGAAAAACGTTATACATGTCATTAAAGCATGCGCACTGTTGCTGAAGAAGGATATGCCCATAAGGCTGAGCATCGTTGGCTCAGGATCGGCCTTGAGCTCTTTACGGCGTTATTGCTTTTTCCACGGTTTGCGTAAAATGGTACATTTTTTGGGGGCAGTTCCCCACGAACATATGCCGGAGCTGTATCGCAAAGCGCATATCTTTGTCGATGCATCTGACGGAGAAGAGCGAGGCGGGGGTGGGATCGCCACAAGCCTCATGGAAGCCATGCTCTTTGGCCTTCCTGTGGCGGTGCGTCGCACGGTATGGCATGAAGAGATATTGGAGCATGAGACGAGTGCGCTTTTTTATGGGCGTACCGATGTGCGCGGTAATGTACGAGAAAACATACGCGAATTAAGCGCGATTCTTGAGCGCATGGCGCGCTTTCCCGATATGGCGCGTGATCTTGGCAAAGTCGCACAGCGCTTTGCCTTGGAGAAATTTTCGCAAGAGAAACAGGCAAGACGGCTCGCCGAGCTTATTTTGGGCAAGAATGATGCATAGCGCGTGTTACGGATATTGAGAGCAACGCGTATGAGGCAGACATAAGCGCTTTGACTTTTTATCCCCTTATCCGAAGGACTATCCGATAACGGTTTATATTTATTAAAAAATAAATAATTCAAAAAAAGCTTGACCGTTCGAGTCTTTTTTCGTACATTCCCTTTGTCGGTGAGCGGCTGTAGCTCAGCTGGATAGAGCAACAGGCTACGAACCTGTAGGTCAGGAG
>CAYJPE010000147.1:0-7228 GCA_964371965.1 uncultured Desulfovibrionaceae bacterium
CCAAAATTTAAGAAAAAGAGGAAAAATTGATCAAAATAGCACTTTTTAAGCTCTCGAAAAAGTTTTTTTGACTCTTGACTCACATTTTTTAATCTTTGAGTCTCTTATGGGCAGTCAGAAGCGATTAAATCAGCGCTTCCCTAAGTTTCTCCATTCTTCCCTCATATAAGCCTCTCAAAAAATGTGCCAAACAAGAAAAAACTCTGTTGTTGCAATTGTTTTCATCTAAAATTTTGTGCCACCCCTGTGCCACTTTTTTATTTTATGCTCGATGACTTTAGGTGAAAGTGTATGAATGTTCTGAAAGAGAAAGTTACAGATAACTTAGCGAATTTCAAGAACAAAATGACTGTTTATGAGAGATACTGAAAGTAGGTGAAAAGTGTCAAAAACTGCCCAAAACCGGCTCATAACCGGTTTGTCCGAGGTTCAAGTCCTCGTGGGCCCACCTGAAATAACAGCCACTTACGAGAATATCGTCGGTGGCTGTTTTTTTAAGCAGGAATTCTGTCCTCCATCTGTCCCCCATTTTCTTTTCATGGGCACGCTAACCCGCATATTTCATGAACACCTCAGGAAGAGGTGCTCATGAAATATGCGGGTTAGCTGCATCGCTTTGAATCTTCGCAAGGTGTTAGAAGGGTTGAAAAGCCTTGCCCTATATTTTTTTCGCCTGTTTCATCGCGCAACTACCAGCGCAACGCCCAAATATACACAGAGCGGCTGCATGAAGCCTCTTCTAGATTATTGATTTAGCAGCCCGTTGAAAAACTCAAATTTTCAGGCTGTTCAAAAAGTGTGAGATACATGGAAGAGAAAAAAGTAAGCAACGCCGTATATATAGACATGCATAAGTTGTTTACTTTTTTTCTCTGACGCCGTAGATTGCACTTTTTCAACAGCCTGTTAGGCTCGGTGGATGATGCTGGAAAGGTGCTACTCCCGGAAAAAAGCACTTTTTCAGCATCGACTAAATAGTCACTTGAAAATCATTGTGCTTGACACCCCTGTGCCGTTAATGTTAGTGGACATATGGTAGTCATGTTTGTCCTTGATAATCATCATTAGAGCCTTTGTGTATCCTTTGCCTCTTATGTTTTTAATTTTTTAAGTTTTGTCAATGCCAAGATAGCTTCACGAGATTATGTTATATATCGCATATTTTTAAAATTTGCCTTCCTCATTCTCAAGAAGTACGAGCGTGCTCAAACTCTCTTTTCTGAGATTTTTTTGTTATTATTCCACATACCAAACACGCATTAGAGGATGTCTCATGCTGCACGGAAAAAAAATTCGTCTCTCTCGTATAATGCATCATCACAGTCGACGCATGCTTCTTGTTCCATTGGATCATGGTGTTACATTTGGCAGTGTAGAAGGCCTGGAAGATCCAAAGCTTGCCGTCACTGAAATGGCTGACGGCGGCGCCGATGCTGTAGAATTGCATCGTGGGCTCATTCGCCATAGCTACACCATGACCCACAAAAACACTGGACTCATCATGCACCTGTCTGCCTCAACAAACCTTGGTCCCAATGCCGAGGTGAAAGCGCTTGTGGGCAGTGTGGAGGAAGCGCTGCGATTGGGAGCCGATGCTGTTGCCATTCAAGTGAACTTGGGCGATCCTTACGAGCGCTCCATGCTGTCTGACTTTGGGCGAGTGGCTGATGCGTGCACACTTTGGGGTATGCCCTTGCTTGCCATGATGTATGCGCGAGGTCGCCTGGTTAGTGACTCGTATGCCACCGAGGTCGTGGTGCATTGTGCCCGAGTGGGCGCGGAGCTTGGAGCAGATATTGTGAAAGTGCATTATCCTGGGCATCCTTTGGATTTTTCAAAGGTAGTCGAGGAGTGCTGCGTGCCAGTGCTCATAGGTGGCGGGGTCAAACTCGAAAATACGCGGGATTTTTTGCAGATGGCATATGACTCTGTGTTGGCAGGTGGCGCTGGTCTTTCTGTGGGGCGTAATATTTTTCAGCACACGCACCGCGTGGCACTCTTGCGTGCTCTGCGCAGTGTCATTCATGAAGGGGCAAATGTTGATGAAGCCCTGGCGCTTATGAATGAAGCAAGTTCTCAGGATACAGTGATGTAATGATTTTTTGTCCTT
This sequence comes from uncultured Desulfovibrionaceae bacterium, assembly GCA_964371965.1. Taxonomy (GTDB): domain Bacteria; phylum Desulfobacterota; class Desulfovibrionia; order Desulfovibrionales; family Desulfovibrionaceae; genus CAYJAD01. The sequence goes on from CAYJPE010000147.1 coordinate 2,111, forward strand.
TAACTGCACTGGCTTCCTTTTGTGAACAACGTGTACACATTGTGAAGAAAGGACACTTTGCGAAAACCGTCTTCATATTTGTAAGAACAAAAACAATGAGCTGGGTGTTTCCCTCTATAGCTACGAAGGAATTGTGAAAGATGCGTATTTGGTTTAAGAGCGTCCCTTTTTCAAAAGAGGATGTAACCCTAGCCTTAGAAAGTGGAGTGGATGGTCTTATTGTGCCTGCGGAACAAGTAGAACACGTTGCAGGATACGCGCGTTGCCAGGTGAGATCAGTGCAAGATATGCCTTCCCTGCTTCTTGACAGTAAAGACGAAGAAGGACGCATTGTTGCTCGTTTGCAAGGTGGCGAATCCATAGTACTGGCTCACGGTTGGGAAATTATTCCCGTGGAAAATCTTTTGGCGCAATCTGATAATGTGGCGCTTGAAGTGACAACTGTGAATGAATCGCGTTTAGCTGCAGGTATTCTTGAACGTGGTGTACAGCATATTGTGGTCTTAGCTCAAGGGGTGAACGCGCTTAAAGATATTGTGCGCGAATGTAAGATTGTGCAAGGCAATATGAATTTAGGCAAAGCTGTCGTTACAAAGATACAAAATGTAGGTCTTGGACACAGGGTGTGTGTGGATACCTTGTCTGTCTTGCAAAAGGGACAGGGTATGCTTGTTGGTAATTCCAGCGCATTTACTTTTCTTGTGCATGCAGAAACGGAGCATAACGAATATGTGGCGGCACGTCCGTTCAGAGTCAATGCTGGCGCTGTTCACGCTTATGCCCATATGCCCGAAGATACCACGCGCTACTTGGGCGAGTTGGGAACCGGGCATAATGTGCTTATTGTTGATGCCAAGGGAAACACGTCACTTGCCTGCATTGGGCGTGTAAAAACTGAAGTGCGCCCCATGCTCTTGGTGGAGGCATGTACGGAAACATGCACAGGAAACATTTTTTTACAAAATGCAGAAACTATCTGCCTTACGCGCCCTGACGGTACGCCGGTAAGCGTGGTTAAGCTTCAGGAAGGCGATGAAGTTTTATGCCATCTGGACAGCGCCGGGCGTCATTTCGGCATGCGCATTACCGAAGAAATTCAAGAAGGATAGGTGCATGGTGCATGAATTTTGTGAATTTGCGGAACGCAAGTGGGTTTTTTGTGTAGTATGAATAGTTATTTTGATATGAAAAAGGCCTGCATATGAATGAACAGGAATTTGTAGAACGTTTGCAATTTTTACGTAAGGAGTTGGATACCGTCGACAGTGAACTTTTGTCGCTGTTGAATCGACGTGCCCATGTGAGCATTGAGATGGGGGATTTACAAAAAAAGACTCTTCTTTTCGATGCCCCTTTTTTCTTTGAACCATTGCGCGAAAAAGAAGTCTTGGAAGCGCTTGTTGAGAAGAATAATGGCCCCTTACCTCATAATCATTTATGCAGTATTTGGCGCGAACTTTTTTCGTCTTCGCGCATGTTGCAATGTCCACAAAGCGTTGCCTATTTAGGGCCAGAAGGTACGTTTTCTTATTTCGCTGGCGTTGAATATCTTGGAACTTGTGTGGATTTTAGACCGTATACCAGCTTTCATGATGTTTTTCGGGCGGTTTTTGAAGAACAATGCAGTCTTGGCATAATTCCGCTTGAAAATTCTTTGCAGGGTACCATGGGGCAGTGCTTCGATCTCTTCTATAAATTTAACGTGACCATACGTGCAGAAGTGCTTTTGCGTATTACATATTCCCTTATGAGTGCGCACATGCTTTTGACTGATATTAAGTATGTGTATTCGAATCAGCAAACCTTGGCTCAATGCGACCAATGGTTGCGCACCCACATTCCATGGGCAGAGCAAATTCCCGTGAAATCCACGGCCGATGCGGCGCGGCGCGCCACGGAAGAACAACACAGCGCCGCCATTGGGCATGCAAAGTTGGCTGTCATGCACGCGTTAAATACTTTAGCCAATGGCCTAGAAACCACGGCCGATAATTGGACTCGATATGTGGTCATTGCACCTCACAGCCCTGTCAACCCCCTCCTGCCAAGCCCTTTACCCATACAGCACGGATGCAAAAACAATGTAGAGATTAAAACATCGATTTTGTTTACATTGTACGATAAACCCGGCAGCTTGGGGGCTGTTTTAGACATTTTTGCAGCCAGCAACATCAATGTTCGCACACTTGAGTCTCGCCCGCTTGCTTCGAATAGGGGAGAAGCGTGGCGCTATGTGTTTTTTGTGGATGTGGAGCAGGATCTCTGTCAGCCTTTGTATGCTCATGTCATCGAAGGGCTGCAAAATCAGTGTGACAGCGTTTCCATCTTAGGTGCCTATACAACGCTTAAGCCTTTTAGTATGCTGTAGGCGCTGCCGCCACACGCGTTTTTTCACTTTTCTCTGCCTCAGGATTTGTTTGCTTTTTCGATGAAAGACCGGCAGCGTACATCTCTCAAAAGACTGTTGAAAAACTCCATTTGATACAGTCTGTTCAAAAAAGTGCGATGCAAATAAGCGAAAAAGGTCAAGGCACGCAGACCGACCCGAAGGCTGTAGCCCTACCGATTCTTCGAAGCTTAGGCCTATCAAGAGCAATGATGCCGAAGGCGTAGTCGGTTATGCAAGGCATGCGTGTTACGAATATTGAGAGAGGAACGCCTATGAGACATGAAGCGATGTGACTTTTTATCGCTGACGAAGCAGATTGCGCTTTTTCACCGGGCTATTAAAGCAAGCGTGTCTTCCTTGCTAAGCATTCCTTCATAAAAACTTGACAAGCAAATTATATTGAATCTATTCAATGATATTTCATTACTTATGAAACATACTCTTTAAGCTTTGGACACAAAAATCCACGATGTGACGACAGCTCGAATCACGTGATACATTTTTTCTTAATATCTACACGAGTTGAATTTACGTGCTATATCAACGTAGAAGAACGGGCCTTGAGGGAATATACTCTTAGCAGGCTGTTGAAAAACTCCATTTTTGACAGTCCGTTCAAAAAGTGTAAAATGCAAGGAAGCGAAAAAAGTCAAGGCGCGCGGTGTATTAAACAGGCATAAGCGGTTTGACTTTTTATCGCTGACGCCGCAGATTACACTTTTTCAACGAGCTGTTAGGGTATTTGAACGAAAAGGCACTCGTGAAGACACTACCTAGTAGCGTGTTTTGTCTAAATGTGTGTTTTTTGAAAAGCATGTGGGGGTGTGTGCGCTCCTTTAGGGTGAAACTTTTTTTAGGAAAAAAAGCTTTCCCCCACACCATCGCTGCTCTCGATGCCCGTACGCCTCGTCCCTCGGCTACGGTCACGCCTGCGGCAGCATTCGGTCGGCCCCTTCAAAAAAAACAATAAGTCCGAATGCATGCCGAATCTTTTTTACTTGAGAAAGAAGGAAATATTTTGTAGCGCATGGCAACATGTATAGATTGTAATCAAAGCTTTTAGCGTCACCAAAGCACTCGCCGGTTGAAAACTCCATATTCACAAGTCGTTTTCAAACCTGAAATGTAGGGATACAAAAAATATTAGCCATCGCTGTGTATGGGATGTACACGAGGTGTCGGGATTTTTTTGACGATATACACTTTGCCTTTCTAAGGCTTGTTACATACAACATTAAGGAAGCTTTATGCTGATATTTCAAGCACCTTCTTCAAAGTCCATGTCTCACCGCTTACTCATGGGTGCCGCTTTGGCACAGGGCACTTCGACAGTTTATGGGGTACTTTCTTCTAAGGACATCGAACAAACCAAAGCGGTTTTGAGCGCTGTCGGGGCTTCTTTTACCAATATCAACGCGGTTGATATCCTCGTAAATGGTTGCGGAGGAAAGCCACAAGGCTATAATTTTACAGCATCGCCACAGAGCATTCACAGCGAAGCCACAGATTGCTATATGCACGAATCTGGCACGTCATGCCGTCTCTTAACGGCTATTTTGGCTGTGGGCAAGGGATGTTTTCGTATACACGGAGCTGAGCGCTTACATGAGAGACCTATAGGGGCTTTAACACGAGCTTTGGCTTCCTTAGGTGTGCGTATTTCCTTTGAGAGACGTGAGTCTTGCCCCCCTTTGCTTCTTGAAACGAGCGGCTTTCAACGTGACGAAGTGAGCATTGATTTGGATGAGTCAAGTCAATATCTTTCTGGTTTGCTTCTTGCGGCACCGTGTGCGCCAAAAGGCCTTGTGATTACCCTGCAAGGGCGCAAAGCTGTTTCTTTTCCCTATGTGGCACTTACTCTTCAAACACTTGAAGACTTTGATATTTCCTTTACTGTTGAATGCAAAGAGCATGGGGTTTGGCAACAGCATGATTGGCGAAGCTTGAAAAATATTGAACCGAGCGCATTGCGTTTTTGCGTGCCCCCCGGGTCATACAAGTGTGCCGAGTATACGGTGGAGGGTGATTGGTCCGGCGCATCGTATTTTTTAGCTGCCGGTGCTGTGGGAAGACAGGCGGTGCGGATGCGCGGCTTGCGTCGCGACTCTCTTCAGGGAGACAAGGCCATGCTGGACATATTGCTGCATATGGGCGCCCAAGCCGAATGGCAAGCGGATGAGCTCGTTATATTTCCACAAACACCGTATAATCCATTGCTTGGCATTGATGTGGATATGGGGCAGTGCCCTGACCTTGTACCCACGGTGGCAGTGCTTGCGGCTTTTGCAGAGGGAGTTACGCGCATTCGGAATGTAGCACATGCACGCTTAAAAGAGTCGGACAGACTGGCCGCCCCTGCGGAGGAGTTGCGCAAAGTTGGTATTCGTGTGGAACAGCATGAAGATGCCATCAGTGTGTATGGCATGGGGGCAGCGCCCATTGTGCCAAAGAGTACGGTTTTTTGTACGCATAACGACCATCGTATAGCTATGAGTTGCGCGCTTTTGGGCTTGCATGGTGCTCCCATTCGTGTGGATGATGTAGATGTTGTGGAAAAATCCTTTCCGCATTTTTGGCATATGTGGAGCGAATTTTTTGTTTAGGGCTGCTCGTGTTTTGTTAAGGCTAAAAATTGTCTTTTGCCAGTGTGTGCTGTTTGTACGCCCTGCGTTCTTAGTACTACAGTTGTAATCTTTTTATTTTCATGAGATACTCTAAAAAACAAGAGG
>CAYJPE010000148.1:0-7218 GCA_964371965.1 uncultured Desulfovibrionaceae bacterium
AAGGGGAATCTTTTGGGTTTTGGCAAAAGATCCCCTTCCCCCCTCAAGAAAAAAAATTAACCAGTGTATCCATAACACAAAAAATCGCAATTTGACGACAGCGCCTAGTGTATCTTTTTGTGGGTAATTGTTTGCTGTGTGCAAAAATGCTCCATTTTTTTAAAAAAAGCATTGTTCAGTGTGTTTCACAGTCAACTCTTTTTTTGGAGCGCCGCCGTATTTCTTTCCCAAAACACATTGTCATGATAACCTTGTATTGACTTATCTTTGTCTGCCATTTCTAGGCGTTTTTCCGCCCACACACAGTATTGCGGGTTGTGCTCTATGCCCACGTAGTTGCGCCCAAGTTTTTTGGCCACAACAGATGTCGTGCCGGAGCCCATAAAGGGATCAAAAACAAGATCACCCTTGTGAGAAGAAGCAAGAATGAGCTTTGCAAGCAGTTTTTCAGGCTTTTGGGTCGGGTGCGCCGTATTTTCGGGCATTGACCAGTAAGGTATGGATATGTCATCCCAAAAGTTTGAAGGAAAGGTATTTCTAAAGTTTCCTTGGACTGTTTCCTCCCAATCCTTAGGCTTGCCGTCCACTTTATAAGGCGCGATGACCTTTCGTCGTACCTTTACGTCATCAATATTAAAGGTATAGTCCTTGGAGACTGTTGCAAACCAAATGTCCTCCATGCCATTTTTCCAGTTGCGCAAGGCACCTCGTCCTTTTTCGCGTTGCCATGTGATTCTATTGTGTACATGAAAGTGCTTTTTGAGCAATGCACCTATGATAAGACTTGATTGCCAATCGCAACACACATACAGAGAGGCGTTTGGGGCGAGCACGGGTTTGACGGCAGCGAGCCATGCCTGCGTGTATGTCATATACTCTTCGTCTGACGAGCGCTTAAACGTCTTGCCGTGAAAATCTTTGTCCAAATTATAGGGGGGATCGACAATCAAAAGGTTGACGAATGCCGGCGGAAGCAGAGGCAATACAGAAAATGTATCGCCGCATATGCTTTTATTGATGATGTTCGCCAAAGACGGTTTTTGCGCAAGGGAGATGCATCTGTCTAGGTAGAATTGGCCTTCTTCAACACTTATATCAATGGTTTTATTTCGTGTCGCTTTCATATTCTTCCTGTTGGTAAGTGAGGCGCATTTGACGACAGCCCCTAGCAATATGTTGCATTTTTCTAACTTTTGGGCACAGACTCTCCATCAAAAAGCCCATGACGTTTGAGCGCAAAGGATGTGTGCTGTTTTTCCTTGACCTCGACTCCTTCCGGCACTGAACCTAGAAGTAAGGGCATGGATGGATTGTGCCTCTGCATGTTTTTTTGAACACTCTCACGACTATAAGATGCGTAGCAATAACGGCATCCATGGTCGCAGCTGTTATACATGCCAATATCCACACTGTGAACACAGCCACAAGCATTGCGCTGTCCTTTGTCCTTGGACAGAGTGAGGGGCGTTCCCGCTATTTGCGTCAATAAGGCATCATCAATACAGCGCGCTTGAGTAATGCCATGTGCAGTGAAGTCTTCATGTGTGGCACAGCTTTGCATGGTAAAGCCATGATTTCGTGCAATGTCAGAAAGACCTTGCGCCAAAGCGTGTTTAACATCCATGTCTATCCTTTGAAAATTCATTGTATGCCATGCTTTTGCTATTTTTGTATAATACTCCACAAAGCTAAAGACGACTCTATGGCTATAGCCCTCAAGCTCCTTCGCCAATACGGCAAAGTACTGTAAATGATACGCCACAGTATAGCGTGGCGTGAGTATAAGAGGATCATAGCGCCATATCACATGATGTGGACTTGTGGCACGGGCAAGCTCTTGAAAGCTTTTTACAAGCTCCTTTTTACGAGGTAAATGTGCTTCCATGTCTTGACCATAGGATGTGAGGGTGAATTGAAAGTAGAATGGATAGTGGGCAATTTCGTTAAGACGTTCCAACATGGGGCGTGGGTTCTTTGTCCAAAAAATAATGCCGTCCACCACATCACGCTGCAAGGAAATCTTGCTTATGTTTTTGGCATTCCTGGGATTTTGCACATAACAAAAACCTTGTCGTATGCGTTCAAAAAACCACGGTGCGTAGAAAGCGGGGATATCTGTTTTACGGCTGGCACTGATAATCATGTTGTTGCGTATGTGCTTATGAGGGTGTTGAAAACTTTTTGGAATATAAAAAATGTTGATTGAAAAATTTACACACAAAATCAATTATAAAATAGTTGTGAGAGGCGTACATACTTGACTCCGTGCTTGGAATGCCTCTTTTTAATGTATTGAAAAGAGGCATAATGAAAGCGTTTTGAAGGAAAGGGGGCGTTTAAGGGGGGAAGGGGAAACTTTTGGGCTTTGGCACCTGTCCCTTCCTAGGCACTGTCGTCAAATAGCGATTTTTCGTATTATATCAAGGAAGACGCGCTTGCTTTGAGGGAATATCCTCTTATGGTATTTGACCGAAAAAGCAAGTAAAGTCTGGCGCAGAGATGATCGAAAGGGCGCATTTGACGACAGTGCCTAAGGGGAAAGTTCTCCTTTCCTCTCAAGAAATAAACAAATAAACAATGAATCAGCGCGTCCTCAAAGGTCTGCAAGGAATGGTATTGTGCTTCAAACGAGAAGTCACGCTTTATTCTGTGGCCTGATCTTTTTCTTTTTTTGGCATATCATCCATGCTTATGCCTAGAATTTGAGCAATTTTTGCGCGTGAATCGTCGCGAATTTTTTCCACTTGAGCTTTTGTTTCTGCGCGAATTTGTTTGATTTTCTCCTTGTCTTCCTTTGAGGCAGCCTTCATGGCTTGGCGGAAAACAGTCTGGTTATTCTTCTCTGCTGCATAAGTGTTTTGGGCAAGGGGAGCACACACGGCCAAGCCCATAACGATTGCCAAGCAGACAAAAAACTTTTGTGCTGCCACACATTTTGAGAATTGAGTTTTCATACATAAGCTCTCTTATTGTGATCTGTCATTGAAGTATGATTTTGCGTGCAGAGTAAGCTCTTTGCACAATATTGGCTTGCGTCGAAAGCATATGCGATACCGATATGTGTCAGAAAAAGCATATGATAAAAGACGTTTGGTGCGCTTTTATAAGGAGCAAAAGGCATACTTGGTGACAGTTCGCAGTTAATGTTTCAGAATACGCCATGAGATACTTTGTCACACAGCTCCCACACTTTACGCTCTCGGCAGCATGTGTCAATATTTTTTTTGAGTAGTTTATCAATCCTTCACATTCAAGTTGAAAAAGCACCCTTTGCTGCGTCAGAGATAAAAATTCAAAAAAGCGATTTTTCCAACAGTCTGTTATGAAGGATTTTTTTTGTGCTGCAATAAAAAAATAATTCGCAGTTTAAGGGGATTCCACATGATGCGTAAAAGAATATACGATGTTAAAAAGACAAAGACATAACCCATTTGAATGTTCGTAAACGGGATGGAATAAAGTGTTATCCCTTCAAAGCGTAGTGACAACCATGCAAGCGCAAAAGGTACAGGAAAAATTGTGGCTATACCCACACTGGCACGGGCAAAAAAGTTCTTACCAAAATGCTCATGAGCCATTTTATTGGCAGCAAAATAGGCTTCTTTGTTGCCGGCGTGGAGGGCATTCATGCTAATTTTGTGATAGCGTTGCATTTCGTCTTGCATGTTGCCATAATATTTTCCATGCAAAAAAAAGAAAAAACGATAAATAATTTTACCAAGCATAACGCAATACAGCGCCAATATGAGACAACCCAACCACAATCCTACGTGTGCCTCGCTGGGCAGGCGAAAGGGGGCAATAAGAAAGGCATCGAGCCAAGACGGGAGCCAGTGTGTTGTCATAATAAGAACCTTGTGTGCTCTGCATAAGTAGAGGTGTAGCAGGCTGTTGAAAAAGTGCCATCTGCGGCGTCCCTTTCGGATAGCCCTTCGGATAAAATGACAAAAAGTCAAAGCGCTTACGTATGTCGAATACGAGTTGCTCTCGATATCCGTAACACTCGTTCCTCGTGTAAGGGCTACGCCTTCGGCGCCCTTTGGGTCGGTTCGCGCGCCTTGACTTTTTTCACTGTGCCTCGCACAGTACAAGCGCTTCCTTGCGACCTCTGCAGAGGGGCACTTTTTGAACGGACTGTCAAAAATGGACTTTTTCAACAGCCTGCTATGGTATTTGACTGAAAAAGCAAATAAAGTTCGACGCAAAGCTCGCTTCGATAAAGGCGAAAGGGCGCATTTGACGACAGCCCCTAGCAGGCCATTGCAAAAGAACAATGCATTTTGCCTCTTGCAACAGCCTGTTAACACACAATACTACCAAAGGCGTATGCCAAAGAAGCCACGCAATATGTAGTTAATACCCACAACAAAGGCAAGCAAGATAAACAGGCGCTTGAGCCATACATCCGGCAAATATTTTGCTGTCATGGGGCCTACCCAAGAACCGAGTACAATACCGGCAAGCTCGCAACCAATGAGCGGCCAATACACGGGTGTGCCACCAAACATGAAGGTACTAATAGACACAATCATACCCACAAGCACGGCAAAGGCAGACGTTCCGGCTGCAAGGTACATGGGGAGTTGAGAAATGCTTGTGAGGAAGGGCACGAGTAAGAAACCGCCGCCCACACCCAAGAAGGATGCCACAGATGCGATGACAAAACCGCCCACAACAGGCAAGAACGTTTTGAATGAGAACTCGACACCACAAAACTTGAAGCGTACGAGAGACGGAGTGATACTCACAATTTCAACACTCGTCTTCACATCACTGCTGGTATGACCCTTGGATGCTTCTTCAAAGGCTTTGGCAGCGGCAGCAGCTTTTTGCTTCTTAGCCTTGGCAGCAGGGGTTGTTTCATAAAAAAGATAGCAACCAAGAGCGAGAACGAATACACCGAAATAGCCAAGATAACTGGAAAAATCAACCTTACCTTGCGTAAGCCAAGGAATGAGCGTGGCCCCTGCAAGAGAGCCTATACCAAGGGCTATGCCAAGGGGCAAAACAATTCGCCCAATGGACCAATACTTAAATGAGGTTATAAGGGCAGAACAGCCCACAAGCCATTGGTTTGATACGCGAATGGAGTCTGTAATGCTCTTATTGATGGCCATTTCTTTGCCAAATTTAGCGGCATAGTCGCCAAGGCCAAAGACGTTAATGTGACCCACAGAGGCCATAACGCCGCCAAAAGCGCCCACGGTGGAGAATATCCATCCCACCCACACAGCCCACGCGAAGGCAAGAATGGGATTAATACTGGGAGCGCCAGGAATACCTAAAAAGCCTTTTTCAGCCGCAGGGTCGATTTTTTTTGCGTCGACGGCGGCGGCAATGGCTTCTTCAAGGGAAAGTTTTTTGCCGTCATTGGCCGGAGCGGCCTTTTCAGCCGCAGCTTCTGTGGTGGCAGGCGCATCGGCAGCATGGGCGTGTCCACCTGCCATAAGTGGCGCCGTGACATAGAGCATGGCAAGCAGTATGAGAGGCATGAGCGTAAGTCTTTTCATGAGATCTCCTTTATTGAACTTGTCAGTCCTGAGTGAACTTTTCTAAAGAAGTTTGATTTAATAGAACTTTATTCTTTAACAGAAGACGAAGCTTAAAGTTTCTATAGTCTATATAGATATATACAAACAAGAATGAAATAAGCTTAATGTTGTTAAAGTGCAAAAAAGCATCAAATCAGTGTTTCCTTAGCAGGCTGTTGAAAAACTCCATTTTTGGCAGTCCATTGAAAAGCGTGAGATGCAAGAAAGCGCAAAAAGTCAATGTGTGCGGTGCATTAGATATACATAAGCAACTGCACGAGGGGGTGCGAAGCATAGCCCTTAGCCGAGTCTTCAAAGCTTAGGGATACAGATAGCAACACTGTGTAACTTTTTTTATTGACGGCGCAGATGACACTTTTTCAATGGGCTGTCAGGAGCTGCTTCTAAATAAAAGAATGTCTTCAGAGGCAGCGCCTAAACGTGCTCACAGGCTTCGCATGCTGCCCCTTCACCCTTCTTATAAATGATAAGCGGACAGTTTTTACAGACGTCGCCGCCGGGGAAGCCGTCGCCAGGACGTGTGATGGAGGCAGAATTGTTGTTTTGCTGCATGCGATGCATAAGGCGAAGCACGGTAGGTTCCAATTGCGCGAAAGGAATAAATACGTTCACTTCGCCGCGTTCGGTCTTTCCGGCATTGTAGCTTCCGGAACAGGCGGGACAGCAGTTAAACGTGTTTTCCAAATAGCTATAAATGGTACCGCCACAGGCAGAGGAGCTCATGGTAATCATGGGGCGTAAGGGGTGTGTGTCTGTTGCTGCCATATAGTCGATGGCGAGGTGATATGATTGGATGTTATCGCAATAAAAATGTACTACATGAGGTGGTAATTTGGCATCACTTAAAGGGCCTACAGCTATGCCCTTGAGGGAGCCTAAGCCGATTTTTGGTTTAGAGAGCAAGAAACGCTCTGCTTGATCAAGGTCAACACAGTATTTGACTTGTGATTTGACTTCGTTTGGATCAATTTCCTTCCAGCCAAAGCTGACCTTGGAATTGCTACAGCCAAGCTTCTCTGCTGTGCCGAGCACGGTCTTACGTTGCATACGTGCGGTCACTTCCCACTGGCAATATGTGAGAGCTTTCACAGGCTCCACATGAGGTGTTACTTCCTTGAAGCGCCTCACGTCGTCATTGGTGAATAAAAGGGTGACGGCAATGGGATGGTGGTACAAACGTAAGGAATCCATCAATGTTTTTTCCATTTCTGCACAACTTAAAGACATAGAACCTCCGAAAAATACTTTTTTAACACGAAAATACGTGTAGCTCAGCAAAGAAAAGATATTTTTGTACGAATAGCTCGCAAAAAACATCTTGGCCATAACCAGTAAACTCAGGAAGTTTGTACATAGTGTACGTGACAGCGAGCGAAGCGTGCTATCATTAGAGCACATTTTCACAAGCTTTTTGCAGAGTAAAAGAATAATTCTTATCAGTCAATAGAAAAATTTACTTTCATAGGTCATGTGTAATATTTTTGCAAGTGATATTTTTCACATTTATGAAATTTATAAAAATTTCATAATTATAATATGTTAAAGATGTATTGATAAGATAAAGATATATATAATATGTTATGCAATAATTCCAGAAAGGAAATTTTCCTCTCTCAGTGATTGAGGATTCCTCTTTTCAACTTGTTGAAAAGAGGAATAATTAAAG
>CAYJPE010000149.1:0-7169 GCA_964371965.1 uncultured Desulfovibrionaceae bacterium
TTTTGGCGCTAGCAAAAGTTTTCCCCTTCCTCCCCCACAAAAAAAAAAGAAATTTTTTACTGTGCCGTATTTGCACCTTGCATAAAATTTTGCAAATCGCGCGACACCTCAAAAGTACTCAGTTCCGTCGCTGCCGCCGCCGCAAAGGGGGAATCCGGATAGCCTGTGGTAATGAGTTGCAAAAGCATTTTTGCCCTGTCATCATTGCCAAGCTTGCGATACAATCTGGCTTCGCGGAAGCGCAGTCCGGGATATTCCGGGGAATCTTCCGGCACATATCGATTGTAGCGCTCTACCCAATCCAATGCCTCGGGAATCCTATTGGCCACTTCCGTAATATCCATAAGCGAGCCCATGGCGTGTTTTATACGCTCATTATCAGCTCTGGGCGAGCGCTCTTCGTGTAACTGTTCAAAAAGTTCCAATGTTTTCACATTATAGGCATAGGCTTCCTTGATATCCTTACGTTCTTCGGCATTTTTTGCCAAAAAATGGTTGGCATAGGCTTTTTGATACAATGGAATCGTGTCGTTTACCGCAAGGGGTTTCCAGAGTTTGAGCGCTTTTTCCTTGAGGCCGAGATTTTCTGATGACAGTGCCAAGGCATAGTCAAGTTGTCCACGCATAGCGTCTGTCATTTCCCAATCTTTCACCATTTCACCCAAATCCAACATGCCATTCCAATTTTGACTTTCCAGATATTTATTGAAATAGAGGGCAAATGTCTGGTCGCTATAGCGGGGATGCTTTGGCGTTGTCAAAAATTCGGCAAACAGCTCCATGGCTTTTTCGTCTTCGCCGCGCTCCAAATGACCGCGCCCAAGAGCATTGCGCAAGTCCGGATCAATGTCACCATAGCGTTGTCGTACCAAGGGGAATCCTTCCCAAAGAATAAGAATGCGCCCATAATTTTCTTCTGCCAAGGAGTTTTTCAAGTCTGCCATGAAGCCGCGCATAATAATGTCTCTTGCCAACTCCACGTCACCATTTTCCGGGTGCAAGTCAATAAAGTCTGCTGCGGCCCCCATGGCGTCTGTATATTGCTTGTCCCACAATTGCCATAAGGCATATTTGAGCTGGGACGTAATAGAGCGCTTATCTTCAGGCCAAGCCTTTTGTAATTCCTTATAAAGTACTTGAGGTAAAGGTTCACCGGGATTATCAAAGACGGCAAACATTTCTTCTATGGTCAAGGGCGTGTCATGGATGCCAAGCTCTGCTTGACGCAAACTCGCTATGGCCGCGCCGCGAGAATCCGGAAAAACCTCTTGGATGGTGGCAAAAACTTCCAAGGCCTCATCCATTTTCCCCAGTTCAATGTAAATATCGCCAATGGTCGCCAGCACAAGATCATTGCGTTCATGATCGGGGTCAAGGTTGTACAAGAGCCAATATTGATCTAGAGCTCCTTTTAAATTGCCGAGTTTATATTCAATTTCTGCAAGATACAAAAGATACTCAGGATCTTCGATATAGTGGCGTGCCCAACGCTTACTGGCAAAGTCTGCAAAAACAGATGCTTCTTCATACTCTTTGTTTTTCGCAAGTGCTTTCACAAATCCCACGGTGGCTTCTTGCAATGCGGAAGCATCCGGATATTCTTGCACAACCAAGCGAAAATTTTCTGCCGCTTCTGCGTACAAACCGGCTTCAAGCAGGGCGTCACCAAGCTGATAAAAGGCCGTGGGCACGTTCATGTCATAAGGAAAGCGGCGCTGCAATGCCTGAAAATACGCTTCCGCTTCAGGAAAATTCTTCACACTTAAATTGGCAAGCCCCAAGCGATAGAGGGCATCGGGCACACGGGCTGAACGCAGGTTGGCATTCATGGCTTCATTTGTCGTTGTGACAATGGCGTCAAATCCTTCCAAGGGCTTCTCTTGATACAGTGTTGCCGTGGCATCACTGATATAATAGAGCACTTGCTCGCGCATGGCTTGCGTTATGGTGGGAATACCCCGCAATTGTTCCAAGATGGGCAAAGCTTCCGAATACTTTTGTGTATCCATAAGCTTTTCGGCTTCTGCAAAGAGTTTGTCAGGGTCTGGAGGTTCGGGGATCACATTGCCTTGTTCGTCATGATAAATGACGGGTCTGTCATCGACGGCTTGTTCTTCTGTCCCAGTGTCTGCCGCCACGACCGGTTGGCGTATTTCGTCTGCACCTTGGCTAGCGGGACTTTGTCCATTGTCTGCCGCCGGACTCGGAGCAGGGGCTTGTGTGGCTTCTTGCACAGGTTGTATTGGGGGGGCTACCGGCTGGGGCTGGGCACGTGGCGATTGGGTAGGCAAGGCGTCTTGAGCAGGCACCGGAGCTGGTACCGGAGCTGGCGCCGGCGATACAATGTGCCCATCCGCACCTTGTTCAGACAATGGCATGAGGGATGAATCCGTTTGACTTGGCAAATACGTTCCCAAAGATTCCTCGCTGGGCCAATCTTCGGGACCGCCCTTATTCACTCTTCCCAACACTTCTTGGGGAGAAACGGTTTCACCGCGAGTTTCTAAGTTTGCCACAAGGTGAGCATTATCCAAACCCTGTGCATCACTTACAAGAAGTGCGTTTGCAAAGTCTGCATCATGGGTGAATTGTCCATCAGATCCAGAAGCATGCGATCCAGAAGCATGCGATCCAGAAGCCCCAGTCGCATCGGCCACCAAGTAAGGCGCTTTTTTGAAAGCTTCGGGTGGCAAAGCAGGTATTTGCACAGGAGGCACCACCACATCTTGTTCCGGTGAGGGCTGAGGCGATACAGGCAACGGTGCATGCGGAGACACCTGCTGTGGCGTCACATGAGGCATTGGCGGCACACTTGGTTGCCCTGACTGTCCAGTTTGCCCCCTTTGCAGTGGTTGCGCAGCCACACCTTGCGTGCCTGCCGGAGCAAGCGTTCCATCAGGTCTCCACCGTGCCCCCAAAGGATCCGGAAAAACATCTATGACAATTTCCGTGGGAGATGTAAGACGCGCCATATGACCGAAGGCAGAATTTTGCACTTGCAAAAGGATGCCACCCTCATGGTTCTGCAAACCGGCCACCAGATCGCCATCCTTGGGCGAAGTTCCTTGCAAAAGCAAAGAGTCGGCATTTATAGGTACAAAAACAGCATGTTGCCCAATACGATTTGCTTTAATGATGCTCCCAATTTTGGCATCTGCAGCTTGTGGCGCATCAAGACGCACCACAATACGCTCAGTTGACCCATTCTTATTCCATTGCCACGACGCAGCATGTGCCTGTGTCGGTGCGCAGAGCAAACAAAGCAAAAGGGCAAGGGACACGAACATATGCGCCACCTGTGCGCACAAAAGAGACCGAATGTCGGCATGGGATAATTTTAACATCATGCTCTTTCCGTGCAAAAAATATTCCACTACCATGGGAAAAGATTAAGCATTTTTTTTCTTTAGCTTTTCAATAAGTGTGGTTCTTTTTATTTTTAAGAGTTCTGCCGCCTGATTTTTGACACCGTCAGACTTTTCCAAGGCTTCGTTGAGCAAACGTTCTTCCACAGCGTCCAAAAAATCCTTCAAACTCATGCCAAAATCCTGTAAATGCCGTAAAGTAGGCCACACAAAGCCCTGCGAGACATTCTCTGCCGATGCTGTGGCAAGAGCGCTCTCCTGCCCAGTATGAGATGCGGCAGAAGTTGCCGTCTCTGTCAAAATTTCGTCATTGGCAGTTGCCTGAGGTATTGACGCATCAGAAGGACTACTCTTCACACAAGCTATGTCACTGTCCGCAATCGGAAGTTCCGGAAGATCCTCGAAGGCGCCCACCGCATTCAAAATTTTTTGCGGCAAATCTTCCACTTCAATGGTGGGGCCATCGGCTAAAATGCTCAAGCGCTCCATAAAGTTTTCAAGCTCGCGCACATTACCCGGCCACGTATACGCAGAAAGTATCCGCGCCGTCAAAGGAGTTAGTTCAAGAAGAGGTCTTTTCTTTTTTTTGCAAAAGCGCGCCAAAAAATGACGTACCAGCAAGAGGACATCGCCCCCGCGTTCTCGTAAGGGCGGCAAATGAAGGGGAATGACATTGAGTCTGTAGTAAAGGTCTTCGCGAAAGCGCCCAAGGGCAACTTCTTGTTCAAGATCGCGGTTTGTGGCAGCCACAATGCGCACATCCACACTCTTGATGCCGGTGCCGCCAACACGTTCAATTTCTTTTTCTTGCAAAACACGCAAAATCTTTACTTGCAAGCTAAGATCCATCTCCCCTATTTCGTCCAAGAAGATGGTACCACCATCTGCAATCTCAAATCGCCCGGGGCGGGAACGTATGGCATGGGTAAAAGCACCCTTTTCATGCCCAAAAAGTTCTGATTCTAAAAGCTCTTTTGGAATGGCTCCGCAGTTAATAGGCACAAACGGCTTGTCAATACGCTCACTGCAAGTATGCAAAGCACGTACGAGTAATTCCTTCCCAGTTCCTGACTCTCCCGTCACAAGGACTGTACTGTCAGTCGGTGCCACCTTCATGAGCACACGAAAAACTTCTGCTAAAGTTGTACTTTGGCCTATAATACCGCTCTGTTGCCAATCCATGTTTTTCTCCCCGTATTTCCAGCGATGACATCACAAAGATTCTTACAGACCGTCAATACACCGACACTAGGAAAAAATCCAGTAGAAATGTACGCATTTCAAAAATAATGCCACGCAACATATATCACGAACAAAAGAGGCGCGCACAACAAGGCTACTTCCCTCCCTCGCGTTCACGTCAGGCGCCCATCCCTTATCAGGCTGTTGAAAGTGTGCAATCTACGGCGCCCTTGAAGAGTGGGGAAAAAGTACACAACACGTGCAGTCCATATATGCGCGAGCCTTGCTTACTTTTTTGCGCTTCCTCAACATACCAGAGAGCCACCACACTTACCAGAAGGCCACCGCGGGCGCAGCCTTGAGCAGGCTGTTGAAAAACGCCATTTTTAAACGGCCTGCGAATTCGGACTTTTTCAAGAGGCTGCTATGGCAGGCTGCTCAAAAGTGGTGAGATGCGAGGACGCGAAAAAAGCGAAAGTGCGCAACATATCAGGCATACATAAGCAGTTTGGCTTTGTATCGCTGACGACGCAGATTGCCATTTTTCAACAGCCTGCCAGAAGAGAAAAGCCCATCAAACCAGTGCTTCCCTGTGTTCATAGAGAAGTATACAGAGTTTCCTTTGCAGCTTTCAAGCTGTAGATGGTGCTTTTTTCAAGAAAACACTATGGCTGAAAGGCCTTCATCACGTCCACAGTACTTATTATGACTTTTCTGAGTTCCTCGATGGCCGGCTCTACACCTGTGCCGTCTTTTAAGGCAACTTCCAACACTCTACCAGCCTCTGCAAGCGCTTCTGCACCGAGGTTTGCGGCGGTACCCTTGATGGTATGAGCTTGCATTTGGGCATCATCAATATTGTTGGCAGCCACGGCTGCAAGAAGTTTTTCCGGCGCATCGTTCAAGCTATCCGAAAAACGTCCTAAGAGTTTGGCATACAAACCACGGTTATTGACAACGCGAGCCACACCATCTTGCCAGTTTAAAATCTCGTGAGACATTCCTTCCTCCAATGTTCTCTCGTCATAAACAAAAAAAAACCAAAATTATTGCAACAATGTTACACAAATAAAATGAATGGGCGCATACATTCCACACCTCAACAAGTTCTTCTCGTCAAACATCACAGCGACAATACACACATTACCCCAAGGACGCAAGAGCTTGCATAGGCAAAGAATGGAATTTTTTTTAACATGGCGATATGCCCATACAGCACACCCTTTGATAAGGCACAAAAAAATGAGTAGCATTTCATTCTTAAACATATAACACATTGAAACAATAGATTTTAAAGCGACAAAAATTCAATCAGCATTTTTATCGCAGAGCTCTCTTGCTCGCCTCAACTTTGCATATATGTCAAGTTACTTGATGAAAAGTAATACAAGAGCCATAGGCGCTGTCGTCAAATGCGCCTTTTTGGTTATCTCTGCGTCAGACTTCGCTTGCTTTTTCAGTCAAATCCCATAAGAGTATATTCCTTCAAAACAAGCTTGTCTTCCTTGATATAACACAAAAATTCTCAATTTGACGACAGCGCTTAGCAGCCTGTTGAAAAACTCCAAATTCACAGGCCGTTCAAAAAAGGTGAGATGCAAGGAAACGAAAAAATCCTGGCATCGCGGTGTATTAGACATACATAAGATGTCAGGATTTTTTCGTTGACGCCGCAGATTGCCTTTTTTCAACGGCCTGTTAGGGGCTGTTAAAAAAATTAAGATGCGCTTGGCTGAATTAATGGTTGACATTTGCATTGCACACAGGTATTGTCCTCGACGGAAGGGAGCTTTGCTGCTTTCTCGACGTGATTCCGATACGCCCGGATGGTGGAATTGGTAGACACAAGGGACTTAAAATCCCTCGGCGGCAACGCTGTGCCGGTTCAAGTCCGGCTCTGGGCACCAAGAATTTCGGCTAGTTACAACAACTAGCCTTTTTCTTTGGTATCAACTTCTGTCACTAAACTGTCACTAGCTAGTGACGGCAACATTCTACTTGCTCTTTGCTGACTTCCGGCTGTCACATGCGCGTAAAATGTGCCCGTGGTCACAACGCTTGAATGTCCAAGTTGTGCACTCACCGCCGCAAGGTCTGCGCCGTTTGCCAGCATCTCACTTGCTGCGACATGGCGTATATCATACGGCCTGATTCCCATGCCCTCAAACCCTGCCTTTTTTACTGCCGTTTTCCATGCTGCCATATACGTCAAAACTCGCCTTCCACCACGATGACACACAAGCGGAACGCCATTTGCCATATCTTCTAGATAGCGCACAAAGGCCGCGTGCATATATTCTGTCGGCGGATACACGCGCTTAATGCGCCCGCTCTTGCCCTGTCTCACATTTACAAAGCCTTGTCGCCACTGGAAGGCATCCCACGTCAAAGAAAATAGCTCCACAAGACCAAAGCGCAAAGACAGCGCGTAACACGTCCAGAAAGCCCACTGTAGCCACTCTGGCGCATGGGAAATAATGCGCTTAAAGTGGTCAATATTTGCAGTAAAAATACGTTGCTTCGTGGGTAATCTTTTCAAATCTCGCCAAGGATTAAGCACAAGATATTCCTCTTGCACTGCCCATTGCAAGATTGCTCTGATATACGCCTGATATTTATTGC
>CAYJPE010000150.1:0-7168 GCA_964371965.1 uncultured Desulfovibrionaceae bacterium
GGGGAATCTTTTGGGTTTTGGCAAAAGATCCCCTTCCCCCCTCAAGAAAAATAATAGCGTGTTTTTTTGAAAAGCATGTGGGGTGAAACGTTTTTTGGGAAAAAAACTTTCCCCCTCAAGAAAAATTATTATGAAGCGTGGCAAACTGTGCTCGGGAGCATGCGAACATTTGCCATTTGACGACATGCCTCGCAGTGCAGTATACAAACAAAAATGTGCCTGCGTATGAATGGTGTCGTTTTCTCCACATAGGAAAAGGTAAGAAAAGGGAAAATATATGCAACAAGAAGACAAGCAATTGGCCGCCCATTGCCAAACCTTAAGCCAAAACACACATGGTGCCTTGGCTTGGATTGAGCAGAATAAAGAACTTATTGGTAAAGAATACGAAATGTTGCACAAAAAATTGCGCGGCAATGCACGAGATTTTCATAAATGTCATGCCGCTGCTTTGCGCAAAATGTGTGTAGGTGTTTTTGGCCCCAGCCAATCGGGAAAATCCTACCTTATTTCTGCACTGGCGCGAGACGCAAAGGGCACACTCATTGCCGATTTTGCCGGTACAAAGCACGATTTCATCACAGAAATCAACCCCGAAGGTGGCAAGGAATCAACGGGACTTGTGACACGCTTTACCACAACAGCCCCGCCAAACCTGCCGGCAGGCCATCCCATACGACTGCGCCTGCTGACAGAGTGCGATGTGGTACGCGTGCTTGCCAACACATATTATGCCGACTGTGACCACAAAGAAACACCGGATCAAGATTCTTTGCTTGCCGACCTTCAAGCCATTGAAAAGCAGGCCGGCACCCACGTCTTTCAAGAAGTCAGTGCGGACGATGTGGAAGAATTGCGCGAATATATGCATCGCAATTTCGCCTCGCGCCCACGGGCGCAAATGCTGCACCGTGCCTATTGGCAAAGAGCCATGGACATTGTGCCGCGCCTTGACCTTGAAGGCAGAGCCAAACTTTTTGCACTTATATGGGACAAAGTGGAAGCCTTCACAGAACTGTATACGAAGCTGTGTTCCGCCCTGCACACCCTTGGCTATCCGGAAGAAGCCCACTGCGGCCTTGATGCACTCATTCCTCGCGAATCAAGTATCATCGACGTTGCCCTGCTCAAAAACCTTTCCAATGTCACCCTCACTTCCGGCGAGGCCAATGACAGGCTGACGCTTACCGGCAAGGAGGGGCGTACCGCTACCCTGCCCCGCCCCATCGTCACCGCTCTTACGGCCGAAATCACCATATATATGACGGAAAAGCCGGACGATTTTTTTGACCATACCGACTTGCTTGACTTTCCCGGATATCGATCACGTTTAAAAATCACCAACATCCGTAGCGAACTTGAACGTGAAGGCATGCTTGAAACCCTTTTCTTGCGCGGCAAAGTCGCTTATCTTTTTGAACGCTATTGTGCCGAAAAAGAACTCACCAGTATGCTTTTGTGCATTGCTCCGGGCAACCAAGAAGTGCAAGACCTGCCTCGTGCCGTACAACAATGGATAGCATCCACCCACGGCGAAACACCTGAACGCAGAGCACAATCCAGTGAGGACACAGGCCCTGCCCTCTTCTTTATCCTCACCAAGATGGATATGGAATTTGAAAAGAAAAAAGGCACGCCGTCGGTGGAAGCACGGTGGACAACGCGCCTCCAATCATCACTCATAGACTTTTTTGGACAAAATGACGATTGGCCCACCAATTGGGACGGCGCTCGCCCCTTCAACAATGTCTTTCTTTTGCGCAACCCAAACTTCCGTTGCGAAGCCATATTTGACTTTAAGAATGACCTTGAAAGCGGCATTCGTCCGGATCAAGAATCTTACGTGGCCGAAGTAAAAAGCGCCTTTTTCAGCTCCGCCTTGGTGCAGCAGCATGTGAACAATCCTGAGCGTATTTGGGATGCCGCCATGTCGCTCAACGACGGGGGCGTAGGTCTTTTGCGTCAAGCATTGCGCCCCTTGTGCAATCCTGCACTCAAGCGCCGCCAAATAGCCGTCACACTTCAGCAAGTCCTTGAAAATATAGTTACCTCTTTGAGTCCACACTGGAAAAGCGACGACAAGGAAGAAGAGCGCAAGCAAAAAGAGCTGCTGGCACAAAATATTTCCAAATGCTTTATTGGTATGGCAAAAACGCAACGCTTTGGCGACTTTTTATGCCGACTTCAAGTGTGTGATCACGATTTGCATGCCCTCTATTTCCAAATAGAGCAAGAACGCTTGCAACAAGAAGAACCTGTGGGTGTTACCGTCGGCAAGGCTGTTGATGAAGATGACTTATGGGAAGACCTTTGGGGGAACGACGAACAACCGGCACCGCAAGCAGAAAGCACGCCACAAGACACGGCAGAAGCGCAAGAAAGCCCCATCCTCCTGAAAGATTCGGCTGAACGCTTTGTAAACATTGTTATTCAGCATTGGATGCAGATTCTTCATAGCTTTGCCGACAATGTGACGGCACACACATACTTTCAATTTCCGGAACGAGAGCTTGGCTCCTTTGTACACGAAATCGTCACTGCCTTTGAACGCTTGGGGCTCCCCGAAATCATGGTTCAAGAACAACGCCGTGCGTCTCGCTATGGAGATATGATGCGGGAAAAACTGGTATGGAAGCAAGTAAGTCTTGCAGCCAATACCATCAATTCCTTTGTCAATTGGTTGTCGTTTGACCCACGCTTTCTCTCAGACGAACAACGCACCGTTGTCATAAAAGGACGCGCAGCCACCATTTTTACCCCCATGCCCGAACAACCGGACATTCTCACTCTGGACGAAACACCCAAGAGCTATGAACGCACATGGTACACTGACTGGCTACGTGCTTTTATTCACCTTGTGAATGCCAATGTAGATTTTGACGGCAATGCTTCTTTTAACCGAGAAGAAAACGCCAAACTTCAAAACATTTTGAATACTTTTAAAGCACCACTTCCATAAAGGGATTTTTTATGTCAGCACGCTTTACCTCTGATCCAAATAAAGGTCCGGGCTTTGGTATCATAACCATTGACGATGTTTCTTGTTCATCCGAACCTTCCTTTGCCCTGTACAGAGCATCGGACGGTCAATGTCTGTCTGCCCACGGTTGGACAACAGCAGAAAATTACATTCAACCGGATGCATGGGATAATGACTCAGGTCCTGTGCGCCTTATGGTAGGGCCTCAAGTTACCAACAATTTGGACGATCTCGAAACGTTTAGAATCCTTATCAAAGAAAAAGGCGTCGCAAGCCCCCCACAAAGTTGTGTCTTTATTATCGAAAGCATAGCATACACCAATTGGGAAGGTGGGCAAAGTATTGAGCCAGCAGTGCAAAAGGACACCCAAGCCCCAAAAAAAGCTGTGCGTGACCAAGAAGCAAAAGCCTCTGCGGCACCGGCAAAACCTCCCAAGGAACTCTTGCTCCCTCCTCCTGTTGCGGCGCCCTTGCCTCCTCCCGTTGCGCCCATTACAATGGCGGAAGAAAGCACGGAACTTGTTCAAAAATACGTGCCAGAACCTCCTCGGGACGCATCACAAGGCAAGAAGAAAACGACGCTTTGGATTGTTCTTGTACTTCTTGTGCTCCTTGCGGCAGGTGGGGCTGCGTTGTGGTGGTTCTACCTCAAAGATGTTATGCTTGAGGATGCGCAAAGTACGACGACGGAGCAACAGCCAGAAACAGAGCCAGAAACAGAGGCAGAGGCAACATCAGAAGAAGAGAAAGAAGCAGAGCAGGCTCAGGAAAAACCTGCACCCGAAACTCAGCCTGAAGCGCACACTGCGCCCGTAGCACCACAACAGGTAACGCCACCACAGGCAGCACCAAACATTATGGCGCAAACATATGACCTTCTCTCCAAAAACGAATCCGGAGAGGCCAGCCTCGCGCTTGTGCAAGATATAGAAAAGAACGCTGCCACAACAGCCGGTACAGCAGAAGAACAAACGAAAGCATTGGACGCCATATTTCTGCTTACAGAAGATGCCGCACAAAAGAATATACCGAGTGCCATGCACAAGCTTGGAACATTTTATGACCCTTCAAGCACAGTACCCAAGGGCAGCATAGAGAGCGATGCGGAGCAAGCATATATTTGGTATAGCAAAGCCAAAGCAGCTGGATATGCCGAATCGGCACAAGCCTTGCAAAGTCTGCGCGCATGGGTCGAAAAAGAAGCTGCTGCCGGCAACGCCTCAGCACGCATGCTTCTCAATAGAAACTGGTAAAACAGAAGGAGTGTCCATGGGACATGCATACACATACCTCGTTTACATCTTTCTCGTGCTCTGCTGCCCTACCTTGCTCATGGCAGCAGACAATGAACGGCTTGTTGAGCAATCTGCCCCTGCGCAAGACCCTACAGAGCGCCTTGTTGTATGTGTTCCCGTGGACAATCCTCCCTTTGCTTTTTTGAATGAAAAAAATGAGCTTGTCGGCTTTAATCTGGATATTTTCGCACATTTTGATGTGCAACAAGACACACATATGGAAATTGTGACCTTTGAAACAGGCCTTGCACGCGTGCAAAGCGGCACGTGCCACATGTTTCTTGCCAATGTGACAAGGACAGAAGAACGTGAGGATACTATGATCTTTTCACGTGTGTATATGCGTTCAGGTACACATGCTTTAGTGTTTAAAGAAAGTCCCATCACAACGAATGATGACTTGGTATACAGTATTGTGGGAGCACTGAAAGGGAGTTTGGCAGAGCAATTTGCGTTTCATAATCTCACAAGCAGCATTATTTATGCATTGCGAGACTATACTGTCCTTACACAAATGCTGCTTGAGGGTGATATAGAAGCCTTGTTGGGCTCAAAGCCGATATTGCAAACCATACGTGATGCGCATACCCAACTGCATATTATAGAACCCCCCTTGCTTGTGGAAGAGTATGCCTATGCTTTTGCTCCCGGGCAAGAACACCTTCGGGACAATATGGATACGGTTCTTGCTCGTTTGCAAGAAAACAATTCTCTAGATGCATTATTTCGGCAATGGTTCCCCAATACCCCACAGCCAACACCTTGAAAAAGGAGCCACCCACTATGTGGAAACACTTCAATAGTCTTTGTTTGGCAATGCTCATGCTCTTTGCATGCAGCACAAGTTTTGCCGCAACCCCCTTACTTCAAGAAGGGAAAAAAACCCTCTATCAGCGCGTTGTGACCCATCCCGGAGCAAGTATTTTGCAAAAACCTGCACAAGGGTCGCAGGCTGTACAAAGTGATCTTAAACCTTTTTCTGTCTATTATGTCTTTGCTCGTCAAGACGAATGGTTACAAATAGGCACCATAAGTGGCCCCCCCATAGGTTGGATAGAAAAAAGCAAGGCCACAGACTGGAATCAGTCCCTTACCTTGCTCTTTACGCCACGCAGTGGTCGCGATCCCGTCTTGTTTTTTCGTGACGAAAAAAGCTTGACCGAGTTATGCAGTGCCGCCGATATGGAAAACCGTCTTGCCAACATGCACACAACCATAGCGAAAGACCCCACAAAAATTGAAACCCTGCCCGTGTTGGCTTCGGAGCCTTCCGATGCGTCAGGTGCTGTTGCTGCCGATCGTTTCTATATCATGCCTATTCTTGATATGAAGGACCCCTTTGAGGGTGTGAAGTTTTTGGAAGTTGCCTCCATTGACCCGGGCTATATCCCTTCCAAGGATGATTCGACAAAGGCACTTAAGCCACGCACAGCCATTGCCGTTGTCATAGATACCACCATTTCCATGAAACCTTATATCGACCAAAGCCTCAATGTCATCCGCTATATTTATGACACCTTAGAAAAAGGCAATCTCACCGAAGATGTGGCCTTTGCTGTTGTGGCTTTTAGAAGCAGTGTCAAGGCCAAGCCGGGCACAGAATATGAAACACGTATTGTCAGCGACTTTGCCACCGCCACACAGCGGCACAGCTTGGAAGAAAACCTTGCAAACGTGAAGCAAGCCACCGTCTCCACACATTCCTACGCAGAAAACTCGCCCCTTGGCGTCAAAGTCGCCTTGGATAGCTTAAACTGGAACGATTATTCCACACGCATGCTCATTGTCATATCCGATGCAGGCCCCTTGCCTGTGACCGACCCCTACTCAAGCGTTAAAATGGATATGCCGGAACTTGCCGACTATGCCCGCACCAAGGGTGTCTGGATTTCTGCCTTGCACATTAAATCTCCCTCGGGCAGCAAAAATCACAAATCCGCCGAAGAAGCCTATCGCCAATTGACACTTCTTTCCGACAAACGCTCCAATTATCAGAGCATTTTGGCACCTACGCCAAAAGAAGGCGCCAAATCATTCACCGCCGCAGGGACAGCCCTTACAAAGGGCATTGTCGATATGGTACGCATGACGAAGGAAGGAAAGCTTGTCACAAAACCCAAGGACGAAGCGCCTTCGTCGCAAAGCCTTGAACAAGATCCCAAAATGGCCGCCGAAAACATGGCTGCGGCGCTTGGCTATGCCATGCAATTGGAATATTTTGGCAAACTTAACGATGTGCGCGCACCGACCGTCATCGACTCCTGGATTGCCGACATGGACCTTGCCAAACTGGCCACAGGCTATCAAATACCGACGGTTGAAGTGGCTGTGCTGTTAACAAAGAATCAACTTAACGACTTAAGTCAACAGCTCAGCATCATCATCGACAATGCAGAAAGAACAAAAAGAACGGACGCGAAGGACTTTTTCCAAGGTATCCTCTCTGCCTCCACCCACGCAGCCCGCGATCCCAACAGCCCCATGCCACAAGGGCAAAACTTGGCTGAGCTCGGTGTGCTTGCAGAATTTCTTGAAGGACTCCCCTATAAAAGCGACATCATGCTTCTGCGTGAAGACGATTGGTACCGCATGAGTATTGGTCAACAAACGACATTTATCAATAAACTGAAATCGCGTTTGGCTCGCTATGAGGAATATGACAAAGATCGCTCTCATTGGGAAAGCTTTGGTGCGACGAACCCCGGTGACTGGGTGTATCGCGTGCCACTCACCATGCTCCCCTAGTAGCTTATTTTTAAAGGCATGTGGGGGGAAACTTTTTTTGGGAAAAAAAAGTTTCCCCCCACACCATCGCTGCTCTCGATGCCCGTACGCCTTGTCCCTCGGCTACGGTCACGCCTGCGGCGCCATTCGGTCGGCCCCTTCAAAAAAA
>CAYJPE010000151.1:0-7131 GCA_964371965.1 uncultured Desulfovibrionaceae bacterium
CTAATATACTGTGTGCTTCTCGAAATTCGCTTTCCTTGTTAAAGAACAAAAATTCGATTAAATCAGCGTTTCCCTAAAAATACAAGCAGCGCCGATTGAAGCAAACTTTTGTTCTTCAACAAGAAAGACGAATTTAAAGAAGCATAGACATATAAGGATGTTGCGACACAAAACTGGCACAAACAAAGAACAGCAAGGTATACATCAGTGTTCTCTACACTCCCAAACAGTAGCTAACGTAAGCGAAAATTTGTTTTTTGTCAAAACTTGTCGATGTCATTAGGAAAATGCTTGATCCTGCAACAGAAAAATGGAGTTCCCTGTAACCGTCTGCTGAAAAATCCATTTTGGGCAGTCCGTTCAAAATGGATTTTGCAACAGACAGCCAAGGCTTGGCTCTCTTTCGTCCGGCGATACACTCAAACAAATGTCATTCCAAGAAATTATACCCCATCAGCAAGCGTGCAGCCTTTACTGCTTGCCAAAAGGACAGCATTTTGTTGAACTCTGCATCGCAAATGGTATCGAGAGTGATGCATCACCATATTCCCTCATAGCCCGTTGAAAAACTCAAATTTTCAGGCTGTTCAAAAAGTGTGAGATACAAGGAAGAGAAAAAAAGTAAGCAACGCCGTGTATATAGATATACATAAGTTGTTTACTTTTTTTCTCTGACGCCGTAGATTACACTTTTTCAACAGCCTGCTCATTGGGACATCATACTCGCTTAACCTCGACCCCGCAATTCTGTGACATCATAAAAACGAGGGGGTGCTTTATACCGAATATTTTGTAAGGAGATTTCCTCTTTTCACTTTTGTAAGGATGAAAAGTGAAAAAAACATCAAAAAAATGTCTCAAGAATACTATTGACTTGTCAAGAAGACTATTTTAGGAATAGATTGTGCATTTGCAGACAATAATATGGTCATGATGTGCATTGCGAGAGTACGTTTTTACACAGAAAAAAGTACCATGCCGACAAAAAAAGATGCCGACACCACCGCTGGCGCAAAACGGCTCAAGCTCTTCCGCAAGCTCATGATTTACGGGCGAAAGCACTTTCACGTCGACCAAGGAACTGTTTCTAGGCGCTGTCGTCAAATGATAAATTAAAATACATGGAGAAGGCATATGTCAGAATATAAACTGGAAGATGCAAAAGCATATGAAAAACATTACAATGACGACAGCTTTTGGAAAAAAATCAAGGGTTTTGCAAAAAAGGTGGGCTGTGAAGGCATACGCGCCGCATTGCTTTTATACTATGCCCTTGAAAATCCCGAATTGCCTATTAAGACAAAGGCCATTATTTATGCAGCGCTGGGCTATTTCATAAGTCCCATTGACATTATTCCCGATATAACACCCATTGTGGGCTTTAGCGACGACATCGGCATTTTAGCCGCGGCTTTGGGAGCTGTCGCCATGTATATCAACGCAGACGTAAAAGCAAAGGCGGCGACAAAGCTTACGGCGTGGTTTGGTGAGGGGGAGTGTGCGTAAATATACGACAAAAGCGTTTGAATCTGTATAAAAAATGAATACTCGTCATCAGACACATCTCAAAAGGACACATCTCAAAAGGACACGGCACACAAACACACGGCATGGCCACCATGTTTCCCCATGTTATTGTGCAATGCATGAAGTATGACGACAGGAAGGCGGAAACGGAGCAATTGCCCTTGGTGCATTGGCAAAAATGTTTTTAAAAATTTTCTGGCTCAAGTGGGTTGATACACCGCGTGCCTTGACTTTTTATCGCTGACGCCGCAGATTGCACTTTTTCAACGGGCTGTCAAGCCCAATGCTGAGCATCTAGGGGCTTTTGATTGTATACAAAGACACATACGGCGCACCACAAAGGAGAGTTATCCGAAATGCACCTCAACAAGCTTACCACAGCTGGCACACTCACCACATGCATAGGCATTGACGCCGGTGGCACTCACACAGACGCTGTTTTTCTGCACAATGATACATGCCTTGCCTCAGTAAAAGTCCCCACGCAACACGACAATGTTCCTGCCACCATACACGCCGCATTGTCCGCTTTACACCAACAACTCCAAGCACAAGGCACAGTCATGCACAGTGCGCAACGCATAACCCTTGGCACCACCCTTGCTATCAATGCCCTTGTACAAGACAAGCTTCCCCCTGTAGGACTTTTTTTAACGGCAGGCCAGGGCAGAGATCCTTTGGACACAGCCATGGGAATGCATGTGTGCGTGGTTGAAGGTGGCCTTGACCATCGCGGACAAGAAGTTATTCCCATTGCCGTGCATACAGTCGCAAAGCAGGCACAAAAATGGTACCGTCAAGGATTACGACACTTTGCCGTAGTGGGCAAGTTCTCCGTACGCAACAATGCCCACGAAAAAGCCATTGCAGAAAGTGTCCTGTACGCACTGCCGCCAGACACACATGAAAGGATACACCTAACACAAGGCCACAAACTTTCTGGCGCACTCAACTTTCCGCGCCGCGTGGCCACCGCCTATTTTAATGTGGCGGTAGAGGGCATATTGGCCAATTTTCTAGACGCGGTAGAAGAAAGCCTCAACACCCTCCACATACATGTCCCCGTTTACCTACTCAAGGCCGACGGCGGTTCCCTCCCTAGCGACGAGGCGCGCCGTTGCCCCGTAGAATCCCTTCTTTCCGGCCCTGCCGCCAGCACCATGGGTCTTATGGCGCATATGAAAAAAAAACCCATGCAAGGCGATGCACTCCTTCTTGACATGGGCGGCACCACCACCGACATGGCAGTCCTTGTGGACGGTATCCCCCTACTTGAACGCGACGGTATGCAACTTGCTTTTCAGGGCGCAAAGCACAAAACCCATGTGCGCTCACTGGCAACACTCTCCTTGCCCATGGGGGGAGACTCCCTTGTGACAGTACACACAATGCCACACAGACATATCAGTGTTGGCCCTGTGCGCGCAGGCGCTGCCGTGGCCTTTGGTGGCAGCAACCCTACCCTACTCGACGCCGCCCTCGTGCTCCAACCCCATGAAAGCATAGGGCAAAGCGCATACGAAAAAAGCCTTCATGCCATGACAGCACTGGCACACGCACATAATGTGGATATCCAAACATTGGCACAAGATATCGTGGATACGGCTTGCGAGCATATAAAAGAAGGGATAGAGGCATTTCTACACAGAATAAACGGGCACCCCGTATACACCTTGGCGCAATTGTTGGAAGAGCACAGTGTTCGCCCGCGACACGTTTACTTTGTGGGTGGGCCTGCACACGTTTTACGCAAGCCCATGGAGCGTATGATATACAAGCTTTTGGGGTCTCCTCTGACAATCCCACCCCTCGCGTCCGTCATGAACGGCATAGGCGCAGCACTCACCCTGCCCACCTTACATGCAGAGCTTTTTGCCGATACTTTGCAAGGATTTTGGCATATACCACGCCTTGGCTTAAGCGGTAAAGCAACAGCACACTTTTCTATTGACGAGGCTTGCAACATAGCGGTAACCGCCTTACGAGAACATACGGGCGCTCTGCTTGTGGATATAACACAAGCCCATGTTTTTGCCATTTTAGATACCACGGGGCGAAGTGGAAAGGATATACGTGTGCGTTGCCAAGTTCGATCAGGTGTGAAAGACATGTGAAGCACATTGTTTTTTCGCTCCAAGGACTGGCGTCAAAGAGCGATTCTTCCTGTTATATCAAATCCGTTCAAATAAGCACGAGCTTGCTTTGAGGAAATATATTCTTATCAGCCTGCCAAGGCTTCACGCTCCTTATGAAGTCGTGCATGGTCGGCGTACTCTTCTTGCGTCAATATCTGCATAAAATCTCCAATTTGCATAAAAAACCGCCATTGTCATCGAGTTTTATATGGCTTACATTCAAGTTGAATGCGCGATTTTTTATAACTTGCCAAAGACTCCACGAGCGTATAAAAGCTTTTTCAGTGTGAAATTAAATTGAGGAGCACCATATGTCTTTGAGTCTCGGTATTGTAGGTTTACCAAATGTTGGAAAATCTACCTTATTCAACGCGCTCACAAAAGCGCAAAATGCCCAAGCTGCCAATTATCCTTTCTGTACCATCGAACCCAATAAAGCCACTGTAGAGGTGCCGGATGCGCGTTTGGCTGAACTCACCGCACTTGCAAATCCACAAAAAACATTGTGCGCACATGTAGATTTTATTGATATTGCTGGCCTTGTGCGCGGTGCGAGCAAGGGTGAAGGCCTCGGCAATCAATTTTTAGCCAATATCAGAGAATGTGCCGCCATAGTGCATGTCGTACGTTGCTTTGAGGATGAAAATATTACCCATGTGGATGGCGATGTAAATCCCTTACGCGACATTGACACCATTGAAACGGAATTACTTCTTGCGGATATACAGTCCGTTGAAAAGCGCCTTGAACGCATACGTAAAGTCCGTGGTGACAAAGATGCGCAAGTCCTTGCCACGCAACTGGCAAGTCTCTTAGAGCATGTTAACGATGGTAAGCCGGCGAGCAGTTTTGCGAAGCCAACAAGCGATGCCTTTGCTGTTCAATGGCGAGAAATGGGGCTTATCACGGCACAAAAAATCATTTATTGCGCTAATATCCATGAAGAAGGGATGGGACAAAATACTCTTGACAATCCTTCCGTACGTGCCGTCCAAAAACTTGCAGAGGAGCGGGGCGCTGGTTTTGTATGTATTTGCGCAAAAATAGAAGAAGAGTTGCAAGGACTTGCTGAAGACGAACAAGCGGAGATCCTCGAATCTTTTGGTATTGCACACAGTGGTTTGGAAAGTATCATACAAACCGGCTACGCAACCCTTGGGCTCTGCAGTTATTTTACCGTGGGTGAAAAAGAAGTGCGTGCGTGGACAATTCCCCAAGGCTGCAAGGCGCCTCAAGCTGCCGCCGTCATTCACACTGATTTTGAGCGAGGTTTTATTCGAGCCGAAGTTATCGCCTATACTGATTTTACACATCACAAAAGCGAAGCCGCATGTCGTACCGCTGGTGTTCTACGCACTGAGGGCAAGGAATATATAGTCAAAGATGGCGATATCATGCACTTTCTCTTTAATGTATGATATCATCACGTGCGCATTGGTCATTTCTTTCGCTTGCAAGAATGAAAAAATCTCTTTATTTTGCAAATGCACAGACACCATATAACATAAGCAGAACACTATAAGTATGAGGTATACATGAGTAACGAACCAGATAAAATTATTTATTCCATGATACGTGTATCTAAGCGACATGGGCAAAAGGAAGTACTGAAAGATATTTCCCTTTCGTATTTTTATGGAGCAAAAATCGGCGTTCTTGGTCTCAACGGCGCGGGCAAATCATCCCTTTTGCGTATATTGGCAGGGGTAGACGAAAGCTTTGACGGCAAAACCGTCCTTGCACCGGGTTTTACCATAGGCTATTTGGAGCAAGAGCCACTTGTCAACGAAGAACGTACCGTGCGTGAAGTGGTCGAAGAAGGTGTGCAGGAGCTTGTGGACATTGCCAAGGAATATGAGGAAATCAATGCCAAATTTTCTGAGCCTATGGAGCCGGAAGAAATGGATGCCCTTATTGAAAAGCAAGGCAAGGTACAAGAACTCATGGATAATAAAGGCATATGGGACTTGGATTCTCGCCTTGAAATGGCCATGGATGCCCTGCGCTGCCCCCCCGGAGACGCGCCTGTTTCAGTCATATCCGGCGGAGAGAAACGCCGCGTCGCCTTGTGTCGTCTATTGTTGCAAAACCCCGATATACTCTTATTGGACGAACCCACAAACCACTTGGACGCCGAATCTGTGGCATGGCTTGAGCGTTTTCTTTCGACGTTCCCAGGAACTGTCATTGCCGTGACCCACGACCGCTACTTCCTTGACAATGTGGCGGGCTGGATTTTGGAGCTTGACCGCGGACGCGGTATTCCTTGGAAGGGCAACTATTCTTCATGGCTTGAGCAAAAACAAAAACGCCTTGCCAATGAGGAGAAGTCAGAGGCTCAACGCCAAAAAACGCTACAACGTGAACTTGAGTGGATTCGCATGTCTCCCAAGGGGCGCCACGCCAAGGGTAAGGCACGTATTAATGCCTATGAGGCCATGCTCTCTCACGAAAGCGAGAAATTGTCGAAAGAATTGGAAATATACATTCCCCCTGGACCACGCCTTGGGAAGAGTGTCATCGAAGCAGTGGGGCTTGGGAAGAGCTTGGGTGATAGAATGCTCATGGATGGCCTTAACTGCCTTATTCCGGCAGGCGCCATTGTGGGAATCATAGGGCCCAACGGTGCGGGCAAAACCACGTTCTTCAAAATGCTTGTGGGGCAAGAAAAACCCGACACCGGCGACCTCAAAGTGGGCGATACGGTGCAATTTGCCCATGTGGATCAAGGGCGGGACTCCCTTGAAGCTGGCAAGAGCGTATACGAAGTCATCAGCGAAGGGCACGAAAGCATTCAGCTTGGCACACGCGAAATAAATGCCCGTGCCTACTGCTCACGTTTTAACTTTCAGGGGCAAGACCAACAAAAAAAAGTGGACATGCTTTCTGGTGGTGAGCGCAATCGCCTACACCTTGCGCGCATGCTCAAATCCGGCGCCAATGTTATTTTGCTTGACGAACCCACCAACGATATAGATGTGAATACCATGCGCGCCCTTGAAGATGCGCTGGAAAACTTTGCAGGCTGCGTCCTTGTTATCAGCCACGATCGTTGGTTCCTCGACCGCATAGCCACGCACATTCTTGCTTTTGAAGGAGATTCTAGCGTCACCTTCTTTGACGGGAACTATAGTGAATATGAGGCTGACAGAAAAAAACGTCTTGGTAAAGATGCAGACACACCTACGCGAATTAAATTCCGCAAGTTAACTCGTTAGCAGACTGTTGAAAAAGAACTGATTCAACAAATGGGGAGCACCTCTGATGTGTCTTTAGATGTAAATGTTTTATGATGAAGAATACACCAGCCGTGTTTTTTGTGAAGATTGTAAACTTTCAACACCTGTTTTTCGTGAGTCTCACCTTCAGGACGCTAAAGATACGGCTTTTTTTGCACGGAGTCTCATTTTTTTGAGGCTCTTCCGGTTCAAGGATACTTTTTGACAAAATAGAGGACATGGTGTCCAAT
>CAYJPE010000152.1:0-7106 GCA_964371965.1 uncultured Desulfovibrionaceae bacterium
AGATATTGGCGTTGCCAGTGCCAAATCAGCCAAGTCGAATAAGGGCGATGTCAGACCGCAAAAGCAAGTCAAGTCTGACGTAGAGCTCACTTCGATAAGGGCGAAAGGACGCATTTGACGACAGTGCCTCATGAATAAGCAGAAAAGTTGCACTTTCAACTTGGTTGAAAGTGCAATTCTTTCAAAATATCTCCACAGCACGTAAACTTTTCCGATTACTCAAGGTATTTCTGTTCAAATTCGTCTATAGGCATGGGATGTGCGAAAAAGAAGCCTTGTGCAAGTTCCAAGTGATTAGCATCGAGTGGTTCAAAATGTTCTGTCAGCTCAATGCCTTCTGCCACGATTTTCATTCCCAAATCATGGGCAATGGAGCTTATGCCATTCACAACCACAGTACCACGCTTATCCTGTGTGTTGCCTTCAAAAAAACTTTTGTCAAGCTTAAGGACGTCCACTTTAAAGTCTTTGAGCATACCAAGGGATGAGTATCCGGCGCCAAAGTCATCAATGGCCACAGTAAAGCCCGCTTCGCGTAAATCTTCCAGCAATTTTGTCAAATCGGAAGCATTTTCTGTGATGGCCGTCTCTGTCAATTCCACCTCAATAAAGTGACGGATGTCGCCATATCTATCGCATATTTCCTTTAAGTCTTGAACAAAAGAAGGATTTTTGAGATGTACACGAGAAAAATTCACAGAAATCGGCAATATTTTGTGCCCCTTTTCAATCCATGAACGGATACGCATGCACACCGCCTGTAGCACATAAAAATCTATCTCCACCACAAAGCCATTCTGCTCAAAAACAGGAATAAAGTCATCAGGCAAAAGCATGTTGCCATCGTCCGTCACCCAACGAACCAAGGCCTCACCACTTGTCACCTTTTTTTCTTTCAAATTAAATTTGGGTTGAAAATACACAATAAATTCTTTGTTTTGCAAAGCGCTCTTGCTCATATTCACAAGTTCGGTACTGCGCCGCACTTCTTGCCTGAATGTATCGTCATAATCCCAGGTGTTTTTATGCCCAAGACTCTTAGCCATACTGTGCGCCAAGGTGGTTTTATTCATCATGTCAATAACATCGCGTTCACCTTTTTGGATGAAATAACGACCATATCTAAAGCAAAATTCATAGGATTTTAACTCTTCCAAAAGGTTACGGAAGTTCGCCTCAAAAAGTATCCGCGTGTTATTATCGTCTAAGAAGCCGTGAGCTGAAAACATAATAAATTCATCATTGCCCATGCGACCGCACAAAAAACTGTCGTCATGTAATTGTTGCAAAGCGCGTGCAATGTCAATAAGAACGCGATTGCCTGTGTCATAGTCAAACATCTCATTGATGGCCTTGAAATTTTCAAGGTCAAGCTTTTGCATGACATATTTCATGTTGGGATTCTTTTTTATGACAGCTTCAACATTTTGCCGAAATTTCACCGCATTGGGGATACCTGTAAGCTCATCATAAAAAGCCAATTCCGTCACTTCTTTTAATGTCTTGCGCTTAAGAAAGACTATATAGGCGCTGAGGAGTAAGAAAAGGCAGAGCATGGTGCCTGTCACATATTGTACTTCATCAGATATATCACGCACGGGGTTTGCCAAAAGATCGTGGGACACAAGAAAAAGTTTCCATGAGTTCAACTCAAGAGGACGGAATTCGATAATGCGTTGCTGACCATTGAGCATAAATGTGGTACCGCCCCAGCGCTTTTGTTCCACATGCTTAAGAAATTGCTCGTAGTTGATCCCATTGGCGAAGGTGGCATCACGCAAAAAATTCAAAGAATGATATATGTCACTGGAAGATGCCACGGCAAAACTATTGCTGTCAAGCACATAGGCTGATTCGGACGTATCGGTATAGGCTTTCAAAAGCTCCGTCATGTAACGCAGGCCATATTCAACAATAATGGTGCCCTTAACGCGCCCACCATGTCGGATAGGCACGGCCACTGATAAGACATAATTACCTGTGATGTCGGAGACATGAATGTCAGAAGCAGAGGTATTGCCCCTCATGGCTGCAGTGAATAAGGGGTTCGTGCGTATATCGAGCTTTTCACCGGAAGCACGTATGGCTCGTCCGTGGACATCTGCCATAATAATAGTATCAAAGTTTAAGGCTTTTTCCACATTTTGGAGAAATTGTAGCTGGGCTTCACGATTATCCTGCAAGGTCACAAGTGTTTTTGTAATACTTATGAGACTTGCAGTAGCACTTTTAATAACATTATTCAAAGCTGCATGCTCTTGACTTGCAATGGCACTGATATTTTCGGCGTCAGTTTTATTTAAGTTGTCGTGAATACTCTTATTGAATGTGACAAAAGCTAAAAGAGCCACCACAATCACAAAAGTAAAGGCAAAGACGGCAAAAGGAATCTTGCGAAGGATATGGCGCATGTTCCATTGGATCTTCATGTTGGTATAATACTGAAATAGCGTATCAATTTTAGCTTGCAACATTTTCAAATTCCCCCATGTAAGATTGCTCAAATTCAGATAAAGGCATTGGTTTTGCGAAAAAGTAGCCTTGTACAATTTCACACTGCACACTCTTCAAAAATTCTATCTGATCAGCTGTTTCAATCCCTTCCGCAACAATCTTCATACCAAGAGTTTGAGCAATTTTAATAATGCCACGCACGACCACGTCTCCGCGAGAGTCGTCCTTATTTTCATCGAAGAAACTTTTG
This sequence comes from uncultured Desulfovibrionaceae bacterium, assembly GCA_964371965.1. GTDB lineage: Bacteria > Desulfobacterota > Desulfovibrionia > Desulfovibrionales > Desulfovibrionaceae > CAYJAD01. Next base: position 2,705 of record CAYJPE010000152.1, read on the forward strand.
TCAAGCTTGAGGCAGTCGACGGTGAAGTTTTTAAGCATTCCAAGGGAAGAATAACCGGCTCCAAAATCGTCAATGGCTATAGAGAAACCTGCTTCATGCAAATCGTTGAGAATGCCTGCCAAATCATCCAGGTTTTCCGTGGCGGCAGATTCTGTCAGTTCCACTTCTATGTATTGCCGTATATCACCATAGGAATCGCAAATGCCTTTCAGTTCATTGACAAAGTTCGGGTTCTGCAAGTGCATACGCGAAAAATTCACAGAAATGGGCACAATCTTATATCCGGCTTGGAGCCAGATCTTTATTTGCCTGCATACGCGCTTCAAAATATATATATCCACATGCACAATGAAGCCGTTTTGTTCAAAGAGTGGTATAAACTCATTGGGATAGACCATGCTGCCATCACTTTCAATCCAACGCACCAAGGCTTCTGCACCATAAATTTTATTGGTGAAAATGTTCATTTTGGGCTGCAAGTAGACTTTGAATTCATTGCAATCGATGGCGTTTTTTCGCTTATTGGTAATTTCGGCCGTACGCAAAACACGTTTCTTGAAACTATCGTCATATTCATAGGTTTTTTTGTCTTTATTCACTTTTGCCATATGATGTGCCATATTGGCTTTATTAATGATCTCCATAATATCATCATCGTCCGGCTCCAAGAAATAACGACCGTACCTGAAAACAAATTCGTGATCGCTCAATTCCGGCAACAGTGTGCGGAAGTATTGCTCATAGGCCTCGCGCGCCGCATCATCTTGTTCCAGATAGCCATTGCCGGCGAACATCAAAAATTCATCGGCGCCCACGCGCGCGCACACAAAGGTTTTCTCTTCCACAGTCTTGAGTGTTTCGGCAAGTTTTTGCAATACGAGGTTGCCTATATCGTGCCCAAACATTTCATTAATGGCTTTAAAATCCTTAATATCCATTTTTTGGATAACAAATTTCATGTCCGGAAACTCTTTTTGCAAGGCTTTGGCCTGCTCTCTAAAATGCACAAGGTTGGGCAAGCCCGTCAAATCGTCATAAAAAGCCACCTTCTCAATGTCTTTTAAACCTTTACGCTTCAATAAAAGCGTACCCGCCAAGAATATGAAGAAAGAGACGGCCATGACTATGAGCAAGTATTTAATGCCGTCGGAAATATTGCGAATGAGTGTATGTGACACATCGTCAGACACAACGACCACTGTCCAATTGCGCAAATTAATGGGGCGATATTCAAGAATGTAGGCAGCATCGTCCAAAGTGGCAATGGTGCCGCCACCTTCGTGCTTACGGTGGTCGATTTTTTTGAGGAGTGCATCATAGGTCAAGCCATTTGTAAATTCAGCAAAGCGAAAGGGGCGTGTATACTCATCACGATAGCTTGTACTTGTAATTATATTGCCTTTTTTTCCCAAGATAATGGAATACCCTTTTTCATCTGCCTCATCGACAAGGGAAATAAGCGTTTGCGTGATAAATTCGAGGCTATATTCCACAAGCACAGCGCCCACCACCGTGCCCTTGTCTGAGAGCATGGGGGTGGCAGCTATGAGCACAGTTTTTCCGGAAAAACGCGATTGGGTGGGGGCTGTCACATAGCTTTCACCTTGCATGGCCCACTGATAGGCTTCATTGTCAATAACGTCCACTTGGCGCAAATTGGAAAGGCGCCCAACGCCGGCATCGTCGGCCACGATAACCGTATCAATCCCCAAATTTTTTTCAATATTTTGGAGATATTCTGCGGTCGCTTGCTCATTGTTTGCGATAATTTGCAGTGTTCTGGACATGCTATTTAAATTGGTGACCTGCGCTTTGATGGCGCCGTCAATGGCAGCCTGCTGTTGATTGGCGTTGAGGCGGATATTTTCCACTTCTGTTTCCACAAGTTCGTTGTCGATGTGGTAATAAAAAAAGAGCATAAAAAGCACGACCAGGAAAAAGCCTGCACCAAACCACAATAATGTGGTGGGTTTTTCATTTTTGAAATTCATAAAGTCTCCAACGATGTGTTAAATAGCTGCGTTTATCGTTCGTTCTTGGGCGTTTCTAGCAGTAAATCCAGTGTGTGCGTGTTCACATGAATATCAGTTTGCGGATATGGCACCTTGATGCCGTTTTCTTTAAAAGCCGCATTCATGGCAAAACGTATGTCTGAACGTATTTCCATTTGTTCAAGCACTTGATAGACCCAAAAACGCACTTCAAAATTCAATGAACTTGACGCAAAGTCTATAAAGTAAATGCTTGGTGTGGGATTGGGCGCTACGCGCGGATCATTTTCAAGGATATCTAAAATGATTTTTTTGAAGAGCGCGAGTTCTGAATCATAGGCCACACCCACAAATATATTGCAACGTATCTTATGTCCATTGTGCGTCCAGTTGAAAAAACTTGCGCTCATAAATTCTGAGTTGGGCACAAAGACAATGGCATTGTCAAAAGTGCGTACCCGCGTGGCGCGTAAACTTACCTTTTGCACAATACCCTTGATGGTGCCCACTTCCACAACGTCACCTTCACGGATGTTTTGACCAAAAATCAAAGAAAAACCGCTGAAGGTATTTTGCACAATACCTTGCATGCCAAGCCCCAAGCCGACGCTCAAGCCCCCGGCAACAACCGCAAGGTTACTCAAGTCAAAGCCGATGCTTTGTAAGACATACAAAGCAAATATACCCCAAAAACCAAAGAAAATAATAGTTTTAATGGGTGTTGTAAGGGCAACCAAGGATTCGTTATCATGCTTTCGCCATGTGCTGTCGATATAATTGCACGACACGCCGACAATGGATTTTACCAAGTAGAAAATGGTGGCGATGGTTAAAATTTGTACAGCATTAAAGGAAATATTGCCAATTTCGATATGAAAGTCACTTAAAGTCTTGAGAAGGTACTCTCCACCCGGGAAAGCGAGCAACCAGCTCAAGGGCGACACCAAGGCGATGGTCAAAATAATAGGCAATATGATAGCCAACAAGAGGCCATAAATCAGGGCTGAAAGACCGCTTTTGGGCAAACAATCATTTAAAAATGACGTGGCATGCAGACAAGCCTCGCTTTGGTGCAAACCCATCACTAGGCACATATAGAGTAAAATAATGAAGAAAGACAAATGCGCATGACCTGCAATAAGGATGACAAGCAATCCTATGCCCATCACAACATAAAAGGACTTAAGCAGTCCGTGCGAGAAAGGGAATGGTGCAGCAGGGCGCCTACGTGCACGCAATAACATATACAGAAGAAATATGGCCCACGGAATACTAAATATGCGCGTGATATCCAGCCCCGTCAGCATGATAAAGGCCATCACAAGGACGCTCAGGAAAACAATGAACGGTGACTTTACAGGATGTGCCTCCTCACGCTTTAAACACAGGAGCTGCCACGATAAAAGGATTTGTCCATAACACAAGAGAAAAGTTCCAAGAGCATGAATTATTTGATATCTGTTTCCGTCATGCCATGAGGCAAATTGCACACTTATGCCCACAATAATCCAAGGCAAAATCTTTACAAGCGTGTGACGACTTGCTTCGTGCATGGCAGGTGGTAAAAGGACATTTATATAACGATAAAGAACACTGCCTATGAGCACGAAAGGCGCAATAAACATAAGAAAATTTGTACCAAATAAAAGCCAGGCATGCCATGTGGAGGGGGTTTCTCGCGTGACATTTAAGCTGATTAAAGAAAAAGCTTGAGAGGGATATGTGGATGTCGTCCATATGTTCATGTTCGCAAAAAAGTTGACGTCCGTGTTTAAGTAATGCTCAAGCCAAAAACGCGGCATTCTTGCTTCCAGATCGTCATATGTTTTCGCCAGCGTTTGGAGAAAATCCTTGGTGACAGTCATAACAGTGCTGAGTCTTTTGTCAAAGGTGGCATAGGCATTTCTCAGGTCTGTGGCACGTTGTAACATGCTAAGAGTTGCCTCGCCAGAGATAATTTTTAAGCTATGAATGATATTGTCGAGTTGTTCCACACGCTCTTGCACATGCTCGTGGGTATGACGCAGTGGTTCGTACAATTCTGTTATTTGAAAAATAAATCTGCTAATCTGCTCGGCTATGAGCGACAGTTCAGCGGGCTGGTCTCTATTAATCCAATACAATTTGTATATTCTATTGTAATCATTATGAATATCATGATGCACCTTGTTTAAATGCACAATATCGTTGTGGACGCTACCTCTATAATTATCACGTTCGGATTCAATATCCAAAAGGATTTTCTCTTGGTTTTCCAAGATAGATTCCATAATTTGCGCGAAGTTTGTTTCGTTGGTATCAGGATTATGGAGTGTAAAATCTGTGTCTTCTGCACAAGCGAGGGGCGGACTGAGAGTATGTAGTTGACCCTGAAAAAGCAATATCACACTAAAATTACTTGACTTTTATCC
>CAYJPE010000153.1:0-7067 GCA_964371965.1 uncultured Desulfovibrionaceae bacterium
AAACAGGCTTTACCGACCATGCCGACAGGGCTCTGTTCTCCGGCATAAGCACTGCTGGCGGCGGCGCACTCACCTTCAATGACACACCGGAAAAACAAGGCCTCAACCTTGCCACAGGCAGTGGACGTTCGGGGCTCTTCATGAGCTCCGGCAGTCACGATACCACGTTTTTTCGCAGTGCCTATAACACGAATATGTCCAGCGTCGCTGCCTCCACCTTCGATATGATTCAATCAAAAATGCAAAGTGGCTTGAGCGCCAGTCTGTCGGCAGATCCAAAACTCGACGCCATGGCCATAATCACCCTTGCTATCCAAGCACTCTCTGGCATAGCAGAAGCAGGACAAAAATCTGCCGACACCAAAGCTGCAAATGTTGAGACAGATTTGGCAAAAGCGCAAAAAGAAGCAGACGCAGCAAGCGCAAAGTTAAAAGCTCTCACAAAACCTGACGATAACGCGACTGAGCGTGACAAACTTGCCTACGAAACCGCCGAATACGAGCAAAAAGAGAAAGAAGACGCACTGGAACGATCCAAGGACGCTGAACGCAGGCTTGAAGTTAAAACAGGTTGGGATGCCACGGTGGCTGCCCTAAAAATTGCAAACGTCCTTACCACCATTGGCGACAGTGTCATGGACGTCGTAGATGCCTTTAAATCAAAGCCCCCCATTGCCCCCTATTCTGCCGCCATATCTGTTACAGACGCCAAGAGTTCTCTCAAATTCGACGTGAAACCTTCAAAAAATCGCCTCAAAGGCATTGCAGCTCTTTCGATTGCACAAACAGCAGCCAGTGCCTATAGCACCGTTGTTGGTGTTGGCTCATGCGTTACCGATACGGCAGACGAAGAAAAAAAGTTGGCGTATGCAAGGGATAAAGAAAAATTGGCTCTTTGGGAAAGCGAAGAAGAAAAAGAATACCAAAAGCTGCACAAGGCGCGCATAGAAGAGATCCAAGCAGAACACTTAAAGCAATTCTCGGAACACTTGACAGAAGCCGAAGCCGAGATCAAAATAACACTGGCAGAAAAGCAAGCCATGAGGACGGCTGCCAAAAATACCGTCCAGAACAGCCAAACTTTTAAAGACGAATACGAAACAGCCGTACAAAGAATTGACAATATCTACGCAAAAAAAGTTGCACAAAAAAAAGCCGCTGCCGTTAGTAAGGGTTCAACACAAGTAGGCGAACTTATCGCTGAAACCCTAGCAACGCTCGCTTTATGCCGACAAAATTGGGTCAAAAACAAAATAGCTGGTGCATACTACGCGGGCTTAAAGCTTGAGTCTGACCGCAATACGGTGAGCACAAGCCGAGAAGCATGCGTGGCCACAGATAAAAGTATTTCCCTTGTGGCTCTGCCCACAGCACATATGTATCCCAAATATGTGACAGGCGATACGCTGGCAATGTTACACAATACTTTAGACGGTATTCTGCCGACAAAGAGCTACATTGCCGCCGAGTCAGAACAAATCAGAATGAGGAGCATGGAATCTACAGTCATATCCAGCGGAGAAACATTAACGTTGAAAGGTCGCAACATTTCACTCAGCAACCAATATACACAATCGAACAATGAGGCCTTATACAAGACCATACAAACCATTGCAGGCGCTACCATAAAGCAGAACACCATAAAACAACAGGAAGCCGACATAAAAAAAATGTCGGCAGGCCCCGAACAAGTATTGGCACAGGCCACATTAGAATCATTACAAACCGCAGATAAGCTTGCTAAGATTGATGCAACAAAACTTCCGGCTCCCGCAAGCTATTCCAGTATTGACCTTGAAGAATCCGATATACATCTACGCCATTCCCTCACCCTCAAAAACATTGGTGATCGCATACTTGTCACACAAGAACCGACATACAAGAATGACGGCACATACGAGACGGATACAAATACCATGACGCTTCTGTACAATTCAAAAGCAGGACGCGGCACAACACTGAACTGCAGCAAAGACCACACAACCTTGACACATCAACAAGGCGATGATCAAGGCAAAGGTCATGTCTCTTCGCTCACATTTAAGGCAAACGAAACATCTCTTACCCTTGAATCCGTTGCCAGCGGCCTTGATTTACAACGTAGCCCCATAGTACAGCCCATTATTGTTGCGGCCATGCAGCAAAATCTGGATGCTGAAAAGACACACCTTACCTCCAAAGAGCAGGCTATCACAGATCAAGAGACGGCAATAAATGACAAAAATAACGAAATAAACCAAGCAGCAGATGAGGCCGCCAAAGTACCATTGCGACAAAACTTGGTCACCCTACAAGCGACAATGGCCACTTTAAACGACGAAAAAGTGCAGATCGAGGCCGCCATCGAAACAGCCAAAAAACGCTTAAACGAGGCAGAAGGAAAGCTTGAGTGCAAAGCCCTTGCTGCACTGACGCTAGGCGATAGCATGGCAACCCTCAAACACAATACGGCACAGCTCAAACTCGAAGGTGAGACCAGCACCCTCATGGCTCCCGCCCTCACATTGCAGGGAACAGCATTTAATGATAAAGGTGATCCTATTGCTCCAACATCACAGATCAAACTGACAAACGAGAATGTTGGAATCAGCGCCAATACAACATTCACACTCACCGTGGGAGGTAAGGAAGCCATGAAGTCCACATCAACGTCGGTCACAATAGGAAAAAGTCAAGAAATTCAAATTCTTTCATAGTAAAGCTGCGCCTCCTTTGACGGAAAGAAGTGCGCATTGCCTTCATGGACGGTAATCCCGACAGACCTTTCATCTCCGGTGCCTTGAGCAATCCGGAAACGGGCTTTACCGACCATGCCAGCAATGTCCTTTTTTCCGGCATAGGCACAGCAGGCGGCGTCCCCTTCGGAGCAGGGGCAAAAAATACACGGCCTATGTATGTCTCATCCGCGGCGTATCTTGACGTTTTTTGCTTCCTCGCATCTCAGCATTTTTGAACAGTCTGCCTCAAATGGCGTTTTTCAAAAGGCTTATACAAACACACAGGAGGCCACATGGCACAGCAGAGCGAGCACGTTGTATACGAAAGATTCACCTTTCATTCTCGCGCATTGTCACACGACTATGACTGCAAAGTGGTGCGCTTCAAGGGCACAGAAGGTATAGGCACCCTCTACTCTTTCGAAATAGACATCATGTGCCAAAAGCAGTTGAACACATCTGCCCTCCTGTCTGCGCCATGTTTCTTGCGCATTGACAGAAACGATGCGCAGGCAGCTTTTTTTCACGGTTACCTTACCGCCATACGCCAAGAGCACCATGTCAATGGCTGGACATTTTATACCCTGCGTCTTGAGCCGCAATTTGCCAAGCTGAAGCACTTGGTACAAAACTGCATCTACATTGAAAAAAATGCCCAACAAATTCTTGAACATGCCTTTGGCAACGCTGGTATCCTCAAGCCAAGGCACAGCTTTATGCTACATAACGACTATCCCACATATGAATTTAGCATGCAGTACAATGAAAATATGTATGACTACATGCTCTTTATCATTGAACACGAAGGCTTCTACTATTATTTTGAACAACACGAAGACAACGAACACATCATTTTTACCGACTCCCCCCTCAAACATACACATATGGACGGCACACAACACTTGCGCTATTACCCCACATCAGGCCTTGAAGGGGGACATACAGAAGAAATTATCGCCTCCATGACACGTCACCAGGAGCCCCTGCCAAAAGAAATCTATGTGCGAGATTATGATTGGAAAAACCCCCAAATCACCGTTGAGGCCACGGCCACGGTGGACGAGCACGGCGTCGGTACGCTCTTTTTCTACAATGACGGCTTTACGACAAGCGCACAAGGCCAACGCCTCGCGGACGCACGCGCCGATGCCCTACGCTGTCGTGGCACTTTGTTTCACGGCATAAGCTCCGTGCCCACCCTTCGCCCGGGCTATACCTTCACCCTCACCGACCATTATGACGAAAGCTGGAATACAGCCTACCTTACCACCCACATTACCCACGAAGGCAGTCAAGAAGGCTATCTTTCTTCCGTCCTTGGCATTCATATTGAATACCTCTCCGATGCGTTCTACTATCGCAACAATTTCACATGCATACCAAAGGACACCCCCTTTCGCCTCGAACGCAAGACTCAGCGCAGAAAAATTCCCGGTGTAATCCACGCTTTCATCGACTCCTCCTCCACGGCAAACACACCGGAAATAGATGCCTATGGTCGCTACAAGGTGGTGTTTCCACAAGATACGTCTGGCAGAGGCAGCGGCAAAGCATCGTGCTGGATACGACGCGCGCAACCTTCTGTCGGGGCAGGCTACGGCACGTCCTTTCCCCTTGATCCTGGCGTAGAAGTCATCATCGCCTTTATGGATGGCAATCCCGACAGACCCTTCATTGCCGGTGCCTTGAGTAATCCCCAAACAGGCTCCACCGATAATGCCGCCAATACCATGTTCTCCGGCATGACAAGTGCCTGCGGCGGTGGCCTCACTTTTAACGATTCGCCACAAAAACAAGGATTTAACCTCACCACAGGCAGTGGACGCTCAGGAATGTTCATGTCCAGCGGCAGTCTTGATCAGTCCATGGTACGCACAGATACCTACACACAATTCTCCACCGTCGCCGCCAACAACTTTGCCACACTTTTCCAAAATTCCTCAAGCGGTACGTTCAATGAACTCTCCGTCTTCAAAAGCCTCAAACCTGCCACCATCATGACCACAGCCAGCAAGGTCTTGGCAAATGTCAGTGAGGAGCTCCGCAAAAATAATGCCGCAGCCGCAGCAGCAAACTCGCTTACAGATGCCATACACGCACAACAAGAGGCAAAAAAAAACCTTGAAAAGGCTCAAGCAAACGAAGCCCTTGCACAACAAAACCTTGAAAATTGCAAAAGCAATTGCTTAAAATCCATACCACACAACAAAGTGGAGAGCGACAAAACACTGCAACTGGCACAACTGAACGCCGAAAAAGCCACATGGCAACGCGAAGATGCAGAAAAATCACTTCTCCACGCATCACAAGGCATAACAGAAGCACAAGAAGCACAAGGAAAAAGTAAAGCGGCAGAATCATGGGATACCGCCACAACCACGCTCAAAGCATTGGGCGCTCTGGGTGCCTTTGCGGCGCATGCCCATGATACATGGGGCGGCCTCATAGATAAAATGCCAAGCCCTTATGGCGCGGTACTTGGTGCCTCGGATGAAAAAAACAGCCTGCGACTTGTCATTGAAGGCGACAAACTGCGCAGCACTCTCGTAACGTCTTTTCTGGTGCTCTATATTGCCTCGCAAGCCAACAAATCTTTGGCCACTTCAAAAGAAAGTGAACGGGAAAACGAAGAATTTAAAAAACATCTCAACCGTGAAACAACCGAGAAAAAAGTCGCCTTTTTAAGCCGTGACAAAGAAGCCGTACTCAAAGAAAACACCTACTTAGCATTATACAAGACGCAAAAAAAGAACTTGGACAAAGCATGCGAAGACGCATTGACAAAAAAACGTGCGGAACACGAAGAAGGCAAGAAAAAACTCGAAGCAACAAAAAAGGGCCTTCCCCTCAACTCACCAGATAGAAAGAAAAAAATCGCAGAACTTGACGAAGAGTTTGCCCTCACGTGTCAGAGAGAGCTTGAAGAAATTCGACTGTCCTTTGCTCGCAAAGAAGCGGAGATTATGCAGCAAGCTGAAAAAACCGTCAATAGCATGAGCGAACAAGAAAAAATCGCCAGCTATGACAAAATATACAAGAACGTACTCGCCTCCCTTGACGAGGCAAAAGCACAACAACTTGCAGACAGAAAAAGCGCACAAACACGTGCGCTCACGGTAACCTTATCCGAGCTAGTCGCAGAGCTTATGCTCAACTATCTCAATTACAAAAAAGCAGTCACCGACTGGGACGTACCTCACGGCGGCGTGAAGCTTGCCTCAAAAAAAAATATTGCTTCCACAAGTACTCATACATATTTTTCCGCAGCCAATGGCATTTCTCTTCTGACACTGCCACAAGCATGCGACTTTGTGGATACCACACCTGCAGAAAAGCACGTGGATATTCACAAAGATTTTTTTGATCTCCAAGCCGACAAAAGCTTTATTGTGGCCGAAACAGAACAAGTCAGAATTGTGGGCTTGGAAGACACGCATATGTTTGGCACAGAAAACCTTACCCTTCGCAGTGCCAAAACCGTCAGCATAAGCAATGAATTTCACGATGATGAGACGCACAGAAGGCCCTTAACCGCCACTCTCAGAAGAATGCCGGAAGAAAGCCGCGCTTTTTTTGAGCAAAGCCTGACCACACTCAACGCAGCAAAACTCAAAAAGATAAATCCTCTCAACGCAATAGCACGACAAGGCTTTCTTACAAAGATTGACGATGCAAAGGCACGATATGAAACAGGGCAAACGCTCATCAGGGCTCTCGGCGAACGCCCCTTATCCGAAGCATACTCAAAAATTATCCTCGACAATGACAAACAGTCTCTCTCCCTGCTCAACACTGGCAAGCTCCTCAGCATACAACAAAAAAACCCTGAAAATCAGGATGATAGCACACTGTCCGTCATCTACCTTTCCAAAGATCACCGCAATTCCGAATTGGGATTTTATAAAGACCACAGCACCCTATGGCACCAAAGCGATACCGAGCATACAGCCTCCCTCGCGTTCACAAAGGACGCAGCCACACTCACCTATAAAAATACAACAACTCTTGAACTCAAAGACAAGTCCGTCTCCTTAAACGTCGAAAACAATGCGTCAAAACTAGAATTCAATGACAGCAAAACCACGCTCACAAATAGCACGCTCACACTCAAAAGCGATTCGTCCACCATCGAAAGCACAAAATCCGGCATAAGTCTTGACGCCAATGCCATCACCCTCAAAGGGGCGTGGGGGAATTTTGAAGGCAAAAGCGGCAAGATTACAATGAATGCAAAGGGCATTATTGCCATAGGATAACAGCCTGTTGAAAAAAGGTAACCAATGGCCTGCTCGTAGCGTGTTTTGTCTAAATGTATGTTTTTAAAAAGCATGTGGGGGAAACTTTTTTTGG